>NZ_JBITHZ010000010.1:0-366750 GCF_044458585.1 Nonomuraea sp. NPDC050451
TTGCCTGCCTGATCAGGGGTGCCGAACAATTTCCACCGCCATGATCCTGGTGCCATCGGCCCCGGCGGGCAACCGGTCCCGGGACCGCTTGCTCCCGGAAACCGCGCGGCCGGCCACACGAACGTGTGACCAGCCCCGGCCTGCTCGCGGGTCGGTGCTGTCGATCCCATCCCCACCCGAGAAGGGACATCCATGCGTACGAGCTCCAAGACCGCCGCCGTGACCCTGCTGTCCCAGCCGCCCAGCGGGTCCGCACAGCCGCCGTGGCCTCCGCCGGACCCGGCCAGGCCTACGTCAACGGCGCCACCGGCATGTGCCTGGCCGCGGGCGAGGGAGAGGTGAGGGCGGGCGCAGCAGTTTCCGCCAGGGCCCCACCCTCTCACCGAGGTACCTCGGTAACGCCGAAAGAATCCAACACAAGGAGAGACGCCATGCGCACAACATGCGCGAGGAACGCCGCAGCGGCAGTTATAGCCGGAGCACTGATGGCGATGGTGACAGCCAGTCCAGCAGTCGCTCACGCAAGGCCGCTCACGGGCGACGAATGGGCACCCGTTTCGTTGTCGGCCATCAAGGTCCAGGTCGCCGCCACGTTGGGGATCCGGAACTATAAGAGCGGACACTTCCTGCAACCTGCAGGTGGCAGCTCTGCCAACGGCGCCCCGGTCGTCCAGGCACTCAACAACCAGAACGTGGCCTCGCAGCACTGGATTCTGGTTCCGGACGGTGACTATTACAGCTTCGAGAACGCCGCATCGCGAAAGAATCTCGGCATCGACCGCGCCAGCACGGATCCGGGCGCGGGGGCCATCCAGGCGAATCCAGCCGGTCATTACAATCAGGACTGGATCCTCCGCTACGACGCTCGGTATCCACAGAATATCTTCGCGCTGTACAACCGCAAGAGCGGCCTGTGCCTGGGTATTCCAAACGCCAGTACCCAGCCTGGCAAGCAGGCCGCCCAATACCCCTGCGATGGTTCGGCTAATCAGGGCTGGGGACTGCACCAGCCCTGACCGGGCGGTCAGCGCGAGTCCGCATGGGCGGGCGTGGCCCGGATCTTGAGGCCGGCCGACACGCTTTCATGCCCTCACAACCTGTCATCCCAATCCGGGGCCTTGTGGCGGCCACGTCGGCGAAGCGGTCCAGGCCGCGACGTCCCCGACGCACACTGCTGTCGTTCATCGCTCCCGGTCACTGCAAGAACATCAGCCAATGGCGTGTGGGGAGAAGGCGCCACGATCAGCGCCTCCGTTCCCCTGAGAATGACCACGCCCTTCTTCGCCTGATCCAACACCGGAAAACCGAATACGAAAGGCGCACGTATGCACTCTGTTCATGCTCGCCTGCCACGGCGTGCCATCACAGCGGTGGCAACCGTGCTCATCCTGCTGGTTTCGCTGATGACGGCGACCTCGTCAATGAATCCGGCCAGAGCCGACGAGGCCCCGGACAACCAGTTCGTGGCCGTGCCTCCGGCCGTGCTCGCAGACACCCGCGACGGGACCGGCGGTGTCAGCTCCGCCAAGGTGCCGGGCAAGGGCCAGATCACCTTTCAGGTGGCCGGCCAAGCGGGGATCCCGGCTTCCGGGGTGTCGGCGGTGGCACTGAACATCACTGCGGTGGGCGCGGAGAAGTCCGGCTGGTTCACCGTCCATCCATCCGATGCCCCGACCACCGTGTCAACGCTGACCTTCTATCCGGGCGAAAATGTCACGGGCGAGGACTTCACCCGCCTCACCAGCACCGGCATGGTGTCTGTCGTCAACAACAGCGACAGTCCGGTGCACATCGTGGTCGCGGTCCGCGGCTACTTCCTCAGTGCCGCGGACACCCAGGCGGGCAACGAGTACTACCCGGTCGGCGCCGAGTATTTGTACGACACCCGGCCTGGGCATGTCACGGGGTCCCCGGTCCACGGGGCCATCCCTGTCCCGGCCGATTCGTCGGTGACGATCGACGTCGCCGGGCAGGGGAACGTCCCGGCCGCCGGCGCCAACGCGGTCGCACTGAATGTCGTGGCGTGGTCTCAGGGGCAACAAGGCTGGTTGAGCCTGCACCCGTCCGATCAGTCGGGCAACAACGTGGCAACGGTGGACTATGTCCCCGGCGAGACCAACAGCAGTTTCACCGTGGCCCAGTTGACCGGTAGCGGCAAACTGATCCTCGAGAACCGCGGCAGCGGCACCGTACACGTGGCACTCACCCTTCGCGGCTTTTTCAAGGCGACGGCGGAAGAGGGCGGAGGGGGTTACGTCAGCGTCCCGTCCAAGGTCATCGTTGAGACCATCACCGGGGCTGGCGTACCAGGTGGAAACACCGAAGCCCTTGCCCCGGGCATGTCCGTCACCTTCGATGTCACGCAGGGTATCGACCTGGGCGACAAGGCGATGGCTTCCGCCGCGCTCACCATTCAAGCCCGGCGACCAACGGACAAGGGATGGCTCACCGTCTATCCGACCGAGGACGGCGACCCCGACATCTCCAGCGTCAACTACGACCAGGCGGAGAGCACTACCGGATTCGACCTGGTCATCCCCGACTCCCAAGGGCATGTGACCATCACCAACCACGGTCCGGGCACCACCCACGTCCAGGTCTCAATGCGGGGCTACTTCACCGACCCGCCTGCTGACGACCCGGCCACCGAAGATCTGGCGAAGACCTCCGAGAACGCCTACATCTACGCTTGTAGTGGGGCCAACGAAAGAAGTCCATGGCTCCACACGACCGACATGCACGGCATCTGGAGAGACCACCCCGGTGGATGGGGCGATTTCTGGGTGTCCTGGTGTGGTCGTGGACCATACACTGTCGACCTGTCGAGCAACGTGTGGGACGACTATGCGGACGGATACTGCGTGGTGGGCGAAATGCGCATCGACGGAAAGAGATGGCAGATGGGCGGCCGGGCGTGCCCGAAGGGACGCCACGTCAAAGAATCCTTCACCTTGACCAAGGTATGGAAGGTCCATGTAAGAGTCTGCCGGCGCAAAGGAAATTACGTCTACAACTGCAGCGCCTGGAGATAGGGTTCGCCTGCTCCGAAGCTGACTCACGCATATCGTTGTGGACCGCAGCGGGGCCACCCCGAAGAGGACAGCCCCATCGTGGGCGTGGAATGATGCCCGCCGCTATGGCGCGCGGGAGGTAGTCCAGCATCATCTCGACCGCGTAGCCGCCCCAGAAGACCGGTGTACGGCGCGTCTTGCCCGGCACGTCGTACACCCGCCTGACGACGACCAATGACGGGCCGCGATCGTCGCCTACGGGCGGGTCAGGCACGGATACCAGGAGAACTCGCCGTGGATGGAGCGGCTTGCGGCGTCCGGGTCCCAGCCGATCACCGTGCGACCGGTCAGTTGATTTCCGCCTCTATGTGTCACGGCGTGCCACTGCTGGGGCGGCGAGAAGCCAGGGCGGACCCGGCCTCATCCCCATCATGCTCTGGATCCCGCGGCCAGGCCGCCGCAACCGTCCCGAAAATCACCGTTTTGGGGACGGCCCCGGAGATCTCCTTCGCCGACCCCACCGCCTCATCACCCTGACCCGGTGGATCCGGGTAGGAACGCGGCGGCAGCGCTGGACAGGAGCGGCCCGAGGATCACCAGACCTGTTTGCAGGTCGGTCATGAGGTTGTGGTCGACCTCCAGGGTCTGCTCCAGTTTCGCGCGTTCCTCGGCCCGGCTGAGCGCTGTCGCGGCGTCGTCTGCGTCCGCGAGGGGTAGCAGGTCGTCGCAGAGACGGGTCGCGGCCTCCCGGAGCGCGGCGCGGGCCGGAACGTACGCCAGGGCCACCAGCAGCGATCCAGTGCCGCCGAAGATCAGGACGACCCCTCGCGACGACATCGGGGCGGGAGAGGCGCCGAGCGCGAGCGTCGCCAGCGCCACCAGCGAGCCGACGGCGCTCATGTCCACGGCACGAGAGCGTACAGGCAGGGTCCGGCGTTGCGGGGAACCGCCAAGAATTGCGCAGCACCCCGCCTTGCCACGGCACGACGCGCGGACATGGGGGGCAGCGTTACGACGCGGACTTCGTGGGCGCCGACGGACCACGCTGCGGCGCCTGTGCGGTTCGGCGCGCGTGACCGGCTAGGTGACCCTTGCCTCCGCGATCGCAGGCCGGGACGGTTGCGGGCAACTTCGCCACCGTAACTGACGTCACACATGGTGGATGGTTGATGCGTGGTTGCCGGCGAGGGGAGCTCGGATGCCTGAGGCGTTGCAACCGGGGGATCCGCAGCAGCTGGGTGACTACTGGCTCTCCGGCCGGCTGGGCACCGGAGGACAGGGCGTGGTCTATGACGCCTACGACCAGCTCGGAACCCGTGTGGCGATCAAGGTTTTGCATACTGTCGATGGAGCCTCCCGGCATCTTGCCCGGATGGCCAAGGAGGTGCGGGCCGCTCAGCGAGTCGCGTCGTTCTGCACCGCGAAGATCCTTCACGCGCATCTGGAAGGTCCGACGCCGTTCATCGTCAGCGAGTTCATTGACGGGGTCAGCTTGGGCCGGGTTGTAGCGGGTGGCCGCCGCTTCCACGGCGACGACCTTCACCGGCTGGCGATCGGTGTCGCCACCGCGCTGACCGCCATCCATCGGGTGGGGGTGATCCACCGTGATCTCAAGCCGGACAACGTGCTGCTCGGCCCCGACGGCCCTCGACTGATCGACTTTGGGATCGCCCGCACGATGGAGATGTCGCTGACCCCAAGCGGCCAAGCGGCTGGCACCCCCGCGTACATGGCTCCGGAGGTTTTCGCCGGGGAGCGAGCTGGAGCGGCCGCCGACATCTTCGCCTGGGGAGCGATCCTGCTGTATGCCGCCACCGGCGAGCATGTCTTCGGGGCTGACTCTGTGGCCGCTACGGCGTACCGGGTGCTGAACCACTCTCCATGTCTGGATGTGCTGCCAGAAACGGTGCGCCCGCTGGTGGGGGCGGCGCTGGCCAGGAAACCGCTGGACCGCCCCGACGCTCGTAGCCTGCTGGCCGCGCTGACCGGCGGCCCTTCGGCGGCCGACGCTGCGCTGATGGCGGCGGGCAGTGCCCAGGCTGGACTATTGACCGGATGGGAACCGATGGATCCCACGCTGGAAAAGGTGGCCGAGGACGCCTATGCACGCCTGAGCGCAGACCATCGTGACCTTGTCCCGGACTTGTTTCTGCGGCTGGTGGCGGTGACTGACAGCCGCGACATCAGGCCTCGGCCCATCCCGCGCGAGGAGCTGTTCGACCGGTTGTCACCTGCCCGGGAACAGGCGCTGCGCAGTGTGCTGGCGGCATTTTCCTCTTTGATCGTGGAAGCTGATGGACAGATCAACTTGAGCAGGCCGGCGCTGCTGCGGGCCTGGCCGCGCCTGCGCGGCTGGGTGCAGGAGGAGCGGGACGGCCTGGCGGTGCATGAGCAGATTCGACGTGCCGCCCGCGCGTGGGACGCCCAGGGGCGTCGGCCCGCCGACGTGCTCAGCGGCAGACGCCTTGAGGAGGCGCTGCTGTGGGCTACCCGGAGCCGTCGGCGCCTGAATGTGAACCCGCTGGAACGTGAGTTCCTCGACGCCGGCACCAGAGTGCAGATCCGCACCACCCGCCGCCGTCGGACCCTCACCGCGACGTTGTCAGTTCTGCTCATCATCGCCGTGGCCGCGACGGTGCTTGCCGTGCAGGCTCAACAGGACGCTGATCGGCAGCGTGATATCGCGCTCGCCCGCCAGTGGGCCGCGCAGAGCGAACTCCTCGCCAGTGATCCTCGGCTGTCGGCGTTGCTCGCGGTGGGAGCCTGGCGGATCAATCCCGCTCCCGAAGCTCGTGCTGCCATGCTCGCCGCTGTGGCCAATCCAGGGCGTGCAGTCCTCACCGGCCACACCGCTGCCGTCACCGCCGTGGCGTTCAGCCCGGATGGCCGAACTGTCGCCAGCGTCGGCGGCGACGATGACGAGACGGTACGGCTGTGGGATGTGCGGACCCGCCAGTTGATCGTTTCGCTCACCGGGCACAGCAACCGAGTCACGTCGGTCGCATTCAGCCCCGACGGGCGCACACTTGCCGCGGGCAGCGACGACGAGACGGTCCTGTTGTGGGATGCGCATTCCGGGCGGCAGATCGGCGCCCCGCTGACCGGCCACGGCGACCGGGTCACGTCGGTGGCGTTCAGCCCCGACGGGCGCACGCTTGCCAGCGCCAGCAGCGACCTGGGCGGCGATGCCGGCTCGGTGCGGTTCTGGGACGTGGCAACCCGTCACCAGCTCCACACCAAGATCTCAGGCGACCAATACGGCTTCAACACGCTGGCCTTCAGCCCCGACGGGCGCGTTCTCGCCACTGGCAGCGGCGACATCGGCGATCCCATCGGCGGCGATGACGCGATCCGGCTGTGGGACGCGGCAACTCACGAACAGATCGGCGCCCCACTCACCGGCCACCGCAGCGGTGTCACGTCGGTGGCGTTCAGTCCCGACGGGCGCGTCCTGCTCAGCGGCGGCAGCGACGATACGGTCCGGCTCTGGGACGTAAAGCGGCACCGGCAGACCGGTGTCCCGCTGCGTGGCCACGGCGACCGCGTTACCTCGGTGGCGTTCAGTACCGACGGGCGGATGTTCGCCACCGGCGGCAGCGACAACACGGTGCGGCTTTGGGATGCGAGGAGCCGCCAGCAGATCGGCGCCCCGCTGACCGGCCACACCGACTGGATCACGTCGGTGGCGTTCAGCCCTGACGGGCGATCCCTGGCCACGGGCAGCGATGACGAGACGGTCCGGTTGTGGGACGTGCTGATCCGCCGGGAGATCGACACTCCGCTTACCGGCGGCGGCGAAAGCATAGACGCAGTGATCTACGGGTCCGACGGGCAGTCGCTCGTCGTCAGCGACGGGCAGTCAGCCCGGCTGTGGGACGTTAAGGCCCACCGGCCGATCGGCGCCCCGCTTACCCCTAACGATTCCACGGTCACTCCCGTGGCTCTCAGCCCTGACGACAGGATCCTTGCCACGGGCAGCGACGACGACAGTGTGGCGCAGTTGTGGGATGTGCGTGGCCGCCGGGCGATCGGCTCCCCGCTTCGCGGCCATTCAGTGAGCGTCCACGCGTTGGCCTTCAGTGTCGACGGACGCGTTCTCGCGTCCGCCAGCGCCGATGAGACCCTTCGCCTGTGGGACGTCAGGGGCAGCCAGCCGATCGGAGCGCCGCTCACCGGTCACACCGATGCCGTCGAGACGGTGGCCTTCAGCCCGGACGGCACAACGTTGGCGACCGGCAGCAGCGACAACACGGTCCGGCTCTGGGACGTGAGCGCCCGCACGTCGATCGGAGCGCCGCTCACGGGCCACACCGATGCCGTCGAGACGGTGGCCTTCAGCCCGGACGGCACAACGTTGGCGACCGGCAGCAGCGACAACACCGTGCGGCTCTGGGACGTGAGCAGCCGCACGCCGATCGGCACCGCGCTCACCGGTCACACCGAAGCCGTCCACGCCCTAGTGTTCAGCCCCGACGGGACCACGTTGGCGAGTGCCAGCGGCGACAACACGATCCGGCTTTGGGATGTGGCCGCTCACCGGCAGATCGGTGCTCCCCTGTCCGGCCATACGAGTGCAGTCAACGCGGTGGATTTCAGCCCGGACGGCAGCAGGCTCGCGACCGGCGGCGAGGACAGCACCGTCCGGCTGTGGGATGTCAGCATCCCACATGACCTTCCTGCCGCTCTGTGCGCTGTCGCAGCGAGTTCCCTCACCAGACAAGAATGGGGACGGTACGCAGCTGGCATGGAGTTTCGGCTGGTGTGCCCATGATTCACTCGATGCCGACCTTTCTGGGCCCAGCACTATCTAAACCACGATCAGCCACAAAGTGCTTCAACATGGGTTCTCACGGACCAGCGGCTCGCGCGACGGCCCTGGGCGATCTACACCAGCCGGCGCGGGGTGACTTGTCGCGAGCTTGGCGTCGATGTCGGTCAGCCCGATGATGGGCGCCTCCGGCAGCCAGGGCCACGCTGTGCTCATCGAGGTGTCAGCGTTGAGGGCGGCGCTCTGACCGCTGACGCGGTCGCGCTGGAGGCCCGCAAGGCTGCCGACGACCCGCAGCCGTCACCGGTGGCGTCGCTCACCGAACGGCGACTGGCCGGCTACCCGCCGACACTCGCCCGCTGCCATCGCTGGCGGCCTATGATGCGCTGCTCCGGCATCGCCGCCCCCTACCGCAATCGTTATCTTGGGTTGTTGGCCTATTCCCGCTGGTCAGGGCGCGACGATCTTGTCGGGCACGTGGACCGGCCTTGAAACAGGTTGCATCGGAGGCGTGCCCGGGTGTTCGGCCGAGCTCGCGATGCCGGTTGGGCCGCTATCAGGGGCTGGGGTTGGTCTGGTCAGCCGTTGCCATCGCGGCCACCACGAAAACCTGGACTTTTCCCAGGTCTGTATGCGGGCCGGGAAACTGCCAGAGCTGCCCGCTCAGCTTCCCTGGTATTGATTCAGCGCGGGGGCCGGGAAGCGAGGTAGCGGGGGAGGTGATCGTCACAGCAGGCCCAGCGGGTGCCGGACTTGTCGGTAACGGTGTATTTGGGGTGGTTGGGGCAGGGGTTGTTGCGGTCGCCACCGCCCCAGGTGCAGCGGGTGCGGCTGGCCTGGCCGAGTCGGGGATCGTCGGGGTCGTAGTCCTCGATCTTGGTGGCGGGTGGGCGCAGGCCGGTGCGGTCGCCAACCTCGACGACCTCGTCGGCCCCGAAGGCGCGGCTGGCGCCGGAGGGGCTGAGGTCGGCGGCCTGCCCCAGGATTTCCAGGGTGTAGGGGCGTGGGGCGACGTAGGCGCGGCCGTAGGCGAGGAGGAGCCGGATCTGGGTGTCGGCGTCCTTCTTGACCACGACCAGGTCCTCGATGGTGGTCAGCAGGGGATCGAAACCGGGTCCGCTGGCGTTCCATGCCGCGTCCAGGCTCTCCACGAACGCGGCGCGGGCTTCCTCGATGGCGGCGACCGCAGTGTCGAACGACTCCGATGTGGTGTCGTCGTGCTCGGTGGCGACCGGCATCGGGTGGCGGATCGCCGCGAGATCAGTAAGCATCTCACGTGAAGTCACACGAGAAGCATGCAACGTTTTTTGCATGAGTACAAGAATATTGTACGAAGATCGTAATATTGAAGGAGTATAAGGTCTCCAGTGGTGGGATGATCTTCGCGCTCGCGCCGACAACGGCGACTCGTACGCCGCCGGGCGGCTGGTCGTCCTGGCCGCCCGGGACCGCCGGGACGACCAGAGCGTCTCCGGGACATCCAGAGCGTCCCCCACGATGCCGCCCCTGCCTGCGGGTTGTTTCATGGGCGACCCATGCAACACCGCCGCGGCCGGACGGCGTCACCGCAGCTCACGGACGAGGAGATCGTGGAGGTCCGCGGCACGGCGTTCCTGTCGTGCCCCTGTGGCCGGACGAACTCACACCGACCGCCTGGAGTCGCTGCCCTTCGGCCGGCAGGGCACTCACGCGCGATGGACTCTGGTCTCACCCGCCAGGGCCCGTCATTGGGAAGATTTCAAAAGAGTTATTCCGCTACTGGACAAATCCCGCTCGCTATGGCCATGCACCGATGAGCATGGAGACATCTATCTCATTGTGCGGAGCGCCATTTCATGTCCTCCCCATCGCTAACCCCACTGACCTGGGACGTGGCATCTCGGAAGCAGTTTTTTCGGCTTTTTTAGCGCTTGCGGCAGGCCATTAGGGTGCACATTCATGCAATCGACTTTTCGATCGGCCGAAGAACTCGCGGCCGCCATGCGTGCCGGTGAAGTGACCTCGGCGGAACTGACCGACGAGGCGATCGCCCGCATCGAGCGGGACGACAAGGTGATCAACGCGATCTGTGCGCGGGTGTCCGTTGCGGGCGATCACTCCCAGCGGCCCGTAGCTGCCAGGGGTTCAGGTCGGTGCGCCAGAACCGCTGATCGCCCAGGTCGGCGAAGCGGGCGCGAACCAGTGGCCGAGCATGGAGAAGATCCCGCACACCAGTGACCGCGTTCAAAAGCGTGAGACCAGTAACCAACTGCTTTTAGGAGAGATTCGCGTGAAAGCGTTGCTCACCCTGACCTGCGCAGGTCAGTTCATGGTGCTGCTCGACAACACGATCGTCGGCGCCGCCCTGCCCGACATGCAGCAGCGGCTCCACACCGGGCTGACCGGCCTGCAGTGGATCGTCGACGCCTACGTGCTGCTGGTGGCCATGCTGCTGCTGTCGGGCGGCGTCTTCGCCGACCGGTTCGGCCGCAGGCGGGTGTTCCTGACCGGGGTGATGGTGTTCACGGCCGCGTCGGTGGTGTGTTCGCTCGCGCCTTCGATCGGCTGGCTGATCGCCGGGCGGGTGCTGCAGGGCGTCGGGGCCGCGGCGCTGAGCCCCGCCTCGCTGGCGTTGCTCGCCGCCGCGTATCCCGCCCCGAGGCGCGTCAGAGCGATCGGGCTGTGGGCCGGATTCAGCGGCATCGGCCTGGCCGCCGGACCACTGGCGGGCGGGATCCTGGTGGAGGCCTTCGGCTGGCCCGCCATCTTCCTGGTCAACGTGCCCATCGGGGCGGTCCTGCTGCTGGCCGGGCTGCGCGTGCTGGGGGAATCCCGCAACCCGAGCGCACCGCCGATCGACGTCCCCGGCACGGTCCTGTCCGTCGCGGGTGTGGGCGCTGTGACCTACGGCCTGATCGAGGGCGGTTCCCGAGGCTGGACCTCGCCGGTGATCCTGGGCAGCTTCGCCGCCGGACTGGTGCTCCTGGCCGCGTTCGTCGTGGTCGAGGGGCGTGCGTCGACGCCGATGCTGCCGCTCCGACTGTTCCACCAGCGGCTGTTCACGGTGTCCAACACGGCGATGGTCGTGGTCGGGTTCGCGCTGATGGGGTCGTCGTTCTTCTTCTCCCAGTTCTTCGTCTACGTCCAGGGCACTTCGATCCTGGTCGCCGGGCTGCGGACCCTGCCCACCTCGCTGGCCATGGTGATCGTCAGCCCGTACGCGGGCCGGTTCGCGGCCAGGTACGGCTTCCGCGTCGTCGCCGGCATCGGCCTGGCGCTGGCCGGGCTGGGGCTGCTGGCTCTGGGCTTCGTCCACGCCGATACCGGCTACGGGAACGTGTGGTGGCGGCTGGCGGTCGTCGGCATCGGGTTCGCTCTGACCATGTCGCCGCTGACCGGGGCCGCCATCCAGTCGGTCAGCCCGCAGGAGGGCGGCCTCGCCTCGGGCGTCAGCAGCACCACCCGGCAGATCGGCGCGGTGCTCGGCGTGGCGGTGCTCGGGGCGATGGTCCACACACGAGAGTCCGGCGGCGCCTCCTTCGAATCCGGCCTCAACAGCGCCTTCCTCGCGGCGGGTGCCGTGACGCTGGCCTGCGCCGTATTCACCGGCCTGTGGCTGACCGCGGCCCGGACGCCGCGGGCTATCCCGGGCGGCGTCCCCATGCCGAGATCAGCGGCGCGAGGGTGAGGTCGAGCTCGCCGGCATCGATGGCGGCCAGGTGCGCGTCGATCTCGGCGTCGTTGGCCAACCCAGCGGCGAGCAACTCGGCGCGGACCATGCGCACCGTCGCGGTCTCCAGCCGGTCGCAGGCTACCCCGCCGACCGGGAAGCAGCCGGCCGCCGTGACATCGACCAGGCCGGCCGCGCGCAACACCCGCGGCAGCGTACGGCCGTAGCGCAGGTCGGCGCCGCGGCGGGTCATCAACTCCCGGACGGCGCGCCGCAGCCGGTTGGCGCGCTGCTGTGCCGGGCCAACCTCATCGAGGCAGGCCAGCGGCTGCAGCTCGGTATCGGCGTCCTCGACCAATGGCCAGCCACCGGGGCGCAGCGCCGCCACCATCGTCGCCAACGCCCGGGCACGGTCGGGCACGTGGACGAGCACGAGCCGGGCGTGTACCAGGTCGAACGTGCCTGGCTGCGGCGGCGGGTCCCCGACGATGTCGTGCTGGAGCACCTCGTACCCGCCGTGCGGGTCCAACCAGGCCGGATTGATGTCCGTGGCCAGCACGTAACCGGTTGGTCCGACGGCCGTGGCGAGTGCCTCGGGAATGCTGGGGCCTCCGGCACCGACTTCCCAGCAGCGCCAGCCCGCATTCACTCCGAGCCGGTCGAAGTGCCCTCGTGTGACACCGTCGAACAGCTCGGCCAGCCAGGTGAACCGCTCGCCCGCCTCCACCCGGGCGTTGTCGAGCAAGTAGCGGTGACCCGGGGCAGACCCAGGGGTGTACGGCGATGGGGGGCCGGACCCCGCGCCAGCAGCATTCACCGCCCCGCCTGAGGTTGTGTCCGGCTCGGACCCGGGGTCGGCGAGGGGCTGCGATGAACTCATGCCTACATCCTCACGACCTTCCGCGTGCTGTGTCAGCGCGACATGGAATGAAACCAGACGGCCTCCGGGACCGCGCCACTACAAAACGAACGCCAAAACGCGCCGCGTGGCGTAGGACCCAGTTCTCAGGGTTGGCGCCGCCGGGTCGCCGGGTCGTGTTCGGCCGTGGTGCGGGCGGAGGGCTCCTCGCCGAGGCGGATGCAGCGGCCGAGGCTGGCCAGGTGCTGGTGGCGGGACTTGGCCTGTACACCGGCACGCTCGCCGTCCTGGCCGCGGTGTCCGTGTACGGGCGGGCGCCCTCGCGGCGCCGCAACGCCCGCACCACGCTGGCCCTGCTCGTCCGCACCCGCGGCGCGGCCGGGCCGGACGAGGAGCCAGGAGGTCAGTAGGTGACGCTGCCCTTGACGACGCTGATCCTGCGTTCCTTGGGGATGACGGTGTCCAGGATGCGAAGCTTGTCGCTCGCGCGGCGCCAGCGGTAGCCGCTACCGCGGACGATCATCCCATGGTGGTATTTCTTGGGGAGGTAGCTCACGACGTCGAGATGGTTGGCCTGGTCCCAGAAAAGCCCTTGGGGGAATTCGTTGATGGGGATCGTTATGGGAGCGCCGACGGGCTTGTCGGCGGTCAGGTCCCAGAACCGGATGGAGACGGGTTTGCCGATGGTCTCCGAATCGATGTAGGCGACGACCGCGCCGCCCATCCGCAGGGCGCCGAACTTCGAACCGCGACGCACCACGGTCCACGTCTTGGTGGACAAGACCTCGTTCACCTCCGGCTGGCGGACGACCCGCGGGCGGCGGGCGATGAAGTAAGCGTTGTCCGGGCTGAAGGAGATCGCCCGGTCCGGCGTGAAGGGCAGCGTGTGGACCTGCCCGGTATAGGTATCCACCACCTGGTACGAGGGCCCGATGACCGCGAAGCGGCCCGCCGGGGAGAGGTATTTCAGCGGGTTGGCGTCGGGCGACCATTTGCCCGGGACGGCGCGGATCTTCCCCGTGGTCAGATCATGGACGACCAGGGCGCCGTCGCTCTTGCGGTAGTAGGCCACCTGGCTGCCGTGCGGCGTGGGGACAGGGACCACCGCGTCGGCCAGGCGGATCATCCGCCCGTCGCTCAGCCTCAGCCGCCATACGGTGCAGGGCTCGCCCTCTTCCATGGGGCAGGGGTTGACGACGTAACGCGCGAAGACCTTTTTCGCGGTGAGCGCGTCAGCCGAATGCGTCACCGCGAGCGGCGACGCCGTCACGAGGGCCAGAAGTAAGGCCGTTCGGAAAAGCAGTCTCACGGCGGGCCCCCGGTCGGTCCTTTTGATGACTGGCCCGATTATTGAGGTGAACGGCCCGTGACGTCCAGGTCACCGGCGGAACGGCGCCATGCCGAGCACGGACCTGACGCCGCCCAGCAGGTGCCGGCCGCTCACCCACCAGGAGGCCGGCGAGCTGGGCGAGATCGCCATGGTCTACGACCGGGTCCGCTGAGCGCGCCCCGACGGGCCCGGCCGGTGTGCCGTCAGCGCTGCTGCATGTCGGGAACGTAGCAGAAGGGCCTCCGACCTGCATAAATGAGTAATTTAGTTCAGTCAACAGGCCTGACTACCGGCGGTCACCCAAGATAATCCGCGCCTCCATGGTGGACACATCCACCGGGTGTGTCACCCCCGGTCTGCTTTCCTGGATTGGCTGCGCGCAATGGCTCAGTCCGTGGCGTTGGCGTCGGCGATGACGAGGAGCTTTCCGCGCACATGGGTGTGCACCAGATCGGCATACGCTCGCGCGGCCTCTTCCAGCGGGTACCGCCGACTGATGGTGGCAGGCAGGGAGCCGGCCATGGCCTGTGCGGCCAGCTCTTCCAGATCTCCAGGGCGCGCGGTGCTGAAGACGGTGCGCACCGTCAGGTCGGGGCGGTCGAATGCGGAAGGCTCGGGGCTGGGAAAGGCGACGTTGAGCAGGTGGCCTCCTGGCCTGATGGCGTCGCTTGCTTTGACCAGGGTGGGGCCGGGCAGGGCGAGGTTGACCATGGCATCGACGCCGCCGGGATGGCGCCGCAGCGTCTCGGCGACGGTATCGACCGTCCGGTAGTCGATCACCTCGGTGGCGCCCAGGTCGCGGACGTAGTCGTCGTCCTCGGGGATCGCGGTGGCGATCACATGTACCTTGGCGGCGGCCAGCAACGGGACCACCGCGCCGCCGACCCCGCCCGCGGCGCCGGTCACAAGAACCCGTTCACCCGCCTCGAACCGGCCGGCGCGCACCACGGCCAGCGCGGTTAGCCCAGGTATCGGCAGGCTGGCCGCGTGGTCGGCGGTCAAGCCGTCCGGGCGGCGGGTGATGGCGGGGGTGTCGGCCTCGAAGACCGCGAAGTCGGCCATGGCGCCGGTGGTGAGGGATGGCGGGGTGGACAGCATCGCGGCGATCTTCGGCGTCGCGCGCGGCAGCCCGACTCCGAACACCTCGTCACCCCGGGTGAACCGGGTCACGTCCGGGCCGACTTCGGTCACCGTGCCGGCGAAGTCGCTGCCCGGTACATGGGGGAACGTCAAGGGGGTCAGCTCGCGCAGTATCCCGCTGAGGGTTCGCAGGTCGGCGGGGTTGATGGCTGCGGCGCGGATGCGGACCTGGATCTGGCCGGGGCCGGGCCGTGGAACGGAAACGTCTTCGACAGTCAGGACCTCGGGCGGGCCGTACTGCTTCGCGACAACTGCTTTCATCATCGACCCCTCACAAACACCAAGATAAGTTGACCAGATGGTCATTTTGGTGACCGTAGCACACAATATGACCGGATGGTCAAGTTGCGCTAGGCTGGCGCATATGCCCCGAGCCGACGCCGCCCGAAATCGAAGCCTCCTCATCGACGCGGCCTCCGCGGAACTGTCCGAGCATGGCCTCGACGTCTCCATCGCGCGGATCGCCGCGCGCGCCGGCGTCGCCAAGGGGACGGTCTTCAACCACTTCTCCAGCAAGGAAGAACTGGTCTCGGCGATCTTCTGCGACCAACTCGACACCCTCGCCGCGACCGGCGAAATCCTGCTGGGGCAAACCGATCCGGGATCCGCCCTGCTGCAGTTCATGACCGCGGGCGCCGAACTCCAGGCCAACGATCGTGCATTCTGCGAGGCGGCCACCGCAGCCTCGCGCGCCCATCCCGCGATCAGGGCCGCCAGCGACCGGCTGGCACAGGTGGCCGAGGCCCTGACCGCACGCGCCCGGCAGGCCGGAGTCGTCCGGGCGGACGTCACCGGCCACGACATCGTGCTGCTGCTCAATGCCCCCACCCGGATCGCAGCACCGCTCGCCGCCGCACGATCCGACCTGTGGCGGCGCTACCTGCGCCTGATCTTCGACGGACTACGACCGGAAGCCGCACACGAGCTACCCGTTGCGGCACCAACGAATGAGGACTTCACCACAGCCGCCACTCGCTGACATCGTCCTCCCCTCACGACCGACCCGCCCCCCGGCCACTTCCTGATCACCCGCACATCGGCAATCGGGTATGTCACCCAGACCCGATCGTCGCTTCGGCACTCGTGGTTCCTGACATCGACCACACCCGCACTACATGACGACAATCAGTAGTCAGCACGTTGCGCGGAAAGACTCACTCGGTGTCCAACCGCCGCCCGTCGGCGTTGTCCGGTCATGGATGGGTGATGTCAGCAGGTGATCCGAAGTGGATCGAGTCGTTCGTCGGGTTGAGCCCGGTGCAGTTCGACCGTCTCGTCGCGTTGGTGGGATGGCGGGGTGGTGACATCAAGCGAGGCCGGCCGTGGCGATTGCCGCTGGAGGACCGGGTGCTGCTGGTGGCCACGTACTGGCGCACGAATTTGACGTTGCGGCAGGTGGCGCTACTGTTCGGGATCTCGATGTCGGCCGCGGACCGGATCCTGAACCATCTCGCGCCGCTGCTGGCGATCTCTCCGGCCCGCCGCAGACGCGAGGGCACCGTGTACATCGTCGATGGCACGCTGGTGCCCACCCGGGACCACACTGTCGCGGCCTCGAGCAAGAACTACCGGTACTCGACGAACCTGCAGGTGACCATCGGTGACCCGCTACCCGGCAGCCGCAACGACTGCCGGGCCTTCGCCGAGTCCGGTGTCGACCCGGGCCTGCCATGGTGTTCCCACCCTCGCTCATGGCGGCTACCAGGGCACCGGACTGCTCATCCCGCACCGCAAAAGACGAGGCCAACAGCGTCTGAGCCCGCAGCAGGAGGCCGAAAACGCTGTCCACCGTCGGGCCCGGGCACGTGTCGAGCATGCCCTGTCGCGCCTCAAGAACTGGAAGGTTCTGCAGGACTGCCGACTCAAGGGCAACGGCGTTCACCTGGCCATGCTCGGCGTTGCGCGCCTTCACAACATGGCCCTCACGGGATAACCCCAGCCCCAGGCGGGCACCGGCTTGGCGTTAACCGCTGTACCGATGTTCCCCGAGGCCGGTTCGGCACGGCGAAGCCGTCGCGCACCGCCGGCGCCGGCCCGCCGGGGACCCGGGGCGCCGCCACGCCCACCGGCCGGCCCACGTCGATCGTCTCCTGCTCGTCGCCGGCCGGATCGAGCCGGTGTACCAGCCCCGCCGGGATGTCCACCCACAACAGCGTCCCCGTGTCCGCGTCCCACCGCGGGCCCTCGCCCAGCCGGGCCCGCGGGACCGGCACCGCCATCCTCGCTCCTATCCGTATGGCGGAATCTGATTCCATAAGACCGACAGGGCACCGCGCCCACGCGTATGCGTCAGACCTGCTCGGCGACCGCCTGCCGCAGCTTGTGGCCGATCTCCTCCATCCTGGCCGGCGACATCCGGTCCTTGAGCGCCGTCACGCTCACCGCCGCGACCGGCGCGGTCCTGCCCAGGAAGACGGGGACCGCCACACATCGCACGCCCGGCTCGTTCTCCTCCAGGTCGAGCGCGTAGCCGCGCCGGCGCACCTGGTCGAGGTGGGTGGCCAGCTTGGCGGGGTTGGTCATGGTGTTACGGGTCCTGGTGGCCAGCGGGCCGTATCGGGCGGTCCACGCCTTGATGGCCTCGTCCGTCGGGTACGTCCAGGCCAGCAGCGCCTTGCCGACGCCCGTGCAGTGGGCGGCGTTGCGGCCGCCCACCACGGACGTCATGGTGATCGTCCGCACCGCCTCCACCTTGTCCAGGTAGACGACCTCGTCGCCGTCCAGCATGGCCATGTGCACCGTCTCGGCGAACTCCTCGCTCACCCGCAGGAGCAGCGGCCGCACCAGGCTGCGCAGGTCCATCGTCTCGTAGAACCTGAAGGCCGTGGCCAGCATCTCGGTGCCGAGGAAGTACGGCCCGCTCGGCTCCGGCTGGGCGGCGAACCCCCGATGCTTCAGGGCGCCCAGCAGCCGGTGCAGCGAGCTCTTGGGCAGGCCGAGCCTGGTGGCGAGCTCGTCGAGCGTAACGCCTCTGCTGTGTTTGCCGATCTCCTGCAAGATCAGCAGCGCGCGATCGACGCTTCCCACCGGGGACTGCCCGTCGGCCACTGCCCTCGCCTCCCTGTTCCGCTTCATGGAAGGCTAGCGCGTATCGCGGAACCGCTCCACTTACCGGGTGTCGCCGGGCCGGGTAGCCCATCCGCCGTACTCGTAGTGCGTGTAACGGCCCCCTTGGTGGGGCTCGGTGAAGGACCCCAGTTCGGCCGCGAAGTCCTCCGCGTCGTCCGTCGGCCGGTATCCGAGCGCGCTCGCCGCCGCGTTCTGCGTCCACCACGAACGCGTGTTGCGCGAGACGCCGTAGACGACCACGTGTCCCGAGCCGGGCGGCGCGGTCAGGCAGGCGCCGTAGAGCCGTGCCGCGTCGTCGTGGCTCAGCCAGGTGTGCAGGTGGCGGGGCTCGGCGGGGCGCTCCTCGAAGGAGCCGACGCGTACGGAGACCACGTCGAGGCCGAAGCGGTCGGCGTACAGGCTGCCGAGGGCCTCCCCGAACGCCTTGGCCGCGCCGTACAGGCCGTCGGGCCGCACGGCCTCCTGCCCGTGGAGGGTCGTGCCCGCCGGGTGGAAGCCGGTGATGCGGTTGGAGCTGGTGTTGACGACGAGCCGGACGCCTTCCCTGCGGCACGCCTCGAAGACGTTGTAGACGCCCTCCAGGTTGGGGCCCTTGATCGAGTCGAAGCCGGCCTCGTCGGAGACACCCCCGAGGTGGATCACCGCCTCGGTGCCCCGCGCGGCCGCCCGCACCTGGTCCAGGTCCATGAGATCGGCCGGTACGAACTCCTCGTGTGCGGCGAGCGGGCCGACGTCGCGGAGGTCGGACAGGCGCACCCGCGCGATCTTCGGCAGCAGCGTGCGTCGCAGCACCTGGCCGATGTTTCCGGCGGCTCCGGTCACGAGGACGTGTTCGGGGAGTCTGGTCATGATGATCACTTATCCATGATTTCCGGGATACGGCTGGCGATCTGTTCACGGGCGTGCTCGCACTCGGCGAAGCTGTGCGGGCAATCCAGGGCGTGCTCGACGAGCTCCTTGGCGGCCCGGGCCCGCGAGATGCGCCGTTCCAGCTCCTGGACGTGGTGGCGCAGCAGGTCCCGGTGGTCCATCGGATCGGCCGCCGACAGCAGCACGCGCAGCTCGCCCAGCGTGAAGCCGGCCTCCTTGCCCATCAGGATCAGCGCCACCCGCTCCAGATCGGGCTGCCCGTAGGCGCGCTGACCACCCGCGCGCCGCGCGGGTTCGAGCAGGCCCATGCTCTCCCAATGGCGCAGGACATGCGTTTCCAGGCCGAACCGCTCCGCCAGCTCTCCGATGGGCATCCCCTCGCTTGACTTCATGTGTACATTAACCGGCACGGTTTCCGCATGATCAAGCCGACCGTTGCGATGACGCGGGTGGTCAACTCCTGCGTCCTGCTCGAACTCGACGGCCACGCCGTCCTCACCGACCCCTGGTTCACCGAACGGTGGTGGCTGCGCCGGGGCGAGCCGCTGGGCCTGCGCGTCCCCGACCTCCCCCCGCTCACCGCCGTCGTGGTCACCAACCTGGCCACCAACCACTGGGACCTGCGCGCGCTGCGCCACCTCCCGGCCAAGGACACCACACCGCTGTACGTGCCCACGCGCGGCATGGCCCGCCGGGCCCGAGCCCTGGGGTTCCGGCGGGCGGAGCGCCTGACGTGGGGGCGGACGCTCGACCTCGCGCCCGGCCTGTCCATGACGGTCGTGCCGTCCGGGCGGACCCTCGTATGGCCCAACAACGCCTACGTCTTCACCACGGCGGGCGGCCGGGTCGTCTTCTTCGGCGGGGAGATGGGCGAGGTCGCCCCGCTGGAGGGATACCGGGCCGACCTGGCCCTGCTGCCCGTCAACGGGCTGCGCCCCCTCTTCGGGCCCCGCCTGGTGATGGGGCCGGAACAGGCCGTCGCGGGGGCGTCCGCGCTGGGCGCCGAGGTCCTGGTCCCCGTGCACGACGCGCATGGGCGCGATCCGCTGTCGCGGCTGTTCCGCACCGGCGGCACCGCCTCCGACGCGGTGGCCCTGGCGGGTCCGGAGCTGCGGGTGGTGGACCTGCCGACGGGCGAGCGCTGGGAACTCGACGCCTGATCACGAGCCGGGCGGCCCGCGCCCGCTAGCGCTTCCATGGCGGGTCGAACAGCCCCAGCCGGCGCGCGTTCAACGCCAGGTAGATCGCGGCGGGGGCCACGACGATCGAGCCCAGCGTGTCGGTGGCGTAATGCGCCCCCAGGTAGACCCGGGCCAGCATCTGACCGGCCACGAGCACGAAGCCCGCCGCCAGCACGGGCCGCTGGAAGCGGGTGTGCCTGACCGTGATCGCGACGGCGATCACGATCGACAGGGTCAGGCACACATGACCGCTGGGGAAGCTGCCGGGGCCGAGGCCGTACACCAGGGCGTCGGAGACCGGGGGCCGGGAACGGGCGATGACGGTCTTGAGCACCCAGCTGACGCCCCACCCGGCGGCGATCACGACCAGCACGCGTCCGGCGGCCCGCGTGCGGCCCGAGACGGCCACACCCACGACGAGGGCGGCGGCGAGGAGAGGGCCCATGACCGTGCCGAACCCCACGTTCAGGACCTGCGCCACCGCGGTCGCCCACGGTCCCCGGACCGACTGCACCCCGTCGCTCACGGCGGTGTCCACGGCGGTCCACGCGGGCGTACGGGCCGCGAAGCCCATCACCGTACCGAGAACGAGGAGCGCCACGGAGACCGGCACCGGAGACCTCGCTCTGTTCAACCCCATGGTGGAACGATAAAGAGGTCCGGATAAGGGCGAGTTCAACCTCCGGGTAGCTTGACCGGCGGTGTCACCCAGCGTCCCCCGGCGTGTGCTCAGTGATCGCCGTCACGTTGCGCGCACGCTCCGTTTTAGGGTAGGCAAACCTAAGCAAAATTTCATGATGGATGGGGACAAAGTGGACCTGAGTCGACGTCGGCTTCTCACGACGGCCGGAGGCGCAAGCCTGATGGCGTTGCTTGCCGCCTGCGGAGACGGCGGAACGGGCGCCGGCCCCGCGGCGACGAAGGCTCAGGAACAGCCCGTCAGCGGCGGCACACTGCGCGTCGGCGCGCTGGGCCGGGCGAGCGCGATCACCCGCGACCCGCACGGCACGCAGGCCAACGAGAGCGACTACCTGATCATCAGCCTGATCTACGACACGCTGACCGTCCCCGGCGCCGCCGAGAACACCGCGCCCCGGCTGGCCGCCAGCTGGAAGGCTGACGCCGACGTCAAGACCTGGCGCTTCACGCCGGCGCGGGGCGCGACGTTCCACGACGGCACGCCGGTCACCGCCGAGGACGTCGCCTGGTCGCTGCGGCGGCTGCGCGAGACCCCGGCCGGCGCGGCCCGACTGCCCGGCATCAAGGCGGACAACATCCGGACCGAAGGCGGCGCCGTGGTGCTGACCTCCGACTACCCGAACGCCGATCTGCCGCTGATGCTGCGGCTGACCACGTTCGTGCTGAAGAAGGACACCAAGGAGGTGGCCGGCGCGCCGGGCAGCGGGCCGTTCAAGCTGGAGTGGTACCGCGACGGCAACGCCCGGCTGGTGCGCAACGACGCCTGGCACGCCGGCAAGCCCCACCTCGACGCGATCGAGGTGAAGATCTTCGAAAGCCCTCAGGCCATGGCGAACGCCCTGCTGGGTGGCCAGATCGACCTGGCGTCCAACGTCGGCGCGGTCGCCGCCAGGACGGCGGCCACCCGGCCGGACGTCCAGGTTCTGCGCCGGCCCGACGACATGGCGATGCCCATCGTCATGCGTACCGCCGAGGGCAGCCCGTTCGCCGATCCCAAGGTCCGCGAGGCGCTCCGGCTGGCCGTCGACCGCGAGGCCATGGTCAAGCAGGTGCTCAGCGGCTACGGCAAGGTCGCCAACGACGTGCTCGGCACCGGCGACCCCGCATACGCCAAGAACCTGCCGCAGCGCGCCCGCGACCTGAACCGGGCCAGGCAACTGCTCCAGGAGGCCGGGTTCGACCTGTCGAAGACCTATCAGCTGCGTACCACCGAGGACATCTCCGGCCTGGCCGAGTCCGCCGCCCTTTTCGCCACGCAGGTGCGCGAGGCCGGCGTGCGGATCGAGGTCGTCAAGGAGGACTCCGGCGCCTTCTGGGACAAGACCTGGCTCAAGGGCGACCTCTACACCACGTACTGGGGCACCAACGACTCGGTGCTCTTCTACGCCAGCAAGCTCCTGCTGACCGGTGCCGGGCAGAACGAGTCGGCGTGGAGCGACGCCGAGTTCGACCAGGCCTACAAGCAGGCCGTGGGAACGCTGGACGAGGCCGCACGGGCGCAGGCGCTGCGCAAGATCCAGGAGATCCAGCACGAGCGCTCCGGGTACGTGCTGTGGGGCATGGCCGACGGCATCGACCTGGCCGGCCCGAAGGTGCGCGACCTGCCCACCTTGCCCGGGTACGGACGAGTGCAGCTCGAGCGGGTATGGCTGGCACGCTGACGGCGCTGCGGCTGGGCGGGCTGCTCGCCCGGCGGATCGCCCTGCTCGCCGTACTGCTGGCGCTGGTCTTCGTCGTCGTCGAGGCGCTTCCCGGCGACGCCGCGGACGCGACCGCCGCCCGCGGGGAGAGCGCCGCCGACATCGCCCGGCGGCGCGTCCTCCTCGGCCTGGACCAGCCGGTCGTCGTGCGCTTCCTGAAGTGGATGGCCGGGTTGCCGACCGGCGATCTCGGGCTGTCGGCGCGCGGCGAGCAGGTGTGGGGAATCCTCGCCGGCCCGCTGCCCAACACGCTGCTGCTGGGCGGCCTGGCGCTGGCGATCACCGTCGTCGCCTCGATCGCGCTCGGGTCCTGGGCGGCGATGCGGCCGGGATCGGCGGCCGACCGGGTGATCTCCGCGTCGTCCACCGTGGTGCTCGCGCTGCCGGAGTTCGTCATCGCGGTGGCGCTGGTGCTGGTCTTCGCGCTGTGGGCGGGCATGCTGCCCGCCGCGACGCTGGCCGGCCCGGACGGCGCTCCCGCCTCGTGGACCATGCTGGTCCTGCCGGTGCTGGCGTTGGCGATCCCCCAGATCGGATGGAACGCCAGGATCGTGCGCGGTGCCCTCGGCGACGAGGCCAGGGCTCCGCACGTGACGGCGGCCGTGCTCGACGGCCTGCCGCCGTTGCGCGTCCTGGCCCGCCATCTGTTGCCGGGCGCGCTGCCCGCCATCGCGGCCGGCGTGGCCACCTCCACCGGCATGCTGCTCGGCGGCGCCGTGGCGGTGGAGACGATCTTCAACTACCCGGGCGTGGGCGCGCTGCTCGCGGGCGCGGTGGCCGACCGGGACACCCCGCTCATCGCCGGCGTCGTCGCGCTGACCGGCGTGATGATCACGTGCGTGCTGCTCGCCGCCGACCTGATCCGGTCGTGGGCGGCGGGGGAGCGCCGGTGAAGCGCCTCCTGCCTGCCCTGCTGCTGGCGCTGCTCGCCCTCGCCGGGCCGCTGCTGGCGCCACACCCCATGGACCAGCCGATCACGATCCCGTACGGCCCGGCCGGGGCGGACGGCGCGCTGCTCGGCGGCGACCAGCTCGGCCGCGACGTGCTGAGCAGGCTTCTGCACGGTGGGCGCGAACTGGTCCTCGCCTCCCTGGTGGTGGCGGTACTGGTGACCGCGATCGCGGCCGTCCTCGGCGTGGCCGGAGCGCTGCGGCCGGCGCTCGGCCGGGTCGTCGAGCGGGCGGCCGACGTGTTCATGCTGCTGCCGGCCGTGCTGGGCATCCTGCTGGTCACGCAGTCCTGGCCGGGCGGCGGCCGGATCGCGCTGGTGGCCGCGGCGGTGGCGCTCGGCACGCCGTACGCGATGCGGTTCATGGCCGCCGCGGCGGCGCCCGTCGTGGCCGCCGGCTACGTGGAGGCGGCCGTCGCCGGCGGCGAGCGCACCTGGCACCTGGTCGTCCGCGAGGTGCTGCCGAACCTGCGCTCCACCGTGCTCGCCCTGTTCGGCCTGCGCTTCGTTGCGGCCGTCTACGTGGTCTCCACCGCGGCGTTCCTGCAGGTCGGTCCGCAACCACCGGCGGCCGACTGGGCGTTGATGATCCGCGAGAACAGCGCCGGGATCGTCCTCAACCCGTGGGCGGTGCTGGCCCCCGGCGTCGCGATCGCGTTGCTGGCGATGAGCGTCAACCTGGCGGCCGGCGCACTGACTCGGGAGGACTCGTGACCCCTGGCGGCTCTGGTGGCCGGCGTACGGATGTGGAAGGACCCGTGACCCCCCACGCTGTCGTGACCGATCTGACCGTGGCCGTGCAGGGCGGACCTGAGCTCCTGTCCGGCGTCGGCCTGGCCGCCCGCCCCGGGCGCGTGCTGGCCCTGGTGGGCGCCTCCGGGTCGGGCAAGACCACCCTGCTGCGCGCCCTGCTCGGCGACCTGTCGCCGGGCACGGCCCGCCGCGCCGGCACCGTGCGGGTGCTCGGCGTAGACGTGTTCGGCTGCGGCCCGGCCGAACTGCGCGAGCTGCGGCGCAGGCGCCTGGCCTTCGTGGGGCAGGATCCCGGCTCGGCGCTCAACCCGCGGATGCGGGTGGGCGCGCTGGTCGCCGAGACCGGTACGAACATCACCCGCGCCGGCATCACCGCCCTGCTCGACGAGGTCGGGCTGTCGGGCGTGCCCGGCCTGCTCGGCCGCAGAGCCGGCGAGCTGTCGGGAGGCCAGCAGCGCCGCGTCGCCCTGGCCAGGGCCCTGGCCCGGCGGCCCGGCCTGCTGCTCCTGGACGAGCCCACCGCCGGGCTCGACCCCGCGCTGCGCGACGAGATCGGCGCGCTGCTGCGCCGCTTGGCCCGCGAGCAGGACGTCGCGGTCGTGCTGTCCTGCCATGATCGGGACCTGGTCGAGCGGGTGGCCGACGACGTGCTGGAACTGCCCGAAGGAGGCGCCGTCCCGCCGCCGGTGGCCCGGGGCTCCGTCCAGCCCCGCCGGACGCCTGTCACGGACACGGCGGCGCCGGCCCGTGGCCTGAGCGCGGATGCGGGGCTGCGGGCCCGTGGTCTGGACGCGGACGTGGGTGCCGCCCGCCTGCCGGTGCTGCGCGGCGTCGACCTGGACGCGGCCGCGGGGACCGCGGTCGGCGTCGTGGGCCCGTCGGGTTCGGGCAAGACGACGTTGCTACGCATCCTGGTCGGCCTGCATCCCCGCTCGGGCGGCTCGCTCACCCTGGACGGCCTGGCCCTCCAGCCCGACGTCCGCAGGCGCGGCCGAGAACAGCGGCGCAGGGTGCAGTTCGTCCCGCAGAACCCGATGGGCGCGCTGAACCCCTCGGCGACCGTGTCCGCAGCCCTGGCCCGTCCGCTGCTCCTGCACCGCAGGTGTGCCCGCTCCGCCGTGCCCGGCCGGGTGGCCGAACTGCTGGAGCAGGTCGGGCTGGGCGTCGAGCACGCGCATCGGTACCCGCACGAGCTGTCGGGCGGCCAGCGGCAGCGGGTCTCCATCGCCCGCGCGCTGGCCGCCGAACCGGATGTGCTCGTGTGCGATGAGATCACCTCCGCGCTGGACGGCGGCACCGCGCGCTCGGTCATGGACCTGCTGGCCCGCCTGCGGGAGACGCGCGGCACGGCCGTGGTCTTCGCCTCTCACGACCTCGACCTGATCGAGCGGTACGCCGACGGAGTGGTGACGATCAACGGAGGCTCTTCGACGTGAAGGCCCGCCCGGGCGTCAGCCTCCGGCGCGGGCGCGCAGGGTCCGCAGGACGAGCAGCCCGCCGACCCCGGGGACGAACGCTAGACGGCGGGCGGCCGGCTGGACCGTCCAGGTGGCCGCGATCACGGCGAGGTAGGCGGTGCCGTGCAGCGGGCCGCAGAACGTCGTGATCACCTTGGCGTGGACGGTGAACAGGTTGCCGAGCAGGATCACGAGGGAGGCGGCCTCGACGGCGGCCGCCATTCGCAGCAGGCGCATGGCGGGTCAGTCTCCCGCGCCGGGCCGTACGATCATCAGGACCACGACGACCGCCCAGGCCAGGTTGTAGAAGCCGGACAGCATGGACAGCGCGCGCAGCGGCCGTTCGTCGCCGGGCTCGCTGAGCGCGGCGCGCTGGCGCGGGTGGATCTGCGCGGCCAGCAGGCCGCCCGCGACGGCCGTGAGGATCATGGAGATGATGATCCAGATCTCGCCCATCCGGCCCTGCACGCTCGCCAGGATGATCCCGGCCAGGGGCACGATGAGCCCGAAGGCGGCGTAGCCCCCGGTGATGCGGTGCAGCGCGACCGCCACACCCCGGTTGCGCTCGCCCGGATCCGGCGGCTCGCCCTGCCCACCGGTCGCGACCGGCGCGTAGCGGGGGAACAGGCTCGTCGCCGCGGCCGAGCCGCCCACGAACACGATGCCGGCCAGGACGTGCACCGACAGCAGGACATGCTCCAGCATTCCTCTACCTCCAACCTTCAGTGTGACTGAAGCCTAGCGCAAGCTTCAGCCGCCCTGAAGGTTGGGCGACATGCTGAGGGTGTTTCGAGATGATGGGGGCCTCCCGCCTGGCGATGCGCGGCGCTGTGGAGGCGAGGCGGGCCCCGGGACGGAGGGGCCAACTTTCACTTTTCGGAACGATAGTCTAACGTTCGGAACATGTCCGAGATGGCTGCCGAGTCCAAGCTCGTCGGATCCGACCGCGTGCTGGCGGTTCTGGCCGAGCTGGCTCGCCACCCCGACGGGATCGGCCTGGAGGAGATGGCCCGAGCGGTGGCCAGCCCCAAGCCGACGGTGCACCGTGCCCTGGCGTCGCTGCGCCGCGCCGGGTTCGCGGCCCAGCACGGCCACGGGCGGTACGTGCTCGGCGACGAGTTCCTGCGGATGGCCTTCGCCCACCACGAGGCCCGGCCGGACCACGTGCGGGTCACGCCGATCCTGCGGGCCCTGTGCGAACGCTACGGCGAGACCGTGCACTACGCGGTGCTGGAGGGGGCGTCAGTCGTCTACCGGTCGAAGCTCGACCCGTCCGACGGGGCCGTCCGGCTGACGTCCGTCGTCGGGGGCCGCAACCCGGCACACTGTACCGCCGTCGGCAAGGTGCTGCTGGCCGACGCCCTGCGCACCGAGGACGCGGTGCGCCAGTGGGTGGGGGACCGGCGGCTGGAGCTGCCGACCGAGCGCTCGATCGGCACGGTGGAGCAGCTGCACGGCGAGCTCGCGCGCATCCGCGAGCTGGGCTACGCCGTCGACGACCAGGAGAACGAGCCGGGCGTCAACTGCGTGGCGGTCCTCGCATACCTGACCTCGCCCACCGTGCCCAGCGGCGCCGTCAGCGTCAGCGGACTGGCCTACCGGACGCCGCTGAAGTCGCTCGTCGACGACCTGCCCGCCATCCGCGGCATCGTCGCCGGACGGGAGACCCCGTGAAAGAGCCCGTGAACCTCGCCCGTACCCTCCCGATCCGAACACGGAGAAAGCGTTGTACCTGATGCGCATCGGCGCGCCCGGCGCCGAGAAGCCCGTCGTCCGCGTGGACGAGACCCACTACGTCGACGTCAGCGACCTCACCCCGGACTTCGACGAGAAGTTCTTCGGCTCCGGCGGCACGGCCCTGCTGAGCCAACCGGTCGCCGACCGGATCGCGCGGGGACAGGTGCACGCGTTCGGGGACGAGCGCGTCGGCGCGCCGATCGCCCGCCCGCACCAGATCCTGTGCATCGGCCTGAACTACAGCGACCACGCCGCCGAGACCGGCCAGGCCGTCCCCGACGAGCCGATCCTGTTCACCAAGTCGCCCAACACCCTCATCGGCCCGTACGACGAGGTGCGCATCCCGCGCGGCTCCACCAAGCCCGACTGGGAGGTCGAGCTCGGCATCGTGATCGGCAGGCGCACCTCCTACCTGGACTCGGTCGAGGAGGCCGCCGGCGCCATCGCCGGTTACTGCGTGGTCAACGACGTCAGCGAGCGCGCCTTCCAGATGGAGCGCGGCGGCCAGTGGTCCAAGGGCAAGTCCGCCGAGACCTTCAACCCGGCCGGCCCCTGGCTGGTCACCGGCGACGAGATCCCCGACGTCAAGAACCTGGGCATGTGGCTCGACGTCAACGGCGTGCGCCGGCAGACCGGCTCCACCAAGACGATGATCTTCGACCCGTACTTCATCGTCCATCACCTGAGCCAGTTCATGGTGCTGGAGCCGGGCGACCTGATCAACACCGGCACCCCGCCCGGCGTCGGCATGGGCTTCAAGCCGCCGATCTGGCTGCAGCCCGGCGACGTCATCGAGTTGGGCATCGACCGCCTGGGCGCCCAGCGTCAGCAGGTCCTGGGCCCGAGATAAGGATTGGCATGAGCGTCACCCATTCCGAGAAGCGGCTGGCCGCCCCGGACCCCGCCGTCCTGGCGGCGGTCGAGGCCGCCGTGCCCGGGATCACCCGTACGCGGGCCACCGACCGGCTCGGCATGGCCCATGACGCCTCCCACTACCTGCTCACCCCGCAGGCGGTCCTGGTGCCGGAGAGCGCCGAGCAGGTGGCGGCGCTCATGCGGACCGGGCTGCCGCTGACGTTCCGCTCCGGCGGCACCAGCCTGAGCGGGCAGGGCGTGAGCGAGCACCTGCTGGTCGACACCCGGCGGCACTTCCGCGGCATCGAGGTGCTCGACGGCGGCGCCCGGATCCGCGTGCAGCCGGGCGCCGTGCTGCGGCAGATCAACGCCCGGCTGGCCGCCCACGGCCGCAAGCTCGGCCCGGACCCGGCCAGCGAGTCGGCCTGCACGATCGGCGGCGTCGTCGCCAACAACTCCAGCGGCATGACCTGCGGCACCCACGCCAACACGTACCAGACGCTGGAGTCGCTGGTCCTCGTGCTGCCCAGCGGCACCGTCGTCGACACCGCCGCCCCCGACGCCGACGCGCGGCTGCGCGCCCTGGAGCCCGAGCTGGCGCAGGGCCTGGAACGGCTGCGCGACCGGGTGCGCGGCAACCCCGAGTCGGTGCGGCGCGTCACCGCCCAGTTCTCCCTGAAGAACACCATGGGGTACGGGCTCAACAGCTTCCTCGACCACGACAAGCCCGCGCAGATCCTCGCCCACCTCGCGGTCGGCAGCGAGGGGACCCTGGGCTTCGTCGCCCAGGCGGTCCTGCGCACGGTCCCGGCGCACCGCCTGGCCGCGACCGGCCTGCTCGTCTTCCCCACGCTGCGCCGGGCGATGGCGGCGATGCCGCAGCTCGTCTCCGCCGGCCCCGCCGCCGTCGAGCTGCTGGACGCCGAGTCCCTGCGGGTCGCCCAGCGGGACCCCAAGGCCGACGACGTCCTGCGCACGCTGACCGTGCGGGACCACGCCGCGCTCCTGGTCGAGTGGCAGGAGTCGGACCCGGAACCGCTGGCCGAGCACGAGCGCACGGCCGAGCGGCTGTTCGCCACGCTCGACCTGGCCGCCCCGGCGCGGCTGAGCAGGGACGCGGGCGGCCGGGGCGCGCTCTGGCACATCCGCAAGGGCCTGTACGCCTCCGTCGCCGGCGCCCGTCCCAGCGGCACCACCGCGCTCCTGGAGGACGTCGCCGTCCCGGTGCCCGTCCTGGCCGACCTCTGCGACGACCTGGCCGACCTGTTCGCCAAGCACCGCTACGAGCGCAGCGTCATCTTCGGCCACGCCAAGGACGGCAACCTGCACTTCATGCTCAACGAGCGCTTCGACACCGACCTGGAGCGCTACGCCGACTTCACCGAGGACATGGTCGCCGCCGTGCTCGACCGGGGCGGCACGCTCAAGGCCGAGCACGGCACCGGCCGCGTCATGGCCCCGTTCGTCCGCCGCCAGTATGGCGACGAGCTGTTCGAGGTGATGCGCGAGGTCAAGCGCCTGTGTGATCCCGCGGGCACGCTCAACCCCGGCGTCGTCCTCACCGACGACCCGCACGCCCACCTGCGTGACCTCAAGTCCGTCGTCACCGTCGAGCCCGAGGTCGACCGGTGCGTGGAGTGCGGCTACTGCGAGCCCGTCTGCCCCAGCCGCGACCTCACCACCACGCCGCGCCAGCGCATCGTGCTGCGCCGCGAGCTGGCCGCCGCCCGCGCCGCCGGGGACCACGCGCTGGCGAAACGGCTGGAGGAGGAGTACGGCTACGACGCCGTGGACACCTGCGCCGTGGACGGCATGTGCGCCACCGCCTGCCCCGTCCTGATCAACACCGGTGACCTGACGAAACGCCTGCGCGAAGAGCGCCACGGCCGCACCGCCCGCGCGGGCTGGAAGTCCGCCGCCAAGCACTGGAACGGCGTGACCCGCGCCCTGGACCTGGCCCTCGACGCCGCGGCCGCGGCGCCGGCCCCGCTCACCGAGGGCGCGAGCAAGGCCGCCCGCGCCGTGGCGGGCCAGGACGCCGTCCCGCAGTGGAGCCGTGACCTGCCCCGGGGCGGGACGCCCCGCCGCCCGGCCCCGGCCGAGGAGGCCGACGCCGTGTTCGTCCCGTCCTGCCTGAACACCCTGTTCGCCCCGGCCGAGGGCGGCCCCGGCGCGATGGCCGCGCTGCTGAGCCTGGCCGGGCGGGCGGGCGTCCGGCTGCGCGTGCCCGACGGGATCGGGAGCCTGTGCTGCGGCACGCCCTGGTCGTCGAAGGGCCTCACCGACGGCTACGAGGTGATGCGCCGCCGGGTGCGGGACGCGCTGGCGACGGCCACGGACGGCGGCCGGATCCCGGTCGTCAGCGACGCCGCCTCCTGCACCGAGGGCTTCGAACGCCTCACCGCCGCCGCCTCGCCCGCCGTCCGGGTGCTCGACGCGGTGGCCTTCACCGCCGAGCACCTCCTGCCCCGCCTGCCCGCGGCCCGCCGCCTGCCCTCGCTGGCCCTGCACCCGACCTGCTCCTCGACCCGGCTCGGCCTCGACGCCGCCATCACCCGCGTCGCCGAGACCGTCGCCGAACGGGTCGTCGTGCCGGACGGCTGGCAGTGCTGCGCCTTCGCCGGCGACCGCGGCCTGCTCCATCCCGAGCTGACCGCCTCCGCCACGCGGGCGGAGGCCGCCGCCGTGGCGCAGGAGGACTTCGCCGCCCACGCCTCGGTCAACCGCACGTGCGAGCTCGGCCTGACCCGCGCCACCGGCAAGCCGTACCACCACCTCCTGGAGCTCCTGGACCGGGTCACTACCCCTTGACGGCCGCGCCGGTGACCGAGGAGGCCCAGTACAGGGCCTTGGCCACCTGCGGGAACAGCCCCTTGGGGTGGTTGCGGAACATCGGCTCCGTGCCGAACAGCACCACGGCCGCGCCCCGCTCGTCCCTGCCGCTGACCACGGCCGCCTGGCCCCTGGCGGCGTCCTGGCCGCCGGTGCCGTCGGCGTTGGGCCGCCAGTGGCCGGAGACCAGGGGGCCCTCGGCCGCGTACGACTGCTCGACCGTGACCTCCGGCCCCAGACCGGTGAACCAGCGCGGCGAGTACACGAACGAGTGGTCCGGCGACCCGCCGCCCACATGACCTCCCGTGGAGAGCACGCGGACGACGCCGTTGGCGTCGCCGCGGCCCGCGACGGCGGTCGCGGTGAGCAGCCCGGCGGCGGCGTTGAAGGCCGCGCCGGTGGCGCCACGGGTGATCACGCCGCCGGCGGTCAGGAACGCGTCGAGCGCCGCCCTGGCCGCCGGGTTGAGCGCGGTGTAGCTCAGCCCGCTGGAGACGAACAGCACGTCGGTGCCGCTCCAGTCATAGCCCGCGTTGAGGACCGCCGTGGAGACGGGGGTGACGGCGAAGCCCAGCTCGCGCAGCGTGAACAGCTCGTCGGCCGAGGCGGCGGCGGCGATCCTGACCTGCGAGAGCGGCACGCCGGACGCCGTGCCCCCCGGGGTGAAGGCGACGCCGTAGCGCTCGGAGACCGCGCGGGCGGCCGCCCGCGCCGAGGCGGGCACGACGGCCGCGCCGTCCGCCCAGGTCACCGCCGTGCCCTGGGCCAGGAGGTCGTTCAGGGCGAGGACGTCCTTGGCGTCGGTCACCTTGAGCGCGAGCGCCCCGGGCGTGCGCGGCACGGACCCGGTCGGCGCGGCGGCCTTGACGGGGTCGGCCTGCACGCGCAGGGACGTGACGCCGTCCACGCCGGCGCCCCAGAGCAGGCCGTGGCTCCAGCCGGAGATGTCGTACATGGCGTCGACCCTGGGCGAGATGTCCGCGCCCGCCTCCAGCATGACGTTGGCCAGCCCGCGCTTCGGCTGGCGCATGTCCACCACGTACGACCCGGCCGGATACGTCCTGCCGTCCGCCCGGAACGCGTGCCTGGCCCGCTCGACCCGCACGTCGTTCGCGATCAGGTGGTCGACCAGGCGCGCGGCGGCCGCCTCCGAGCGCCGGCCGGTGACGACGTACGCCCGGGGGAAGGTGGTGTTGTAGACGTCCTCCGGCCCGAACCCGGGCACGATGCCGAGCGGCACGGTCTTGGACGGCTCCCCGGCCGCGCCCCGCCGGAACACCTCGATCTGGTCGGCGATCAGCCGGTCGTGCCGGTCGCGCACGAAGGCGTAGGTGGCCCGGATGGCGGCGGCGGCCACGTCGGTGTTGATCGCGGAGCGGCGGCGCAGCTCCTCGACCGGCTGCTGGGTGTAGTCGGAGCCGTTGACCCGCAGCGGGATCTCGACGGTGTGCGCGGCCACCGCGCCGTGGAAGGGCGCGTACTGCGGGGTGAAGATCGGCGGCCAGTCGTCCCAGCCCTCGGCGGAGTCGCGGAACGGGATCTGCGCCGGGTACACGCCGTCCTTCTCGACGGTGTAGCCCAGCCCGTTCACGGCGGCCTCCATGCCGAGGCCGTTGGCGTAGGTGTCCTGGATGAACAGGTCGTACTCGTAGTTCGCGCCGTGCGGCGGCGTGGTCGGCTCGATGAGCGTGCCGTTGACGTAGCCGTGCAGGTCGATCATGGTGACCGGCTGGGCGTCGATCATGATCTGGCGCATCGCCCGCACCTCGGGCTGGGAGGCGGTGACGAAGTCGCGGTTCAGGTCGAAGCCGGCGCCGTTCTGGCGCGCGCCGTTGACGCGGCCGTCGGGGTTGGCGGTGATGTTGAAGTACAGGCGGGTGCGCGCCAGCAGGTCGGCGACCTTGGGATCCTTGCTGGTGGCGAGCTCCTCGATGACGCGCAGGGCGGCGTCGGTGCCCTCCCACTCGTTGCCGTGGATGTTGGCGTTGACGAAGACCGGTGCCTTGTACCTCTTGACCAGCTTCCGGTCGCGGGCGGCGGCGGCCGGGTCGTTCTCGATGCGCTCGCGGATGCGCTCCTGCTCGCGCGTCCCGGCGGCGCTCTCCGGCGCGGTGACGGTCACCAGGTAGAGGTCGCGGCCCCCGTACGAGCGGCCGATGACCTGCGCGCTGACCCGGTCGCCACGCTGCTGGAGGTCGTTCAGCCGGGGCGCGATGCCGTGGTGGGGCACCAGGCCCAGCTTGATCGAGGCGTCGGCCGGGTTCTCAGGGGGCACCGGCAGACGGGTCCGGCGGGGGTAGCCCCGGTCGTGCGACAGGGTGCCGGGTTGCTCGGCCTGGGCAGCCAGCGCCTCGGCCCGTTCGGGTACGTCGGCCGCGACCTCGTTGCGCTCCGGGCCGTTGCCGAAGTCGCGCACGGCCGGGGCCGGCGGCGCGACCGGGTCGGCCGACACCGCGTGCGGGACGAGCGGGATCACCAGGAGCGCGGCGAGCAGGGCAGGGGGCAGGCGCAAGGGAGTCCTCCAGAGGGTGCGGATCAGGGTTCCCGGTAGTCGGCGGCGACCCCCACCAGCGAGATCAGCCCGGACGCGAACTCCAGCGCCTCCGCGTGACCCTCCGCGAACGGCGGCTGGAAGCCCACGGCCTGCCACGTCCGCGTCCCGGGGTCCCACAGGTCGGCGCCCACCTCGAAGTCCCACCCGTAGACGCCGTGGTCGTACCAGAGCTCGTCGGCGGAGTTGCCGGCCGCGGAGTAGAGCACGTCCGTCACGGGCCCGGTCTGCTGGGGCCAGATGACGGTGCCGCGCTCGGCGGCGATGGCCTGCTCGATCGTGCGGGCCGAGCGCAGGAAGTACGCCTCCTGCCGGTCCGTGGGCCTGGGCAGGGTGACGCGGCCGTCGAGCTTGTACGCCCCGGGCGGCCACATGAAGTAGCCGCCGTAGCTGTGCACGTTCATGGCGAATCTGATGTTGCGGTGCTGCTGCGCCAGCCACATGACGTTGCGGCTCTCGGGCTCGGAGTGCTCGGCGGGGCCCGCGTACGTGCCGCTCTGGCAGTTGGCCGAGGCGCCGAAGTACCCGTCGGACAGCGAGCCGACGGCGTAGTTGCGGTTGACGTCCACGCCCCAGGTGTTGCGCAGCGCCGGGTCGGACTGCTGCGGCGGGCAGTGGTTCGTCATGTTCTTCCGCTGGCTGTTGAAGTCGTAGAAGCTGTAGTTGGCGCCGTCCGGGTTGACGGTCGGCACGATGAAGACGTCGGTGCGCTCCAGCAGCCTGCGGGTGGCCTTGTCGCGGGCGTAGTTGCGCAGCAGCCGCTCGGCCGCCTCGACCACGACGAGGGGCGCCACCCACTCGCGGGCGTGCTCCTGGGCGTAGGCCAGCACGCCGGTGCGGCTGCCGTCGCGGTGCGCGCCGATCCGCAGGGCCAGCACCCGGGCGGGCGCGCGGGAGACGCCGGCGGGCGCGTTGAGGAAGTCGCTGAGCTGGGTGAGCGGCGCGGGCGCCATGACGCCGTCGCCCGCGTTGGCGCGGTAGGTCGTGGCCTTGACGCCGGTGCCGGCGGTGGCGTTGATCGCGGCGGTGACCTGCGCGGCGGTGCCGGCAGGGGCGCCGGAGGCGTCGGTGGCCAGGCTGACCGTGATGAGCTTGCCGTTCACGGTGACCTGCAGCGGGCGGCCGGGCGCGCCGGGGTTCACCAGCTCGACGGCCAGGTCGTTGCCGCCCTCGGAGCCGTACGCGTCCGAGGTGATGACGACGGCGGCGGCGGGCGGCGTGCCGAGCAGCGCCTGGGCGTGGCGCCGGTAGCCGTTGGTCGGGTACGGCAGCGTGATCAGCTCGGTCAGCTTGGGGTAGCGCTGGTGCAGCGCCTTGATCCGCTCGTTGAGCTGCGCGGGCGGCATGTACTGGGTGACGAAGTCCTTCTGGTAGCCGGGACCGGCGCGGTCCGGCCGCTCGCCGTCGGGCCACTCCCTGACCTTGGCCTCGGCCGTGCCGCCGCCGGCGGAGGTCACGGTGACCCAGTGCGGCCTGCCGTCGGCGGGCACCGGCGTGCTGAACTGGTGGCCCAGGTACGCGCCCGCGTCCACGTACGCGACCATCGGCGCCTGGCCGGTCGAGCCGCCCTTGCCCTTCCACGTCACGGTGAGCGTGGCCGCCTCGCCCGCGCTGCTGGACGCCTCCACCGACAGGAAGTAGCCGTCGCGGGACTTCATCCAGACGGCCCGCTCGATGACGAGCTGGTCCTTGGCGGTGGTGGCCCTGGCCTTCGCCTGGGGCGGCGTGGCCGGCGCCAGGGTCGCGCCGAGCGCGGCGTAGGCGGCGAGCTGGCCGGCCGTGGCCACCGCGTCCACCTGGACGCTGCCGTCCGCCTGCGGGCGCACCCGCTCGGTCAGGTCGGCGCCCGCGGCCACCAGCCGCTCCATCGCCGCGCGGTCGGGCACGGAGAGCGTGACCAGCGAGGCCGGCTCCGGGTCACTCGGCCCGGCGACCGCCGGGACGGACGGCTCCGCGGCCACGAACGTCGTGAGCACGATCAACAGAACGACTGCGGACGCCCGTAAACCACGCATCGGCCCCTCCTGGATCACCCGTATGGGGCACATTCAAAGCGGAGTTGCCCCAACCGGCAAGACCCAGGCGGCGTGGGGCACGCCCTCAGGAGGCCGTCACGTGCGGGACCGCCTGGTAGAGCGCCCAGTCGGCACTGATCGCGCCGGCCGTCGTCAGCAGCAGCGGCAGGTATTCCTCGGTCAGCTTCTCCATGGACGTCTCGGCGGCGTGGGCGTTGACGTTCACGGCCGCGATGACGTTGCCGAGCCCGTCCCTGAGCGGCGCGGCCACCGACCGGATCGCCAGCGCCAGCTGCTCGTCCGTCGCGGCCCACCCCTTGGCACGGACCGCGCGCAGCGCCGCCTCGCGCTCCTTGGCGTCCGGGCGCCAGCGCGGCTCGATGCCCGAGCGGCTCGGTTCGGCCAGCACCCGCTCCACCTCGGCCGGCGGCAGCGCGGCCAGCAGCACCTTGCCCAGGGACGTCTGGAGCGCGGGGAAGCGGGTGCCGATCTGCACCTGGAGCGACACGATCTTCGGCACCGCGACCCGGGCGACGTAGACGATGTCGGAGCCGTCGAGCTGGGCGATCGAGGACGACTCGTTGGTCTGCGTGACCAGTCGCTCCAGGTGCGGCCTGGCCACCTCCCACAGCCCCATCGAGCGGACGTAGGTGACGCCCAGCTCCAGCACCCGCGGCGTGAGCGCGAACCCGCCCTGCTCCGCCCTGGCGTACCCCAGCTCCTGGAGGGTGAGCAGGATGCGGCGGGCCGTCGGCCGGGCCAGGCCGGCGGCCGTCGCCACCTCCGTCAGGGACATGACCGGGCGCCCCGGCTGGAATGCCCTGATGACATCGAGGCCGCGGGCCAGCGCCTCGATGAAGTCAGGTCCGGTGTCACCACGTGCCATGTACGCCCTCGCTCGCTCGGAATCCGTTCGATCCGACTCTAGACGGTCGCCCGTCCGCAGAGCGGCCGATCAGAGGCGGTGTGTGGCATCGCTGCGGTAGTCGGTGTACGTGTACGGGTTGTCGAGGACCTTCGCCGAGGGGATGTCCGGGTTCATGCCCTTCTCCCAGGCCTCGTCGCCCATCGTCGAGCGCAGGTGCTCGACCGTGCGCTCGACCTGCGCGCGGGCCCCGGCGAGGTCGACGCCGAGCAGGCGGTGCTCGTGCTTGACCACGCGGCCGTCGACGATCACGGTGTGCACGTCGCCGCGCTGCGCCTGGAACGCGACGTGCCCGAACGGGTTGAGGATCGGGAACGACACCGGCGAGTGCTCGTTCTTGATGAGCACGAGGTCGGCCTTCTTGCCGGGCTCGATGGCGCCCAGGTCGTCGCGGCTCAGCGCCCGGGCGCCGCCCCGGGTCGCCCACTCCACGACCTGGTCGGCGCGCAGGCCGGCGTGCGTGACCGTCTCGCCCTTGGCGTGCGCCTCCAGGTGCTCGCGCGAGCGGTCGGCGCCGAGCGTGGTGCGCATGGCCGAGAACAGGTCGCCGCTCCACCACACGCTGGTGTCCATGGACAGCGACACCGGGATGCCGTGGGCGCGGACGGCCCAGGTGGGCGGGTAGCCCTGGCCGGCGCTCTGCTCGCTCTCCGTGGAGACCGAGATCGAGCCGCCGGTGGCCGCGATGCGGTGGTAGGAGTCGGCCGACAGCGAGGCGGCGTGCACGTAGATCGTCTCCGGCGTCATGAAGCCGTGCTCGTGCATCAGGCGGATGCCGTCGTCGCTGGTGGCGCCCCACACGCCGGCGTGCGTGGTGACGGCGGCGCCGAGCTCGCGGGCGACCTCGAACGCGGGCCTCTCCGGGAAGGAGGGGTCGCCGAGCACGTCGAAGGCGATCTGGAAGCCGAGCATGTCGCCGCCGGTGGCCCGCCTGCGCACGAAGTCGCGGAACTCGGGCGCGGCCGTCCACTCGGCGGGCGGCTGCTGGATGTTGCCGTAGGCGAGCACGTACCGGCCGGGCACGGACTCCAGCGCGTCGGCGGCGGCGTCGGCGTGGTCGATGGTCCGCAGGCCGTGCGACCAGTCCACGACGGTGGTGACGCCGGCGTCCAGCGCCTCGATCGCGGCCAGGGTGTTGCCCGCGTGGATGTCCTCGGGCCGGAACAGCTTGCCGTGCTCCAGGTAGAACCAGACGAAGTACTGGGTCAGGGTCCAGTCGGCGCCGTAGCCGCGCAGCGCCGTCTGCCACATGTGCCGGTGGGTGTCGATCATGCCCGGCATGACCAGGCCGCCGGACGCGTCGATCACGACCGCGTCCTCGGGCACCTCCAGCTCGGGGCCGACGGCGGCGATCCTGTCCCCGGTGACGAGGACGTCCGTGCCGGGCAGCGCCCGCCTGCTCCCAGCGGGGGACATGGGCAGCACGGTGCCGCCGCGCAGCACCACGGGCCGTCCGGCCTCGAACTCGTTCATGGCACACGCTCCTTGCGAACGATTGTCCGCTATACGGTCACAGTCACTGTGATGAGCGTTCGCCTACGTGTCAAGGCGGTTGACGCAGGCTCGCGTCGGTGATGGGATTCGGCTCAGCGGACATATGTCCGTTGAACGGACGCGGGAAGGGGAGTTTCATCGTGCCTGAGGGGCCGCTGTCCGGCCTGCTGGTGGCCGACTTCTCCAGGGTCCTGGCGGGGCCGTACGCCACGATGCTCCTGGCCGACCTGGGGGCCGACGTCGTCAAGGTCGAGTCGCCCGGCGGGGACGACACCCGGTCGTGGACGCCGCCCGCGCGGGGCGAGGTCTCCACGTACTACCTCGGGGTCAACCGGGGCAAGCGGTCGATCGCCCTCGACCTGCGCGACCCCGCCGACGCGGAGGCCGCCAGGGAGCTGGCCCGGCGCGCCGACGTGCTGGTGGAGAACTTCCGGCCGGGCGGGCTCGCGAAGTACGGGCTGGACTTCCCGGCCGTGCACGCCCTGAACCCCGGCGTCGTGTACGCCTCCATCAGCGGGTTCGGCGCCGGGGCGGGCGCGCGGGTGCCAGGCTACGACCTGATGGTGCAGGCCATGTCGGGGCTGATGAGCCTGACCGGCGATCCCGGCGGGCCGCCGTACCGGGCCGGGATCTCGGTGTTCGACGTGATGGCGGGCAACCACGCCGTCATCGGCATCCTCGCCGCGCTGCGGCACCGGGAGGCCACCGGGCAGGGGCAGCACGTCGAGGTCAACCTGCTGTCGTCGGCGCTGACGGGGCTGGTCAACCAGAGCTCGGCGTACGTGGCCGGGGGCGTGGTGCCGTACCGGATGGGCAACGCGCATCCGAGCGTGTTCCCGTACGAGCCGCTGCCGACGGCGGACCACGAGCTGATCGTCGCGGCCGCCAACGACGGGCAGTTCCGCAAGCTGTGCGAGGTGCTGGGCATCCCCGAGGTGGCCGACGACCCGCGCTTCGCCCGCAATGCCGACCGGACCGCGCGGCGGGAGGAGCTGAAGCCGATCCTCGTGGAGCGGCTCGTGACCCGGCGGGCGGAGGAGTGGTTCGACCTGCTGGTGGAGGCTGGGGTGCCGAGCGGGCCGATCAACACGATCGACGGCGGGTTCGCGGTGGCCGAGCGGTTCGGGCTCGAACCGGTGGTCGTGGTGGGGGAGGGGGAGCGGGCCGTGCCGACGACGCGGCATCCGATCCGGTTCTCGGAGACGCCCGCGGGTTACCGGCTGCCGCCGCCGGAGCTCGACGAGCACGGCACGGAGCTGCGCAAGTGGCTCACCGAGCCGGCCGCTGGCTCTGCCGGCGTCTCCGGTTCCGCGCCCGAGAGCGACCCCGCCGGCCCCTCCGAGGAGGCGCGCTCGTGAGCGGCGGCGACGCGGTCGGCACCGGCGGGAACGCGAAGGAGGCGGTCGACGTGGGTGGCGTCCGCGCCGGGGAGGCGAAGGAGTATCCGACCGCGCTCGGGGCGTCCTCCCTGGAGACGATCACCCTGCTCGGGCACGACCTGGCCGCCGACGTCATGGGCGAGGTGGGCTTCGGGGAGCTGGCGTTCTGGCTGGCCACCCAGCGCCGCCCGGCCCGCGGCGAGGTGCGGGTGTTCGAGGCCGTGCTGGCCGCGCTGGCCGACCACGGGTTCACGCCCACCGCGATCGTGACGCGGCTGACGTTCCTGTCGGCGCCCGACTCCGTACAGGGAGCGCTGGCCGCCGGGCTGCTCGGCGGCGGCTCCCGCTTCCTCGGCGTCACCGAGGACTGCGGCCGCTTCCTCGCCGGCGTGCTGCGGGCCATGGACCCCCTCCCGGCCGACGACGCCGGCTGGGACGCCCTGGCGCTGGAGACCGTACGCGCCCGGCGCGAGGCGGGCGGGCGCATCCCCGGCCTCGGCCACCACGTGCACAAGGACGGCGACCCGCGCACCGCGCGGCTGTTCGAGATCGCGGCCGAGGAGGGCCTGTTCGGGCCGCACCTGTCGCTCTTCGCCGCCGTCGGCCGCGTGCACCCCCAGGTCCTGGGCCGGACGCTGCCGCTCAACGGGGCGGGCGCGTGCGGCGCGGCGCTGGCCGACCTGGGGCTGCCGCTGGAGCTGCTGCGCGGCTTCGCGCTGCTGGCCAGGACGGCCGGGCTGATCGGGCAGCTCGCCGAGGAGCTGCGCCGTCCCGTGGCCAACGACATCTTCCTCTCGGTGGACCTCAACAACCGTCCCGTCCCGCCCGAGCCGTATGCCGCCAACGGAGGTACGCATGGCTGAACTCGTCGCGGTCATCGCATCCACCCACCACCCCTTCTACTACCGCGCCAGCACCTCCACCGGCGAGGACCGCCCCCCGTTCGCCGACGAGTGGGTGCGCAAGGTGGAGGCGTTCAGGGAGACCCTCACGAGGGCGCGGCCCGACGTGCTGGTGATGGTCGGCTCCGACCACTTCCACCAGCTGTGGCTGGACAACATGCCGCAGTTCCTGGTTGGCAAGGCACCCTTCTACGACGCGAACTTCTACAACGAGGAACGCGAGTTCGGCTTGCCGCGGATGGTGCTGAAGGGCCAGGAGGACCTGTCGGCGTACATCCTGCGGGAGGGCCTGGACGCCGGCTTCGACCTCGCCTTCAGCAACGAGCTGCGCATCGACCACTCGATCACGTGCCCGATCATCACCCTGCGCCCCGAGGCCGACCTGCCGATCGTGCCCGTCTACACCAACATCTTCGCCCCGCCGCTGCCGCGTCCCCAGCGGTTCGTGCAGCTCGGGCGGACGATCAGGCAGCTCGTGGAGTCCTGGCCGTCGGACCGGCGGGTGGCGGTCATCGGCACCGGGCACCTGTCGCTGGAGCTCGGCGGGCCGCGCCAGTTCGGGCCGCACGGACCCGACCCGGAGTTCGACCGCAAGGCCGTCGAGTGGATCTCCACCGGGGACATCGAGGGCTGCCTGTCGGAGGTCACCCTGGACAGCCTCCACCTGCCGGGGAACGCCACCCACGGGTTCATGGACTTCATGCTGATGATGGGGGTGGCGGGGGAGGGCCGCAAGGCCGACTACGTGGACACGTACGACCTGTTCCACACCATGGAGGCGTACTTCACCTGGTACCCGAGCGGAGGCGCTTCATGAGCAAGTACCTGCTGAACAAGTTCCTCTTCACCGTCGACCGCGATCCCGAGCTGGTCGAGCGTTACCGCGAGGAGCCGCGCGCCACCGTCGAGTGGTGGGAGTCCGAGTACGCCAACCGCATCCTCGGCTGCCACACCGGCGAGTCGTCCACCTGGTTGCGCCTCGACGACGCCGAGCGTGAGGCACTGGCCGCGCACGACTACCCGAAGCTGTTCGAGCTGGGGGCGCACCCGTTCCTTACTCTGACCCTGTTCATCGCGATGTTCGAGCGCGACCACCCGCCGCTGGGCTTCCAGATGGAGTACGCGCGGCGGCTGGCGAGCTTCCGGCTCCCGTACCCGGACATCGCGACCTGATGACCGCCACCGAGACCGGCGACCGCGGCCGGATGCGCGCGGCCCGGGTCGAGACGTGCGGCCTCCCGCCGGTGGTCGGCGACGTCCCCGTGCCGGTGGCAGGGCCGGGGGAGAGCCTGGTACGCGTGGGTGCGGCCCCGCTCACGCCGCTGGACCTGCTGTGCGCGGGCGGCGCCTCCTACTTCGGCACGCCCGCCGTCCCCTACGTGCCCGGCGTCCAGGGCGTCGGGACCGTCGGGGAGACGGCCGTGTGGTTCCCGACCACGGCCGGGATGGCGCCCGGCGACGGGAGCATGGCCGGGCTGGCCGTGGTGCCGTCCGAGGATCTGGTGGAGCTGCCCGCCGGCGCCGACCCGTACGCCGTCGCCGCGCTCGGGCTGTCGGCCGTGGCCGCCCACATGGCGCTGACCTGGCGCGGCGAGCTGGCGGCGGGGGAGCAGGTGGTGGTGCTGGGCGCCGGGGGAGTGGTGGGCCAGGCGGCCGTGCAGCTCGCCCGCCTCGCCGGAGCGCGCCGGGTCGTCGCGGCCGCGCGCTCTCCCGAAGCCCGGGAACGGGCGAAGCAGGCGGGCGCGGACGCGGTGGTGGCGCTCGACACGCAGGACGTGGCCGGCCTCGCCGCCCGCCTGTCGGCCGCCTGCGACGGCCCGGTGGACCTGGTGCTCGACCCGCTATTCGGCGCCCCGGCCGCCGCGGCGGCCCGCACCCTGCGGCCGGGCGGCAGGCTCGTCAACCTCGGCGGCTCGGCCTCCGAGACGTGCCCGCTCGACTCCTCCACCCTGCGCGGCCGGTCGCTGCGGGTGCTCGGCTACACCAACAACGAGCTGACCCGGGAGCAACGCGCCCAGGCCATCTCCCTGATCGCGGAACACGCGGCGCGGGGGCGGCTTTCGGTGGCCCACGAGGTGGTGCCGCTGGAGGAGGCGGGAGCGGCCTGGGAGCGTCAGGCGGCAGGCGCGGCCGGCGGCCGGATCGTCCTGCGCGTCACCTGAGGCGCCGGTCCGTCATCGGGCCGAGGCCAGGAAGCGTTCGTAGAGGGGGACGTAGGCGGCGGCGAGATCGGGTTCGGGCGGCCGGCGATCGCGGGGGAGCACGGGCACGTCGTCGAGTGACCCGCCCGCCTGCCCGGCGATGAGCGCCGCACCTGCGCAGACCGCGTCGTCGGACCGCACCACCTCGACCGGGGCGGGCGAGACCGCGGCCTTGACCCGCATCCACAGCGGGATCCTGACCTGCCCGCCGAGGACCACGAGGCGCTCGGGAGCGGTGCCGGTGACGGCGGTGAGCTCGTCGAGCATCCAGCGGGCATGCAGGCACGTGCCCTCGACGGCCGCCGCCAGCAGGTCGCCCGGGGTGTGCTCGGGCCCGAGCCCCGACATCGTCACGCGCCGCGCGGGGTCGGGCGCGGGCGCGACCCGGCCCCGTAGGTACGGCTCCACCACGATCCCCGTCGGCAACCGCACCCCGCCCAGCAGGCCGGGCAGCGCCGCGTACCCGCCCTCGCCGTTCCCCGTGAGGCCGAGCATCCAGTCGAGCATGGCGCCGCTGGTGGGCAGGCCGCCGACCACCACCTTGCGGGCTCCGTCCAGCGACGGGTCGGTCGTGATGCCGAGGGCGAGTCCCGTACGCGCGTCCGGGCTGGAGTCCGACAGCGCCATCACCGCCTCCGCCGTGCCGAGCGAGTCGGCCACGTCGCCGGGCCGGCGCACCCCCGCCGCCCACGAGCCCACCGCGTGGTCATGGCCCGCGATCACCACGGGGACCCCGGCGGCCACCCCGCTCACCTGCGCGGTCAGCGGCCCGACCGGCTCCACGGCCCCGGCCGGAGCCGGCAGCTGCCCGGTACGCAGCCCGGCCCGCGCGAGCAGCTCCGGGTCGTAGTCCCCGGCCTCCAGGTCGTAGGCCAGGGTGCGGGCGGCCAGCGTCTCATGCGTCCGCAGGCGTCCCGTGAGCGCGTACGCCACGGCGTCCGGCACGTGCGCCCACCACCGCATCGACTCCAGCACCTCGGGCGAGTGGGCCCGCAGCCAGAGCCACTTGGCCAGCGGCGCCTTGGGGTCGGCGCGGCGGCCGGTCAGCGCGTACAACGCCGCCGCGTCCCGGCCCAGCTCGGCGGCCTCCCGCGCGGCCCGGGGGTCGTTCCACCACAGCAGCGGCGTGAGGGGCCGCGCCGCGCGGTCGAGGGGCACGCCGGTCTCGGCCATGCCCGCGATCCCGATCGCGTCCGCTCCCCGCCCGGCACGCTCGGCACACTCGCCGAGCGCCCTCGTCACCGCGGCGACGAGGGCGGGCAGCTCGCGCGGGGTCGGCTGCCGCACGGCCGCGACGCAGCCGCCCCGCTCGTCGAAGAAGCCCACCTTGACATGCGTGGTCCCCACGTCGACCCCGGCCAGCAACCTCATGCGTCACACTATGGCCGATCCGCTCGCGCCGCCGGGCCCCTGCCGTGACCTCGGCACCGCCCAAGCCTTCCGGCCAGGGATCCCGCATCCGGCCCGGGAGGCAGGCCGGTCTCGATCGGTCGCCTCGGCTCCCGCCCGGCGTGGGGCATCCCCGTCCGTCACGCCGGGACGCCCGCGTTCGTCACCCCTTCGACGGCCCCGAGATCGGTGCCGGCCATCAAGGTTTGCGGCAGTATGAGCGAATCATCGAGGCCGCTGGAGGGTAGTTGGTCATTTTCGCCTGCGCCGGATGCAGTGCCGTGCTGACCGCGCGGGTGTCGCGGGTCGAACTGCCCGATCACGCACGCCAGTCGTGGGGCGATCGCAAGCTCCCCTCGCTGCTGGAGCCGGGAACGTACGCGGTGGACCCCAAGCCGTCCTTTCCGCCGTACCGGTTGTGGGACGAGGTCGGCGCGGAGGAGGCGGAGGCCCGCGGCGTTTACGCGCCGGTGTATTCGCTGCCGTACGGCCCCTCGGGACGGATCGGGGTTGCGCCGGGCGATCTGCGTGGAACCGTCCACATCTTGCGGCGGGATGACAACTCCTGTTGTGGCCTGAGCGGCAGTGCCGGCCCCAACCTGGCGTGCGCGGAGTGCGGGCGCGCGGTGGCCACCCTCATCGACGACTGCTACCTCTGGTACGTGGCGTGGCTGGATCCGGACGCAGTGCGCCCCGTCAGCGTGTCGGGCCCCGCCTGCCGGGTGATCGGCTGGGAGTCGCTGCGGGAGGAGTTTCCCGGCATACCACCCGTTGCCGAGCCCGGATGGTGGAGCCTCGAGTGGCGGGCGGCGGTCGCGGTGTCGCTGGCCCACCTGCTGGCGGCCTCGGGCGGGAAGCCGATGGTCGTGCCCGATGGGCTTGTCGGGCAGGTGTTCCGCGGGGCGATCGACAGGTTGCTTCCGGCGGGCCCGCCGGAACGGCGTCTCGTCCTGGCCGGGCCGGGGCTGGCCGCCGCGTCCGGGGACGTCCTCCTGGTGCCGCGGCATCCGCAGACCGGCCGGGTATGGCCGTCTGGCGCGGAGGCGGTGGTGCCGCTGGCCGCCGAGGTGTGGACGTACCTGGCCTTCCATGACGATCGGCGGCTTCTCCCCGCAGCGAACCGGATACCCGCCGACGTACGCCGAGACGATCCGCCGCCGCTGTTGCCGCACGACCGTTTCCGTCCCGACTGGCAGGTGTTCCGCGACACGCTGGCGCGACTGCCGGCGGTTCGCCGGCCGTGGTTACGCGCGATCTATGACCGGGCGGCGGCCCTCTGATTGAAGCACCCGCTCTCCTGGCCCATCTCCTTGCAGGCTCACCAGCGAGGACAAGGTCCACTCGAGGCCACCGGCGAGGTCGCCGACTGGTACGAAAAGGGCCGGTTCAGCCACTGGTCGGCCTACCGCTCCCCAGCATGAGATGAGCCTCGAACCGCTCATCCTGACCCCCGGTACGGCACAGCCATGTGGTGGCGTCCTCGCCGGCGTCGACCACAGGAGCCTTGGTGCGGACTCAGGGATACGCTGCCGGACGGCGAGACTGTGCCAGGCTTGGGGCGGCCTGTCATGCCATGGTGCCGGACCCTAGGATCCGAGGCGTGGCCAGATACTTCGATCTTCATCCGGACAATCCCCAGCCTCGCCTGATCAGCCAGCTCGCCGAGATCCTGCGGGCGGACGGGCTCATCGCCTACCCCACCGACTCGTGCTATGCCCTGGGATGTCGACCGGGCAACAAGGAGGGCCTCGACCGGATCAGGGAGATCCGCGGCCTTGGCAGCGACCACCACTTCACCCTGGTATGCCGTGACTTCGCCCAATTCGGCCAGTTCGTTCACCTGAGCAATGCGCTGTTCCGCCAGGTCAAGGCGGCGACTCCCGGCGGTTACACGTTCATTCTGCCCGCGACCAAGGAGGTGCCGCGGCGGCTGCTGCATCCCCGGAAGAAGACGGTCGGCGTCCGCATCCCTGATCACGTCGTCACCCAGGCGCTGCTGGCCGAGCTCGGCGAACCGCTGGTGTCCAGCACCCTGCTGCTGCCCGACGAGACCGAACCTTCGACGCAGGGCTGGGAGATCAAGGAGCGGCTCGACCACGTGGTGGACGCGGTCATCGACTCCGGCGAATGCGGCGCCACTCCGACGACCGTCATCGACTTCTCGCAGGAGGAACCCGAGATTCTCCGCCGGGGCACGGGAGACACGTCCCTGTTCGAATAGGCGACCGGCAGCGGTCTTGCCGACCGCGATCTCCCGGCCGAGTCCGACGCCTGAGAGGCCGCCCTTCGGCCGCTGCTGATCCTGCACGGCCGGGCGGATCGGCGCGGGCCGAAGGCCACGTCACCATGTGGACGAGGGCCGGGCCGCGGGGGCTCCTGCCGGACGCGCCGCCGCCCACCTGGGAGACGGTTGAACGGTTCGTCCGCGCGGCCCTCGGGTCCCACACCGCGCGCAACGACGAAGTGGCGGCGGCGTAGGGCACCGCGAGCGGATCGCGGGTTGCGGTGGTTCGGCGGCGTAGGCAAGACTCGGCGGCAGTCGTGAGGTGGGCGGAGGGGACGATGAGCACCGCTGACAAGGGCAACGCCTATCTGGAACGGGTCGTCGCGCAGCAGGCGGTGCTCGAGGACGACCTCAGGGCACGCCGCGCCGCCCCCGGCGAGCCGGCGCCCCCGGCGGGGCCGCTGGTCAAGCGCGAGCGGGCCATCGGCGGGGCGGCGCCCGACAAGGCGGCCCCGGGCCCGGTGGACGTACGGATCACCGGGTTCTGGCGCTGGAAGAACGTGCTCGTCCCGCCCAACGCCTTCGTGGTGCACACCCGGCGTGGCCGCGAGAAGCCCCTGCACGTCGGCCTGGGCGTGTCGTTCCGTTTCAACCCGTCCACCGACTCGTTCCTGGTCGTGCCGGGGGCCACCCAGACCATCCTGATCAACGCCTACTGCGTCTGCCGCGAGCTCCAGGGTGTGCTGGTGCAGGGGTACGTGCAGTGGATCATCCAGACCTTCCCCGTCGCCTACCGCAAACTGGACTTCAGCGATCCGCAGGACCCGATGCGGCTGGTCAACCTCCAGCTACGGGAGCAGGCGGAGGCGGCCATCAAGGACAAGGTCGCGACCATGGGCGTGCGCGACGTGCTCAGCGACAAGCAGCCCATCATCGAGGAGCTGACCGCCCGCCTGCGCGCGGTGGCCGAGGGCGAGGACGACAGCGACCAGGGGCTCGGTCTGCGCATCGTCACCGTCCAGATCAAGGAGGCCGTGGTCAGCTCGTCGCGGCTCTGGGAGAACTTACAGAAGCCCTACCGGGCCGAGCAGGGGCAGCTCGCCCGCCTGGCCGAGCTGCAGTCCGAAGAGGCGATCACCCAGCGCGAGATGGCGGCCGAACGGCTCAAGGAGACCCAGCGCCTGGAGAACGAGCGGGAGCTCGCCGGGCTGCGGGCCCGTAACGAGGCGTGGCAGTTCGACACCGAGGTGGCCGAACGGCTGCGGCGCACCCAGCGCCAGCACGACGACTCCAGGGCGGTGGCGGAGTTGGAGACCCAGACGACCCTGCACGCGCTGCGGATGGAGCGCGAACGCCACACTGAGGAGGCCGAGACCGGCAGGCTCCGGATCGAGCGGGAACAGGAGCTCAAGGGTCTGGAGCTCGCCGGCGAGCTGGAGCTGGCGCGTTCCCGGGCGCTGGCCGACCATGAGCGGGCGCTGCTGGACGTGGAGCGGCTGCGGATGCGGGCCGACATCGACAACCAGCAGTCTCCGGCCAGCCTGCAGGCCAAGCTGATCGGCTTGCTGCCCGAGATCATGGCGAAACTCCCCAAGCCGGAGGAGCTGCGCATGGTGTCGATCAACGGCAGCGACCGGACCACCGTGTCGGGCCTGCTGGCCGAGCTCGCCGCCATGGTCGGAGTGCTGCGTTCCGCTGTCGACCGGGACACCCCGGCTTCCTGATCGGCGAGTTTCCCCGCGGTCCGATGGCGCGGGGTCCTTTCCGCGTGAGGACACGTGCTGACAGACGATCGTGTGGGGCCGCGGCCGGGTTCGGCGTCGGTGCGCTGGCCGCGATCATGGGCGCCGACCTCCGCTTCGTCGCCGTCCTGGGCGCCGGCTCCGTCACCGGTGCTGCTGCCCCGCCAACTCCAAAGCAGGTGTTCATCCTCGATGACGAGGACCGGGCGCTGGTCGGGCAGCGGCGCGGCGAGCACATGAGGCTCGGGTTCGCCTTCCCATCGGTGACGGTGCGCTGGCTCGGGACGTTCCTGGAGGATCCCCTTGACGTGCCGTGGGTGGTGCTGGAGTTCGTGGCTGAGCACGAGAACGTCGTGCCGCTGCCCCAGATCCCGGCCGGCGACCCGCGCGTACTGCTGTGTCGCACACCGATCGCTAGCGGGGCGCCCCGTCGCGCTCGCTTCTTTGGGCGAGGCGCTGGGCTTGCCCACTGTGCACATCGCTTACCCACTCCCAGCCGGGCTTGGCCGATGGGCCGACCCGCGGGTCACTGACAACCTGCTTGTCGCGCAGGGCCTGTACGTACGCCCGATCCTGGTCGATCTGTGCGCGCAGCTGATCAGCTCCGCCGACGGACCCGTGACCCGGGATGAAGACATCGACGTCGCCTGCCACGCCTTCGAGCAGTCGCAGCGCGGCGAGGTAGTCCTCGATCGGGTCAGCGGCGCTCAAATCGAGCATCGGAATCAGGACATCGGAAAGCATGTCGCCGGCGACGAGAACCCTGGGTTCCTCGATCAGCAGCGCCGCATGGCCCCGAGCATGTGCCTGATGCTCGATGATCCGGACTTCAGGGCCATCCCACGGAATCTGCGTAGTTTCGGCAGGCAGACCGGTAATGAGGCCGAACAGGTCCATCGGTATCTCGTCAGCGATTTCCGGCGGTAGCCCCTCGGCGACGCGGGCCTTCCAGTCCGCGTTCGACAGCAGATCTCGCATATCAGCCGCGCAGCGGGCTGTACCGTAACGGGGCGCTTCGCCGAGCTCGGCGTGCCAGAGCACGTGATCCCAATCAGGATGCGTCGAGAAGCCTGCCACAACGGGCTGGCCCAACTTACGAAGGCCGTTCGCGATGGAGACCATTTCGTCGCCCGTTATCCCGGGGTCAATGAGCAACACGCCGGCCCGGCCCTGCACGACAACGGTGTTGTTCTGGAGCAACTCGCTCTCGTGGGCCAGTACACCCTCCGCGACCTGCCTCAGCACGAGCTCGCCTCCTTTGCGTCCCGGACGGCGTAACGATGCATCGTGACGCCCTGCTCGAACGATCGCTGCTCGAGCAGGTCGAGATCGAGCGGCACGTCGTAGTCGTCGAACAGCGGCCTGCCGAAGCCGAGGATTGCCGGGTGGGTCCAGAGCAGCAACTCGTCGAGCAGCCCCGCCCGGAGCAGTTGCGTGGCGAGCGCCGCGCCGCCCACACTGATGCTGCCGTCGGTCCCGGCCCGCAGGGCGGCGAGTTGCTCGATCGCGTCGTCTCCGCCGATGATCCGGGTGTTGTGATCGGCGCTGAGGCGGGTGCGGGAGACAAGCACCTTGGGCTTGGCGGTCCAGATCTCGCCGTATTCACGCAGGACGTCCGGCAGCGACGCGTCCTCGCGCGCCCGTGGCTGGTACTCCTCCATGACCTCGTAGATGACCCGGCCATGGACCATGAGCGCGAGCGCCCGCGTCTGCGCGTTGGCCTCGCGGTGCAGCTCCTCGCTGATGCGCAGCCACTCGCCGGCGCCGTTGTCCCCAGGAACTTGCTCGATCCGCAGGTCGAGGGACACGTTCATCGAATAAATGAAGCGGCCCATCATCTCCTCTTCCCAAGAGTGATTGTATTCTGCAACTACTATAGGTAGGGCGAAATACCTGTCAAGGAGGAATCGTGGAACCACGGTCGGGGTGTCCGATCAACGCCGTCGTCGAGGTGCTCGGAGATCGCTGGTCGTTGCTCGTGCTTCGCGACGTCATCTTCGGCGACCGCCGCTACTTTCGGGCGCTGCTCACCGGGTCGATCGAGGGCATCGCTTCGAACATCCTCGCCGACCGCCTCGTGCGGCTCGTCGATGCGGGGATCCTCACCCGCGGCACCGCCGCGCGGGGGCAGCGCGCTCGCTACAGCCTCACTGAAGCCGGTATCCAGACTCTTCCGATCATCTACGCCCTCGGCAACTGGGGCCTCGACTGGCGCCCGGGCAGCGACGAGTTCCGGAGCCGACAGCGGCTCATGCGCGATGAGGGTCCGGCGTTCATCGAGGAGCTCATGGACGAGCTTCGCGTCCGCCACCTCGGCGCCCCGCCGAAGCCGCACGACGGTCCAGGCCCGTTCGAGCGCCTCGACGCCGCCTACGCCGCGGCCGCCGAGCGAGAACACGTCGATCAACGGTGACGGAACGGCGTCCGCCGGGTTCCTTGACGTGACTGGGCTCGGAGGACGCAGCGGTCCTCCGAGCCCGTCGATCGGGGATCAGCACTCGCCGCGCCAGCGGACCCGCACGATCTCGACGGGATCGTTCGGGGTGTAGACGTAGTACTCGCCGGGGCCGGGATAGTAGTGCACGCACCGCGTGTACGGGCCAGAGCCGTCCTGGGCCCGGTAGAAGGTGACGTCCACGTGGTCGGCCCCGGGATAGGGGTAGCCGTTGTTGAACAGGAAGACGCCGTAGACGCTGCCGGTCCAGTTGCCGGCCGTGGACCAGCCGGTGGGGCTGTCCGGTCCGCCGGAGACGCAGAAGTGGCCGCGCTGGCAGCCCGGCGGCGGGCCCAGGTCGGCCGCGGCCGGCTGGGCGGCGACGGTCAGCGCCGCCGTCGACACCAGTGCCGCCGCCGCTCCGACGCGGGCGATTGTGTTGATCAGGGCCATGGCGAAGCCTCTCAGGGGTTGATCTTCACCCAGAACGGGTCGTTGATGTGCAGGATCCGGTCGTCGAAGAAGAAGGCAATCAGCGAGCCGCCCGCCGAGGTGTTCTGCGACGGAGGCACCCACCGGACGGAGAAGTCCCAGGTGCCGCTGCTGGCGCCCTCGGCAGTCGAGCGGAAGGGGTACTCGTCGCACTGCCAACCCTCCGCCTCCTGCTGCGCCGTCTTGGGCGGCAGGCCGGTCGTCGCGTTGTAGGGGCCGTTGCGGTTGCAGGCGTAGTTCTTCCAGGTCGTGTTCGCCGCGGCGATGGTGCCGCTGCCCTCCACGCGGTGCAGCGAGCCGTACTCGGGGTCGGGGTCGGGCTCCCAGCGGCCCGGGACGACCTTGCGGTGCGACTCGATCGGGTAGGAGGTGTCCGGGCTGAGCTGGGCGTCCTGGATGTGCCGGGCGACGGTCGCGTGCTTGGGGCTGGAGAGGCTGTACTGCAGGTGCGGGATCACGTCGGTGAACACGCAGGCCTGGTCGAACGCCTGCCCGAAGCGCGAGAAGTAGTCGGCGGAGTCGCAGCGGAACGGCCAGTCGTTCGTCTGGCCCGCCGGGATCTCCGGATACTCCAGGGACGTGGCGTCGGTGACCAGGTGCCAGTGAGGCGAGGTGATCTTCTCGCGGGTGGGGTCGCCGGACCGGGCGGGCGAGGTCACGTCCCAGGAGGCCCAGTCGGTGGTGGTGTTCCAGGCCGCCCAGGTCTTCCTGGCCGGCGTCCCCAGGTTGTTGCAGTACGGCGCCGCCTCGGCACACGCGGGATGCACCGCGAAGGGCTGTCCGCTGGGGACGCCGGTGGTCCAGCCGACGTACCGCACGGACCCGGCCACCGGCCGCCAGAACACCCGGATGGCACGCTGGGTGTTGCTGCCCATCGCGGCCATCTCCCACGTGACCTCGACGCTGCCCATGTAGATCACGGTGCCGGACGAGGTGCGCTTGGTGTAGTTGGCCCGGTAGCCGACCGTCTGGCACCACAGCAGCCGGTTGTAGGTCCAGCCCTCCGCTGTCTTGGCCTCTTCCTTGGCCAGGCAGTTACCGGTGTCCGGCTGCGGCGGCGTGGCGGGGAAGGCCATGATCGTGGCCAGCCTGCTCACGCTTTGCTGCGAGCGGCCGTCGGCGGAGACCTTGTCCGCGTCGTAGTAGGCGTGGTTGCCGCGCTCCGCGGCCCGGCGTAAGGCGCGCAGGCGGGCCTCTTCCGGCGCCACAGGCTCCTTCTTGGCGGCCGTGGTGCCCGGCGAGGGCGACGGGGGCTGCGCGTGGGCGGGGGTCACCGCGCCGGCGCACAGCACGAGCGGGATCACGAGGGCCGTCAGGCGGGAGCGCAGGGACATGGCTCACTCACCCGACCCGGAGGGCAGCACGTCCTCTTCCCAGGGACACCAGCTGAGCCCCGGTATCGGCCCGTAGTTCACGCCGCCGGACACGTGCGTGGCGGGGAATCCGCCCCAACCGCCGGCCGCCCAGGCCTCGTCGGCCTCCGTGTAGAGCCAGATGTCGTTGACCCAGTCGCCGACCGGCGGGTTGTCGGGGCCGTGGGACTGGCAGACGAACCAGTTGTCGCCGGCGTACAGCCTGCCGACCGGCTGCCACCGCCCGTCGACGTAGTTGTAGACGTCGCCGGCCCGGTAGTTGTTGCAGTAACGGGTCGCCCACCGCTGTCCCAGCGTGTCTGTGACGGTCGGCCCGGTGCCCCAGCAGCCGTCCGCGGCGGCCTGGGCGGGTAAGGCGGTGAGCACGGTCGCGGCGGCTGCCGCCGCGACCATCACGCAGGAAATACGTCTGACTGCGGACATGACTCTCCCTTGTCATCGGGTGCGGTCGTGAGTGCTGGTATATGGCTCGCGGATTGTTCGGTGTCACGTGGTGGACACCGAACAACAACTGCTGAACAATGAAGCCGGCTTGAGGATCACAACGGGGGTGGAGATGCCTCGCCGCGAACGGCCGCTCGACGCCGGTGACAACACGCTGTTACGGTTCGCGGCCGACCTGCGACGATTACGCGAAAAGGCAGGCAGCCCCTCCTACCGCGAGCTCGCCCAACGCGCGCATTACTCGGCCGGCACCCTTTCGGAGGCCGCCGGAGGGCGGAAGCTGCCCAGCTTGGCGGTGACTCTGGCCTACGTGGAGGCCTGCGGCGCGGACCCGGAGAAATGGCAGGAGCGGTGGATTTCGCTGGCTGCGGAAATCAACCGGCCGGAGCCACGGGAAACATCAGAGGAAAGACCGCCATACATCGGGCTGGCCAGTTTCGGGCCGGGTGACGCCGACCGGTTCTTCGGCCGGGAGCGGCTGCTGGAAAAGCTCCGCGCCGGCCTGAGGGAACATCGTTTTCTGGCGGTGCTCGGCGCGTCAGGATCGGGAAAATCGTCGTTGTTGAGAGCGGGTCTGCTGCCGGCCGCGCAGGCATTGCTGCTGACCCCAGGGCCGCATCCTTTCCGCGAATGCGCGGTGCGGCTCGCGGCCCGGCTCGGCATCCCGGCGGGCGCGCTGCTCGCCGACCTCACCGTCGGCCGCCGCAACCTGGGGCTGGCCATCCGCCAGGTCATGGCCAAGGAAGACCGTACCGGCGACCTCGTGCTCATCGTCGACCAGTTCGAGGAGGTGTTCACGCTCTGCCCCGACCCGGCCGAGCCGGCGGCGTTCATCGACGCGCTGGTGAGCGCGGCCCGCGAGCCCGGCAGCCGCACCCGTGTGGTCCTCGGCGTGCGCACCGACTTCTACACCCACTGCGCGCGCCACCCCGACCTGGCCGAGGTGCTCCAGCGCGCCCAGATCCTGGTCGGCCCCATGACGACCGAGGAGCTGCGCCAGGCCATCACCCGCCCGGCCATCGAGACCGGCCACCGCGTGGAGGGTGCGCTGGTGTCGCGACTCGTCGCGGAGGCCAAGGGGCAGGCCGGGGTGCTCCCGCTGGTCTCGCACGCGCTGCTGGAGACCTGGCGGCGCCGTCGCGGCAACACCCTCACCCTGGCCGGGTACGAGTCCACCGGCGGCATCGAGCACGCCATCGCCCGGACGTCGGAAGCGCTCTACAACAGGCTGAGCGAAGAGCGTCAGGCCGTCGCCCGGCAACTGTTCCTGCGGCTGACCGCCCTCGGCGAGGGCACCGAGGACACCAAGCGCCGCGTCGGCCGCGACGAGCTCGCCGACGACGAGGGACTGCTCGGCGAGCTGGCCGCGGCCCGGCTCGTCACCCTCGACGGCGACAACGTGGAGATCGCCCACGAGGCGCTGATCCGCTCCTGGCCGCGCCTGCGCGACTGGCTCACCGAGGACCGCGACGGGCTGCGCCTGCACCGCCAGATCACCGAGGCGGCCGAGGCGTGGGAGGCCGAAGGGCGCGACGAGGGCGCGCTGTACCGCGGCACCCGCCTCGCCGTCGCCAGGGACTGGGTCGCCGCCAGGAACCCCCTCCTGTCGGCCAGGGAGAAGGAGTTCCTGGAGGCCGGGATCGCCGCGCAGGCGCGGGAGCAGGCCGCCGCCCGCCGCCAGGCGCGCCGCCTGCGGCAGCTCGTCGCGCTGCTCGCCGTCCTGCTCGTCATCGCCACGGCCACCTCCGTGAACGCGGTCGGCAGCGGCCGTATGGCGGCCGGGCAGCGCGACATCGCGCTGTCGCAAAAGGTCGCCGCCGACGCGGTCGAGGTGCGGGCGGCCAACCCCGCCCTGGGCGCGCAGCTCGCGCTGGCCGCCTACCGGCTCTCGCCCACCGCCGACGCCCGCAGCAGCCTGCAGCGCACCTTCGCCACCTCCTACGCCACCCGGCTGACCGGGCACACCGACCGGGTCAACGCGGTCGCCGTCAGCGCCGACGGGAGCCTGCTCGCCACAGCGGGCCGCGACGGCACGGCCCGGCTGTGGCGGATCACCGACAGGCACCGCCCCGAGCCGCTGGCCGTGCTCGCCGGGCACCGCGAGAACGTCAACGCCGCCGCCTTCAGCCCCGACGGCCGTCGCCTGGCCACCGCCGGCTGGGACCACACCGCCCGCCTGTGGGACCTCACCGACCCGCGCCGCCCCCGCCAGCTCGCCGCGCTGCCGCACGGCGACGACGTCAACGCGGTCGCGTTCAGCCCGGACGGCCGCACGCTCGCCTCAGCGAGCACCGACAAGACCGTCCGCCTGTGGAACGTCGCCGGCCAGAACGCCGCCGGCCCCCGCCCGCGGGCCACCCTCACCGGCCACACCGAGGCCGTGGTGTCGGTGGCGTTCAGCCCCGACGGTCGCACGCTGGCGACCGGCGCCTTCGACCGCGCCGCCGCCCTGTGGGACGTCAGCGACCCCGCCCGCCCCGGCCCGCCCCGCCTGCTCACCGGCCACGCCGACGCCGTCGCCTGGGTCGCGTTCAGCCCGGACGGCCGCCTGCTGGCTACCGCGAGCAACGACCGCACCACCCGCCTGTGGGACCTCGCCGACGGCACGAACGTCGTGATCAAGGGCCACCGGGACGTCGTCAGGTCGGTCGCCTTCAGCCCCGACGGCCATCTCCTCGCCACCGCCGGCCTCGACGACACCGTACGGCTCACCGACGTCACCGATCCGAGCCGGCCCCTGTACGTGACCACGTTCACCGGCCACACCGGCAACGCCGTCTCAGTCGCCTTCACCCCCGACGGTCGCACGCTGGCCACCGGCAGCGACGACTACACCGCCCGACTGTGGGACCTGCCGGGCCCGGCGCTCACCGTCCCCACCTCCGCCGTCTACTGGCTCGCCTTCAGCCCCGACCGCCGCACCCTGGCCGCCGTGGGGGAGGACCACGCCGTACGGATGTGGGACGTCGCCGACCCCACCCGCCCTCGCCTGCGGGCGGTCCTGACCGGCCACGGCGACGAGATCTGGGGGACGGCCTTCAGCCCCGACGGTGGCCTGCTGGCGACGGCGAGCAACGACAAGACGGTCCGCCTCTGGGACGTCGCCGGTGGCCGCCCGACGGCCACCCTCACCGGCCACACCGCCAACGTCAACGCGGTCGCCTTCAGCCCGGCGGGGCACCACCTCCTCGCCTCCGCCAGCCTCGACCACACGGTCCGCCTCACCGACGTCAGCGAGCCCCACCACCCCCGCCTCCTCGCGGGCTTCATCGGCGACCTCGGCGGGGTGAACACCGTGGCCTTCAGCCCCGACGGCCGTACGCTGGCCACCGCGGGCTGGGACCGCCTGGCCCGTCTCTGGGACGTCGCCGACCCCCGCCACCCCGCCCCGCTGGCCGCGCTTCCCGGTCACACCGACGGCATCAACTCTCTCGCCTACAGCCCTGACGGCCGCACCCTCGCCACTGCCGGCTACGACGACACGGCCCGACTCTGGGACGTCACCGACCTCCGCCGGCCCGTCCCGCTGGTCACCATCACCAGCCACACCGACAACGTCAACATGGTCGCCTTCAGCCCTGACGGCCGCGCCCTCGCCACGGCCGGCAGCGACGGCGTCACCCGGCTGTGGGACCTCGCCGACCTCCGCCGCCCGCAGGAGCGCTCCTCCCTGCAGGCCCATTCCGACCGCGTGTCGTCGGTCGCGTTCAGCCCGGACGGGCACATCTTGGCCACCGGCGGCTACGACCGCACGGTGCTGCTGTGGGAGACCGACGCTACCCGCCTGGCCGCCCGCGTCTGCCGGACCGCGTACCCGCCGATCACCAGGGCCGAGTGGGGCCAGTTCTTCCCCGGCCTGCCCTACCGCCCGCCCTGCCCATGACCCTGGACGGCAAGATCGTCAAGCGATCGTCGTTGGAGCAGATGCGGCGCGCGATCCCGGTCATCTCCCAGGCCGGGGAGAGGATCGAATATGGTCTCGGCCTGCTCAAGGTCGAGATCCCGGGTTGCGGCACCTTCTGGGGCCACGACGGCACGGTCTGGGGAGCCGAAACCCTGTCCCTGACCCGCACCGACGGCAAGCAGCAGATGTCCGTCGCGATGAACCTCGTACGGTGTAACAAGCCGGACTCCTCGGGTAAGCCGCAGCGCCACCCCATCGACGACGCGCCCTGGCCGGCCGCACTGCACTCGAGCCCCAGGCCAAGAGCCGCCACCAGCACCTGGCGGGCTTCGGCCGCTACGTCCGCCTCGGCGAAGACACCTCCGCCCGCATCACCGCCGAAGCAGACCCCGCCCGGCGCCGCCGAGGCGGCAGCTGACCAGGCCGTCCCGGACCCCGCCATCGTCCGAGACGAGGCCGCTGACCCGCACCTGATCGACCGCCAGGCCGACCTGGGGCGACTTCGCGTCGTCAGCGTCCGAGCCGCGCACCGTCGCCGGCCTCCTCCACCGCAGATGCCTGGAGCGTTCAGCGTCCTTTGCGCATGAAGGCGCGGAGCGACAGCGGGACGAAGATCACCAGCAGCGCGGCCGACCAGAGCAGGACGGCGGTCACCGGATGCGCGAGTGGCCAGGCCACGTTTCCGGACGGGGCGCCCGGATTGCCGAACAGCTCCCGTGAGGCGGCGGTGAGCGCGCTCACCGGGTTCCAGTCGGCCAGGAAGCGCAGCCAGCCCGGCATGCCGTCGGTCGGGACGAACGCGTTCGACAGCATCGTGAACGGCAGGCCCAGCGGCACCATCGCGTCGGCGACCTGGTCGTTCTTCACCGCCAGGCCCACATAGACGCCCACCCAGCTCAGCGCGTACCGCAGCACGATCATCAGCAGGAACGCCTGGGCCGTGGGGATCAGGCCGCGGTGCGGCTGCCAGCCCACCAGCAGGCCCGTGCCCACCATGATGGCCAGCATCAGCAGGCCGGTCAGCAGGTCGGCGCCGGTCTGCCCGAACGGCACCGCCAAGCGCGCCATCGGCATGGAGCGGAACCGGTCCATCACGCCGCGGGAGGCGTCGGTGGCCATCCGCGTCATGACCCCCAACCACGCGGAGAAGGTCACCATCGCGAACAGGCCGGGCATGAGGTACTCGCGGTAGTCGCCGCCGTCCGGCACCTGGATCGCGCTGCCGAAGACGTACCCGAACAGCACCACCATGACGGCCGGGAAGATCAGCGCCGCGACGAGTTCGCCGGGAGCGTGTCGCAGCCGTCCCAGCTCGCGGCCGACCAGGGTCAGCCCGTCGGTGAACGTCCAGCGCAGGCGGTGGGCCGGCGGCGGGGTGAGGGCGGTCATCGTACGGACTCCTTCCGGTCGGTGAGGCGCAGGAACACCTCGTCGAGGGTGGGGCGGCGCAGCCGCACGTCGGCCGCGGCGACCCCGGCGCGGTCGAGCTCGCGCACGATGTCGGCGAGCCGGAAGCTGCCGCCCGGCAGGGCGACGCTGAGCCGGTCGGCGCCGGTCATCGTGGGATCGGTCCCGGCCAGGGCTTTCAGCACGTTCGCCGCAGGACGCAGGGCGGCGGGGTCTTCGAGGACGACGTCGAGGCGGTCGCCGATCGTGGCCTTCAGCTCGTCGGGCGTGCCCGTGGCGATCACCTGTCCGTGGTCGACGACGGCGATGTCGTCGGCCAGCTGGTCGGCCTCGTCCAGGTACTGCGTGGTGAGCAGCACCGTGGTGCCGTCCGCCACGAGCTCGCGGACGTTGTCCCAGATCTCGCCGCGGCTGCGCGGGTCCAGGCCGGTGGTCGGCTCGTCCAGGAAGAGCACCTCGGGGCGCAGGATGAGGCTGGTGATCAGGTCGAGGCGGCGCCGCATGCCGCCGGAGTAGCCGGTGACCTGCCGATCGGCGGCGTCCATCAGACCGAAGCGTTCGAGCAGCTCGTCGGCCCGCCGGTGCGCCTCGCGCCGGGACAGGTGGGAGAGGCGCCCGAACATGCGCAGGTTGCCACGGCCGGTGAGCTTCTCGTCCACGGCGGCGTACTGGCCCGCGAGCCCGATCCTGGCGCGCACCTTGCCGGCCTCGCGGACGACGTCGTATCCGGCGATGCGGGCGTGCCCGGCATCGGGATCGGACAAGGTCGCCAGGATGCGCACCGCGGTCGTCTTCCCGGCGCCGTTGGGCCCCAGCACGCCGCAGACCGTTCCTCTCGGAACGCTCAGGTCCAGCCCCCGCAGGGCATGGGTGTCGCCGAAGGACTTGTGCAGCCCTTCGGCGACCACGATCGGATCAGGCATGACCCCTCCACTGGGTACGTTGTACGCGGTTACGGCGGTCACGCTAAACCACTGGGTACTATGTACGCAACAAGGAGGGTGGCACGGTGACCGACGCCGAGTACGTGAACATCTGGATGCGGCCCGAGCGCCCAGCCCGCGGGCCGAAGCCGGTCTACAGCCGCGCGCAGATCACCGATGCGGCCGTCCGGATCGCCGACGCCGAGGGGCTGGAGGCCGCCACCATGCGGCGGATCGCCGCCGAGATCGGCGCCGGCGCGATGTCCCTCTACCGGTACGTCCCGAGCCGCGACGACCTGGTCGAGCTCATGGCCGACCGGCTGATGGGCGAGATCGACGTCACGGGCATGCCCTCGGGCGACTGGCGCGCCGACCTGACCCGCTACGCCGACGGGCTGCGGGCCATGTGGCTGAGGCACCCGTGGATCGCCGCCGTGCAGCGGTCACTGCCCAGCTTCGGCCCCAACCAGCTGCTCTTGATCGAACGGCTGATGGGGGTGCTCGACGCCTTCGTCTCCATCGACGAGAACCTCGGCCTCATGGCCATGCTGAACAGCTACATCGAGGGCACCGTCCGCGAGGAGATCAGCTCGGCCAGGGAAGTCCGCCGCAGCGGGCTCAGCGAGTCGGAGTGGATGGCGCGAAGCGGCCCGTACGTCGACCGACTGGTGAAGAGCGGGGAGTACCCGATCTTCACCAAGATCGTGATGGAGGCGCGCCAGCCGCACCTGAGCCGCGACGAGCAGTTCCGGCACGGGCTCCAGCGCGTCCTCGACTGCATCGCCGCGGCCCTCCCATCAACGGCCGAGTCTCCGATGTCTGCGCACCAAGAGGGGTAGGAGAACAAGGCAGGCTCGTAGCCGACCCTCCGAGAGGGCCTCAAGAGCGAAATAGACGCACGAGCCATGCCTCAATGCCCACCGAAAAGGCGCAGCAGCCGGACTGGCGGAGTGCATGTGGCCGATCTGGGCGCCGCCATCTGCTACTACTACCGGAGCCGTACGGGTATCGGCGACCGAGCCGAAGCCGGACGCCGATACCCGCTGCCCCGGCCGGTGACTACGTCCTGTAGCGGTACAGGATCCGGCCGCGGGTCAGGTCGTACGGGCTGAGCTCCACGAGCACCCGGTCATACGGCAAGATCTTGATGTAGTTCTTCCGTATCTTCCCGCTGATGTGCGCCAGTACCTTGTGCCCGTTCTCGAGCTCCACCCTGAAGGTGGCGTTACGCAAGCACTCGATGACCGTGCCCTCTATCTCGATACCGCCTGGTGATCTTGCCATCGTTCTCTCACCTCTTCACTACGAATGCCGTTGACGCGAGCCGCGGTGCGACCTCAGCGGAGCACCAACTCCAGGTTGCTGCTCGTACGGCGGGCCCCGACGCTCTCGAACAGCGCCATGGCCGCCCGGTTGGACTCGTTCACTTCGGCCGAGGCCACTTCGGTGCCGCTGTGGTGCAGGGCACCCAGTACGTGGGCGAGCAGCGCCCGGGCGATGCCGCGGCGCTGCCGGCCGGACCGGACCGCGATCAGCCCGATCCGCGGCTGCCTGGTCACCGCTGCCAGCCGGACCAGGCCCACGTACTGATCGGGCCGTGCGGCCACCGCGTACTTCGACGGATCCAGCACGATCGGGCCGGGCACCACCTCGGCGGGCATCTCCTGCCAGCCCACGGCGGCCTCGACCTCGTCGCGAATCGCGCGGTCCAACGCACGCAGAGGGGCCTCTTCCACCTTGCCCGCGGCCACGATCGTCACGCCCTCCGGTGGTGGCACCGAACCGAGACCCGTGATCCGCGGGTCGGTGGGCACGAGGTACTCCCACTCGCGGCGTCGGATCGCGAACCCGGCACGCTCCCACCGCGACGTCAGGTCGAGGTCGGCCTCGTCGGCCACCGTGTGGAGCGGCCTCGGCAGATCCGCCAGCATGGCGTCGGCGAGCCGGTCGAAGACCTCGCCGTCCCACGCGTCGACGCTGAGGAACATCCGTCCGTCGGGCCTGCGTGACGTGTCGCCGCGGCCGACCACCCGGTCGCCCTCGACGGCATGCCATTGCCACTCCGCAACCCGGCTGATCGCTACGGCATGCTCGCCGGTGCCTGACGGGAAATGAGCAGAATTCATAGGTTGTCGCCTTTCGGGATCGCCTTGTCGAGGCGCTCCCGGCGACCCCTATGTCAGTCGCCCGACCGTGACGACGAGGGGAGCACCCACATCGATACAGCGTTCATGGGGCTCACCTCCTCGTGCAGTGTCACGGTTCGCAGGACGCTATCAACGCGCGCATCGTCCCGTCCAACCATTTTCCCGGGCCGCCCGACGGGAGCGGCCCTCGGGTCGCGGGTGGCAACCGGTCAGGTTTCAAGAAGCCGCTGCCCAGCTGACCAGCCCCTGGAGCCCTGGCGATGGCCCCCTTGACGCGCCCGCCCTGGCGTTGGAACCCCGATGCGCCCGACCTCTGGGACCTACACGCGGTGGAGGACGTCACCCACCGCGGCCAGCGACAGCGTCTTGTAGCCGACCGAGTCGAACAGCACGGTGATCCGGTCATGCTCGCGGCTCATGACCGTCCCCGCCCCCCACATCTTGTGCGTCACCCTCGCCTGCACAGGGAGCTCCCCGCCGTCGGAGGCGGGTGCCGGTTGGGGTGCCGGGCTGTTCTCGCAGGTGTCGCAGGTGCCGCAGGTTCCGGCGTACGGCTCGCCGAAGTAGTGGAGCAGGAACCGGCGGCGGCAACTCCTGGTCTCCGCGTAGCCGCGCATCATGTCGATCCGCGAGTCGTCCACGCGTCGTCGCGCCTCGTCCAGCTCGGACGCCCGCGCGGCGGCCTGCTCCGGCGTCAGCGTGCGGGAGGCGTACCGCAGGTCGCCGGTGTGGGTCACGGTGAGCGCGCCCGCGCGTTCCAGCAGGTTGACGAGCCTGGCGAGGTTGGACGTGCTCACCTTGAGCAGCGCGGCCAGTTCGCCCGCGGGCACCGTGCCGGCGTGCTCGCGAACCAGTGTCGCCACGCGCAGCAGCGCCTCGGCGTCGGCTCGCGCGCTGGTGAAGAACCGGCGCAGGCCCAGATCCTCCTGCCGGTAGAACAGCACCGCCGAGGCCGGAGCGCCGTCCCGTCCCGCCCTGCCGATCTCCTGGTAGTACGCGTCGGGCGACTCCGGCGGCTCGGCGTGCAGCACGTAGCGCACGTCGGGCCGGTCGATGCCCATGCCGAACGCCGACGTCGCCACGACGGTGTCCACCTCGCCCCTGGTGAACAGCTCGTGCACGCGGGTGCGTTCGCTGGCCCGCATGCCGCCGTGGTACGGCTCGGCCCGGCGTCCCTTCCGGGTCAGCGCGGCCGCGTACTGCTCGGTCTCCTTGCGGGTGGCGACGTACACCAGGCCGAGACCGTCGAGGGAGGCGGCGTGCTCGACCAGCGCCCGCTTCTTGTCCTGGGCGGAGACGAAGCGGCGGACCTCCAGCGAGATGTTCGGGCGGTCGAATCCCCTGATGATCTCCACTGGGTCGGTCAGTCCCAGCGAGCGGATGATCTCCTCGCGGACGTTCGGGGCGGCGGTGGCGGTCATCGCCACCACCGGCGGATGCCCCAGGCGCTCGATGACCTTCCCGAGCCGCAGGTAGTCGGGCCGGAAGTCGTGGCCCCAGGACGAGACGCAATGGGCCTCGTCGATGACGATCAGCGAGGGCCCGGCCTGCGCGAGGCGTTCGACGACGTCGGCCTTGGCGAGCTGTTCCGGGGACAGGAACACGAACGCCGCGTCCCCGGCCGTCACCTTCTCCAGCCCGGCCGATACGGAGGAGGTCGAGTTCACCGCCACGGCGCCGCCCGCGTCGGCCTTGAGCAGGTTGGTCACCTGGTCGCGTTGGAGCGCGATCAGCGGCGAGACGACGATCGCGGGGCCGTCGAGCAGCAGCGTGGGCACCTGGTAGACCGCTGACTTGCCGCCGCCGGTCGGCATGACGAGCAGCACGTCGCGGCCCTTGAGTAAGTGCTCCATCGCCTCCTGCTGGCCCGGGCGCAGCTCTGTCCAGCCGAAGCGTTGCGAGGCCGTGGCCCGCAGCTTGCGCCCCCGCCGCCCGAACCGGCTCTTCAACCTCATCCACAAGCCCATGCCACCCAACCCTCCACTCGGTGGCGGTCATTACCCGCGCCGGCGGGCCGCATGCCTGCGACCGATCGGGCAGCAGCTTACGGCAGCCCGCCCGCCCTGAACGGTGGCCTGTTCGGCCTGCGTACCAGCTGCGCTCCAGGCGCCGACACGGGACTTCACCCCTTGTTACAAACTCCAGGCAGACTTTGACAGGCAGTTTTACGCAATATCACGAAGACGCATCCCAGGCAGTCGATCACCATAGGGGAGGCAGTCAGAACCCCCTTTCTCCCGGGAGGCGCAGAAATGTCCACACGTCTTCGCACACTCGTTTTATCCGTCGCTCTCGCGCTGTCGGTCGTCCTTATGGGCAACCCGGCCTCCGCCGCTCCGGAAAAGCCGTCCGTTCCCCTCAAGGGCGGCGCCACCCAGTCGTTCACGATGACCCTCACGAGAAAGGCTGACACCCCGAAGGGCGTCAACGCGCCGGCGGACGTCATTTACTGCGGCGGTTATCTCAGCATCCCGTACGTCAACAGCCTGTACAACGACGTACGTACCGAGATCGAGGTGCAGTGCACCGCCGTCGTCGACTCGATCGACCTGTACCTCAACCTCTACAAGGACGGGTCCACGACCACGACCACCAAGCGCTACAACCCGGCCAACTACGGGATCCATCACTCCAGTGCGCCGTGCCAGGGCACCACGAACACGTACTTCGCCGGCGGCACCGCCGTGTTCACCAAGGCCGGCTACGCCGGGTCCCCGCTGGTCATGAACGGCACCACCCCCCAAGTCACCCTCGCCTGCTGAAAGGATCACGATGCGACGCGCCGTCATCGGAATGCTCCTGGCGTTCTTCACCCTCGCCCTGTTCTCGCTCCCGGCGAAAGCGGCGCCGGAGCCGTCCTACTTCGAAAAGTCCAAGGTTTCCACCACGTTCCAGAAGCCGCCCATCTCCGGAATCATGGAGGACGGCGTCTGCAATTGGTACGACCTGTGCGTCTGGGAAAATCAGAACCTGACCGGCCGCATGGCGGACTTCACGTACATGGACACGACCGGGCACCCTGACTGGTCCGCCAGCACGGCAAACGGATTCATCGCCAACAATGACGAGTCCGCCATCAACGCGCACCTGTTCCTGAACGCTTACATCTGCACCAACACATACCAGTCCGGCCAGTGCGGACAACTCGTACCGGGCGGTTACGGTAACACCGCGCCCACGTACGCGAACAATTCCGAATCGCACTACTGGAACTGACCCCGTTCCCGGCGGCCGCGGCACGTGCCCGCGGCCGCCGCCCTTCTGGGAGACACCATGCGCCCCCACCTCGCCGCCCTGCTGACAGCCGCCACGGCCCTCACCGCATCGTGCGCCCAGGCCCTCCCGAGCGGCACCACCACCCCGGACGGCGCCGCCCTTCGCCTCCCTCTGGACGACTATCAGCATTCCCCCACCCAGACCCTCACGGTGGCCAACGCCTACCGCGCCCTCCTCATCCGCTGCGCGCGGCGCCACGGCCGCACCCTTCCCATCACCTCCTCCCCCCGCCCCCTGGTCGGCCCCCGAACGTGGATGGAACGCCGCTACGGCCTCACCGACGCAGCCGACGCCGCCTCCTACGGCTACGGCCTCGGCCCCCGCGACCCGGCCCGGCACCCGCCCGAGACCCCGGACCTGGACCCCGCCACCATCGCCGTCATCACCGGCACCGATGACAAGGCCCCGCCGGGCGGCTGCCAGGAGCAGACGCGCAAGGCCCTCGCCATGGCTCCCGCGGGCGCCGACCCTTCACTTCCCCAGCACCTGTCCATGCTCAGCTTCCAGCGCTCCCGCACCGATCGCCGCGTCCAAGCCGCCGTCAAGGAGTGGTCGGCCTGCATGCGCGCCGCCGGCCACTCCTACGCCACCCCCTTCGACCCCATAGCCGACCCGGCCTTCCGCGACGGAACGTCCGAGAAGGAGCTCGCGACCGCCCGGACCGACCTCGCCTGCAAGGAACGGACCAACCTGGTGGGCGTCTGGCTCTCCGTCGAAAGCGCCTACCAGCGGACGATGATCGCCCAGAACGCCATCGCCCTCCAGGGAGCCAAGTGGGCGAACCAGACCACCCTGCGTCTCGCCCAGGAGACCCTCGCCGCCGAGATGCGGGCCCCGGCGTCGACGAGCAGCGGCTCTCCGGCCGATTGACACCGTGAACGGGCCCGCGCGCCGACGGCGGGTCCAGCAGCCAGGCGACGTCGGCCGTCACGTCCAGGCCGGGCGGTGTGGATGGGGTCGCGGCCATCAGAGCCGCGAACTCATCCGGCTTGTGCCAGGTCAGCGGGAAGCGGTGGCGGTTCAGCAGCCGGCTCCGGCCGTCGTCCGCGAGGGGCCGCCCGCCACCGCCGCAGACGTCACCGACGCCATGGCGGCCTGTGCCGATCTCCGCAGGTCCCTCGCTGACACGGCTCATGAACACACCGCCCTGGGCGACCTCACGGGGTCTGCTCGTCGATCTCGCACTTGGTGAAGACCCATTGGTGGCCGCCGCTGTTCTTCAGCGACCAGTACATCCACGCCGTTCCGGTCAGGTCGACGCTTACGGTGAAGTCGAGCGTGAGGGCGCCGCCGGAGATGTTCGCGGTCTGCGTGCCGCCGCCGTTCGGCGTGATGAGCTGGTACTGCGTGCTGGTGGCGTTGGTGGTGTCGAGGTGGAAGCGCAGCCGGTAGGTGTGCGGGTTGCCGTCGGGCACCCGCACGTACGGCACCGCAAGCTGGGCCACCGAGGCCGGGATCACGTTCGGGTTGAAGGCGACGTTGTTCGGGGTGAAGGCGTGCACCCCGTAGAGCACGAGCTGGGTGTCGGCCGAGGCAACGTGCTGGGGGTCCACGGTGCCGACCGGCGTCCAGCCGGTTGCCGCTCCGCTCTGCGCACACGCGCCTGGTGCGAGCCCCGCCCAGAGCAGCACGGCCGCCAGGCTCGCCAGCGCTGATCTTCTTGCGGTGGTACCCATGGAGCGCTCCCTTGCGATCGTCGTCGTGTCGCGGGATGTGCTCAACCGATGCTGCACTGATGGCGAAGGGAATCCGCGCCGACTGCCGTGATGTAGGTATGACTCAAATCAGCGAGCAGACCGGTCGACGCACGGACCAGCCGATCGCGGAGGACGACCTGACCGACGAGCGCGTCCTGGACGCGTTCGGACTGCCGTTGCCGCGCGGTGGTCAGTGGCTGTTCATGGCCGACTTCCTGGCGCCGCTGGACGCCCGGAACCGGGTAATCGTGGTGCTGCTCGGCAGCGGGGTGATCGAGAAGACCGAAATCGCGTCCGACGCGTCGCAGAGGAATACTTCGACGAAAGCTGACCGTAATGGATCTTGGCGTTCCCTGTGACAGGCATCACCCATTGGTCGCCGAGCGGGCAGCGTGACCATGCGCTCAGTCGGCGGGTCTCTGGGGACGGTCTCGCCGGTGGTGAACGACCAGCTGTGTGGCCTTGGGCATCAGGTTTCCGGCGCGCTGGCGAGCTGTTCGAGTCCGCGGCCGCCGAGTCGCCCGGCAGCCAGCGGACGCCGCACCGGTTGCGCAGCGGCACTCGAGCCGAACGCGCCCCCCTACGGCTGGTACGAACCATGACCGGTGCCAAGGCGGCCGACCTCGTCCACCGCGTCCGGCAGGTACGTCACGGCATCTAAGGCTGCGCAGCCTGGAGTGTGAACCTGCGTGACGATCACCCCGTTGTCCACCCAAAGGACCACGGCCAGGCCTTCGGCGTTCGTGGGTGTCGCCTTGCAGGTGAAACACCAGCGCCTTTCCGTCTGGGGCCGATCAGCAGTCACGGCCACCGCCACAATGCGCGATCCGGAATATCACGGCCCCACGCTACGATCACCACTCCCATGCTCGGACCGTTGGCGCTGTGGCCTTACGGTCGCAGCTTTGTGGCGTGTCGGCTCATCGGGAATGGGACGGGATCGGCGCGTCAGAGGGCATGTGCGTTTCAGGGTCGGGTAGGGCCCGGTGGTGCTCGCGGTGTGCGGGCCCGTCCGGCATGAGGTCGTACTCCGCCCTGCCCCGGCTCATCAGCCGCACCTCGCCGGCACGCGGCCGGCGGGTCGCCTCGTACGACTGCAGCGCCTTCGGCACCGAAGCGCGGTCGGCCCCGCACCGCCAAGGGCGGCACGGCGAGCCGGCAGGGGCGGCGCGGGAGGACATCGGGCAGTCGCACCGTCGCGGTCATGGGCCGCCGGCGCCGCAATCAGGCGATCACGAGATGGTGCTTGAGTCCCACGGAGACCTTGGCCAGGTCGTCGCGCATGACCTGCAGTTCGATCTCTTCGGCGAAGCGGCGCCGGTCGAGCACGTCGCCGGTGCGGGCGTCGAGCTTGATGAGCGTCCGCTCGTCTCCCCGGACGTAGGTGACCTGGCCGTTCGTCAGGACGCTGCCCGGCCGTCTGGGCGCTCCTTCGAACGATGTGCGCCAGGCGACGCCGCCGTCGGCGATGCGGTAGGCGATGACTTCTGCCGGGGTGTCCACCGTCAGGAGGTCGTCCGAAACGCCCAGAATGGTCGCGTCGTTGGTGTCCAGCCCTTTGAGCCCAGCGCGCCAGAGGATCTTTCCGTCGGCCGCTTCGCGGACGATGAGTTCTCCTCCCGCGTGATCTATGGTCGCCATCCGGCCCTGGCCGAGGTCACGGGTGATGAACGTCAACCCGCCGGCGTACGTCCACCGCTGCGTGCCGTCCTCGGCGTCCCGCGCGACGCCCTTGATCACCTCTCCCTCGGGACCCTGGTCGATCAGAACAACCTCGCCCATGCCGTGGATTCCGTGGACGCCCGGCCCCCCGAGCCCGCCGACGGTGGAGCACGTGGCGAACGGGCACGTCCAGCGGGCGGCGCCGGTGCGGGTGTCCAGCACGTCGACGCGACCGTCATGCAGGATCATCAGAGAACCGGGCCCGAACACCGACACCTCCCACATCACCGGCCATTCCTCGTCGTAGGTTCGGCTGAGCTCGGCGTCCGGCCCCGCGGGAAGGTCGGCATGCCACACGATTCGGCCCGTTGCCACGTTGATGAGGGCAACCCGGCCATCGCGCCAGACGACGGCGATGCGCTGATCGTCAACCCTGACCCAGTCCACGAAGTCGTCGGCCCAAAAACGCTGGTACACCCAGCTGTCGGCCCCGTCGGCCAGCCGTACGGCAGCCACACCCGGACCTCGTCGCTCCACGGCCACGTCGCCGAAGAGGTCGCTCTCGTAGGAGACTTCTGCCAGGACGTCGATGGGCGGCGTGCCGCGACCGGGCGGCTGCCAGGGTTCGCCCGGGGGGCCCGCCGCCCGGCCGATGATCTCCCCCGGCCATGCCACCATGGCCAGGAGCACGACGCAGACAAGGGCTATGGCTTTGAGCCGAATCCGCCACATTCGCGTAAGTATGGCCTGAGACCGCCGCCACATGATGATCTTCTGCTGCAGACCCCCTGTCGTCGCGGGAGATCACGACGCCGGGCCGTACCAGCCGTGCGTGACGTTCGCCTGCCGCCCCACGGCCCAGCTCGGCGGCCTCCCGCGCGGCCCGGGGTCGTTCCACCACAGCAGCGGCGTGAGCGGCCGCCGGGCCTCTGCTATGATCTCGGCATCGTTCAAGCCTTCCGGCCAGGGATCCCGCATCCGGCCCGGGAGGCTTTTTTCATGCCCTCATACCACCCGCACCCCGCCGTGCGGCCCGCGACCGCCGACGATCAAGCCACTGTGGAGCGCCTGTGGCTGATGTTCCGTCATGACATGTCGGAGTTCGGGGGCCAGTTGCCCCACCCCGACGGCACCTTCAGGAGCGACCGCCTCCGCTCCGCCTTCCACGACCCCGACTGGGCCGCGTACCTGATCACGAGCGACGAGCGCCCCGCCGGGCTGGCGTTCGTCCGCGGCCTGGCCGGGCCGGCGCGGGTGTTGAACAGCTTCTTCGTGGTACGCGGCGCCCGCAGGTCCGGGATCGGCCTGCGGGCGGCGCGCGAGGTCGTCGCCCGGCACCCCGGCCCCTGGGAGGTCGCCTTCCAGGACGCCAACGCGGGCGCCGTGGCCTTCTGGCGGCGCGTGGCCACCGAGCTCGCCGGCGACGACTGGAGCGAGGAGCGCAGGCCGGTGCCGAACCGGGCCGACCTGCCGCCCGACGTGTGGATCTCGTTCGACGCGGGTGGCCCCGCCCGCGTACGGACGGGGCCATCCCCTACTTGGCCGCGGCGTAACCGGCGGGCCTGGTGGTGAACGTGCCACGGCCCTGCGTACGGCTGCGCAGCCGGGTCGCGTACCCGAACACCTCGGCCAGCGGCACCACCGCGGCGATCACCACCGCCCCGGCCCGCGCCGACGAGCCCGAGATCCGGCCGCGCCTGGCGGCCAGGTCGCCCAGCACGCCCCCGGCCGCGTCGTCGGGCACGGTGACCGTGACCTCCACCACCGGCTCCAGCAGCTCCATGGCGCCGGCCCGCAGCGCCTCTCGCAGCGCGAGCCGCCCGGCCGTGCGGAACGCCAGGTCCGAGGAGTCCTTCGGATGGGTGGCCCCGTCGGTCAGCGTGACCCGCAGGCCGGTCACCGGGTGGCCGCCGAGCGGGCCGTCGGCCAGGGCGTCCCGGCACCCGGCCTCCACCGCCCGCACGTACTCGCGCGGCACCCGGCCGCCGACGACGGTCGAGCCGAACTCGAAACCGTCGTCCAGCGGCTCCACGTCCAGCACGACGTGGGCGAACTGCCCGGCGCCGCCGTCCTGCTTGACGTGCCGGTACAGCAGCCCGGACACGCCGCGCACGACCCTCTCCCGGTGGGCCACCTGCGGCCGGCCCACGGCCACGTCCAGGACGTGCTCGCGCCGGAGCTTCTCCACCGCGACCTCCAGGTGCAGCTCGCCCATCCCGGACAGCAGCGTCTGCCCGGTCTCGGCGTCCGTGCGGACCGCCAGCGACGGATCCTCCTCGGCCAGCCGCGCCAGCCCGGAGGCCAGCCGGTCGGCGTCGGTGCTCCTGCGGGCCTCGATCGCCACGGACACCACCGGCTCGGCCGTGCTCGGCGGTTCGAGCACCAGCGGCGCGCCGGGCGCGCACAGCGTGGTCCCGAGGCGGGCCGACCTGAGGCCGACGACCGCGACGATGTCCCCGGCCACCGCCAGGTCCACCTCGGTGCGCCGGTCGGCCTGCACGCGCAGGATGCGGCTGACGCGCTCGGTGCGCCCCGCGCCGGTGTCCAGCCCAGTGATCAGTACCGTGTCCCCCTTCCGCATCGTTCCCGAGTAGACCCGCACGTAGGTCAGCCGCCCGGTGGCGGTGGCGTTCACCTTGAACGCCAGCGCCGCCAGCGGCGCCTCCGGGTCGGCGGCGCGTTCCGCGCCGTCCACGCCGCGCACCGGCGGCACGTCCAGCGGCGACGGCAGGTACGCCACCACGGCGTCGAGCAGCGGCTCGATCCCGCGGTCGCGGTAGGCCGCCCCGCAGAGCACCACAAGGCCCGCGCCGCTGTGGGTGAGGTCGCGCAGCGCGGCGGCCAGCGTCTCGTCGGAGATCGACGGCCGCACGCAGAACTCCTCCAGCGCGCCGGCGTGCAGCTCGGCCACCGACTCCTCGAGCAGCCGGCGCCGCCGCCGCGCCTCCGCCAGCAGGTCCTCCGGCACCGGCCCGGCGGAGCAGTCCCCGCCCGCCCACACCAGCGAACGCATCCGCACCAGGTCGACGACCCCGGTGAACCGGTCCTCCTGCCCGATCGGCAGCTGGACCACCAGCGGGGCCTTGTGCAGCCGGCGGCGGATCGACTCGACGGCGGTGTCCAGGTCGGCGCCGGCCCGGTCGAGCTTGTTGACGAACGCGACGCGTGGAACGTCGTACCGGTCGGCCAGCCGCCACACGGACTCGCTCTGCGGCTCGACGCCCGCGACGGCGTCGAACACCGCGATCGCGCCGTCGAGCACCCGCAGCGAGCGCTCCACCTCGTCGGAGAAGTCGACGTGGCCGGGGGTGTCGATCAGGTTGATGCGGTGGCCGTCCCAGGAGCAGCTCACCGCGGCGGCGAAGATCGTGATGCCGCGGTCGCGCTCCTGGGGGTCGAAGTCGGTGACGGTCGTGCCGTCGTGCACCTCGCCGCGCTTGTACGTGGCGCCGGCCAGGTAAAGCATGCGCTCGGTGACGGTGGTCTTGCCGGCGTCGACGTGGGCGAGGATGCCGAGGTTGCGGACGATGGCAAGGGAGTTGTCAGGTATTCGGGGACGCACAGCCCAAGACCCTTTCGGGAGGATTCTTCAGCAGGACAGCGCGATTCCCCTGACGAAAGGCCAGGAGGCGGGTGTCGTCAGGGCGTCGTCCAGTGGCGGCCGCGCAGCCGGCACCGGGGCGACGGAGACACCAGGATCACCTCGTAGCGCGACGGGGGAACGACGGCAGCGGTGCTCTGGCGCACGGCCGTACTCCTCTCCCTCGTCGATGATCAGTGGTGAGTGTAGTGAACCGGGGGCCGGTGAAGAAAGCGATTTGTCGCGTGCGTGCGAGGTTCACCACGCGGTCGCCTCGCTGACCCCGATGTGCGGTTCAGCCGTCATTTCCGCATGTCGACATAGGCGTGAGACGCTTTAAGGGAAGGATCCGCGCCCATGACGATCTCTCTTGACACCGGTCGCTACACGATCGGCATGGCCACCGGCCCCGCCGACGTCCAGGCGGCGCAGCGGCTGCGGCACGAGGTCTTCGCCGAGGAGATGGGGGCACGGCTCGACAGCCCGGTCTCCGGCCTCGACGTGGACAGGTTCGACGCGTACTGCGACCACCTCCTCGTGCGCGACGGCCGCGAGGTCGTCGGCACCTACCGGCTGCTTCCCCCGGGGCGCACGGAGCGGCTCTACTCCGACGGCGAGTTCGACCTGGCCAGGCTCGCGCCCATCCGGAAGGGGCTGGTCGAGGCGGGCCGTACGTGCGTGCACCCCGACCACCGGGGCGGCGCGGTCGTCGCGCTGATGTGGGCGGGCATCGCGCGCTACATGATCTCCGGCGGCCACCAGTGGCTGGCGGGCTGCTGCTCGGTGCCGCTCGACGACGGGGGCGCGGTGGCCGCCGCCGTGGTGGAGCGGGTGCCGCTGGGGCCGGAGGAGTACCGGGTCACGCCGCGCGCGCCGTGGCGTCCCCGGGGCGCGGTCCGCTCCGACCGGTTCGTGCCGCCCGCCCTCCTGCGCGGCTACCTGCGGCTGGGGTCGTGGGTGTGCGGGGCGCCCGCGCACGACGGGGACTTCGGCACCGCCGACTTCTTCGTCCTGCTCTCGATGGCCAACGTGAACACCCGCTACCTGCGCCACTTCCTGGGAGAGCCGCTGTGAACACAGCCGTCGACACCCTGGCCCCGGCCCCTGCTTCTGCTCTGGCTCCGGCGACCGCCCTCGACCCCTGGCGTCCGTCCGGGCCGTGCACCGCGCAGGCCTGCCTGGCGCCTGCCGCCCGCGCGACCAGGCCCTTCCGCCTGGTCGCCCGGCTGTGCGCCGCGCTCCTCGTGGTGCTCGGCGGGGTGCCGGTGTCCCTCGTGGGGCGGGTGCGGACGGCGTGGCGGGCGAAGCTGACCATGGCCTGGGCGCGGCTGCTCCTGCGCGCGCTCGGGATCCGGCTCGAGGTCGCCGGCGTTCCGCCGGTCTCGGACAGGGGCGCCCTGGTCGTGGCCAACCACGTGTCCTGGCTCGACCCGCTGGTCGTCGCGGCCACGCTGCCGTCGCGGCCGCTGGCCAAGCGCGAGATCGGCGAGTGGCCGGTCATCCGCACGCTGGCGAGGGGCTCGGGGGCGCTGTTCATCGACCGGGAACGGCTCTCCGCGCTGCCCTCGGCCGTGGCGGCGGTCGCGGACGCGCTCAGGGAGGGCGACACCGTCGTCGCCTTCCCTGAGGGCACCACGTGGTGCGGGCGGGGGATGGGGCGCTTCCGGCCCGCGGTGTTCCAGGCGGCCGTCGACACCGGCGCCGCGGTCCGCCCGGCCACGCTGCGCTACCGCGAAGGAGCGGCGATCTCGACCCGCGCCTGCTACGTCGGCGACGACTCGCTGCTCGCCTCCATCGTCCGGGTGGCCGCCACCCGCGACCTGGTCGTCGAAGTGACTCTCTTCGCCCCCGTACCGCCTGCGCCGCCGACGGCCAGGCGGCCCGAGGCCCGTACGGCACTGGCCAGGACCGCCGAGGCCCGCGTCCGCAGCGTGGTCGATACCCGTTCGACGCCGTCCTCGTCGGCGTGTCCGTCCACGACGACGCCGGGCAGCTCGAGGACCATGATCGCGCCCCAGGCGTAGCCAACGGCTCGAGGCCGGTAGCCGCCATCCCGCCGCCGGGCAGGTGTACCCGGTCGGTACGGGTGCGATGGCGATCGACGGGACCCGGCAGGCCGATGGCTCGTTCGGTCTCGAAATGGACGAGTGATCTCGATCAGCCTCCCGGCCGTGGGCCCGCGCCCTGCCGGGTCCTGGGGCCGGTCTCGGGGCCGGTCCCGTGGCCGGTCCCGCCGGGTGAAGGTCTAGGGCGCGAAATTCGGGGCAGTTCGCCGGTTTCGGGCGAGCTCTTGGGAGAAGTCATGACCGAAGCCGAAGCCAAGGCGAGACAGGCGGCGAACAGCCCCGCCATGGACAAGCTGGCGCGGGTCGGGCTGGTCTGCCGCGGCGTGCTGTACGGGCTGATCGGAGTGCTGGCCGTGCAGATCGCGTTCGGGGGCGGCGGGCGGGAGGCCGACAAGAGCGGGGCGATCAGTACGGTCGCGTCGTTGCCGTTCGGGGCCGTGATCCTCTGGGTCATGGTCGTGGGATTCGCCGCCCTGGCCGTATGGCAGGCGTCAGAGGCCGTCTTCGGCGCCCACCGGCTCAAGGACCGGGTCGAGCCGGCCGGCCGGGTCGCGGTCTACGTGTTCGTGTGCACCGCGCTGGTGACCATGCTGCTGACGCACAAGGCCGGCTCCGACGACCAGCGGACCCAGGACCTCACGGGGAAGCTGCTCGAGCTGCCCGCGGGGCAGGTCATCGTGGGGGCGATCGGGCTCGGTGTCATCGCGCTCGGCGTCTATTGGATCCGGTTCGGCGTCAAGAAGGAGTTCCGCAAGGAGCTCAGGCCGATGCCGAGGCGTGCCGGCTCGGTGATGGACCGGCTCGGGCTCGCCGGCTACCTCGCGCGCGGGCTGATCGCCGGGCTGGCCGGCGTCTTCGTGGTCCAGGCGGCCGTCACCTTCGACCCGGACAAGGCCGGAGGCATCGACGCCACGCTCAGAGCGTTCGCCGACACCCCGGCCGGGCCCTGGCTGCTGGTGGTGGTGGCCCTCGGGCTGCTGCTGTTCGCCGGATACTGTTTCGGAGAGGCCCGCTGGCGGCGTACATGAGGCTGGACGACTGGTTCCTCACCGGCCCCGAACGCGGGAACGACGCGACCAGGCTCGCGCCCTGGACGGAGGGCAACCTGGTGCGCCCGCTCGTGCACGGCGCCACCTACTTCGCCGAGCTCGCCGCGTGTTTGGACGCTCTCGGCAAGGACGACCTGCTGCTGTTCTCCGACTGGCGCGGCGACCCTGACGAGCGGCTCACGCCGGACGGCCCCGGGGTGGCGGCCGCGATGGCGCGGGCGGCCGAGAGGGGAGCCCTGGTCCGAGGGCTGATCTGGCGCTCGCACCTGGACTTCCTGCGTTTCAGCTCGGCCGAGAACCGGCACCTCGGCGAGGACATCGAGGCGGCCGGCGGGCAGGCGCTGCTCGACACGCGGGTGCGGCGTGGGGGCTCGCATCACCAGAAGTTCGTCGTCCTGCGCCATGATCGCGGCCCGGACAGGGACGTGGCGTTCGTCGGCGGCATCGACCTGTGCCACAGCCGGCGCGACGACGCCGAGCACCTGGGCGACCCGCAGGCGGCGCCGATGCCCACCGCGTACGGCGATCGCCCGCCGTGGCACGACGTCCAGGTGGCGATCAGCGGCCCGGCCGTGGCCGAGGTGGAGAAGGTCTTCTGCGAGCGCTGGGAGGACCCGGCGCCGGAGACCCGCCAGCCGTTCAGGCGGCTGCGGGACCGCATGACCCGGATGGCCGACGTGCCGCCGCTGCCGGAGCCCGGCCCCCCGCCGGCGGCGGCCGGGACGCATGCCGTACAGCTGCTGAGGACCTATCCCCACCTGCGCCACGCCTACCCGTTCGCGCCGGAGGGCGAGCGCAGCGTGGCCAGGGCGTACCGCAAGGTGCTGGCGCGGGCGAGATCGCTGGTCTACCTGGAGGACCAGTACCTGTGGTCCACGGAGGTGGTCGAGCCGTTCGCCGAGGCGCTGGAGCGCGAGCCGGGCCTGCGCATGATCATCGTGGTGCCCCGCCATCCCGACCAGGACGGCTGGCTGGCCGGCCCGGCCAGCTTGATCGGCAGGTCGGAAGCGCTGGCCAGGCTGATGCGCGCGGGCGACGGCCGGGTCGCGATCTACGATCTGGAGAACCACCGGAGCACGCCGGTGTACGTGCACGCCAAGGTCTGCGTGGTCGACGACGTGTGGGCGAGCGTCGGCTCCGACAACGTGAACCTGCGCTCGTGGACGTTCGACTCCGAACTGAGCTGCGCCGTGCTCGACGCGGAACCCGACCCGCGTCCGCCCTCGGGAGCCCGCAGGTTCGCCAGGGAGCTCCGGCTCACGCTCGCCGCCGAGCACCTGGACCGCGACCCCGGCGACATGGACGATCTGCTCGACCCGGAAAGCGCGTTCGAGGCGTTCGCCGAGTCGGCCGCGCGGCTCGAGGCCTGGCACGAGGGCGGCTGCCGGGGGCCCCGCCCGCCGGGCCGGCTGCGCCGGCATCCGCGCCCCGGGCTCGGCCGCGTCCGCCGGGCGCTGGCCATGCCGCTGTACCGGGTCGTCGTGGACCCCGACGGGCGGCCCCCGCGTCTACGCCGATCGAACGAGTTCTGAGCGCTGCCGCTCGCGCGCGTACAGGATCGCCCGGGCGGCCATGACGACGCAGCCCACGCCGAGCAGCACGCCCCAGAGCACGTCGGTGAGGAAGTGCATGCCGCGGTACAGGCGCGACAGACCGACAGCGAGCGGAGCGGCGATGCCGAGCGCCCAGATCAGCACCTGGAGCGCCCTGTTGCGTACGTGCGCGGTCAGGACGAGCGCCATCCCGCAGTAGAACGCGACGGCGGCGCTGACGTGCCCCGACGGGAAGCTGGAGGTCGGCGGGGCCGGGTCGATGTGCTGTACGGGCGGCCGGTGCCGGCCGACGGCCTCGGTGGTGGCCAGGAAGATGAGGGACTGGCTCCAGACGGCCGCGACGAGGAAGATCGATTCGCGCCAGCGCCGGTACACCAGCCTGAGGACGACCGCGGCGATCACGGTGAGCGCCACGATGTACGGAGTGTCCGACAGGCTGCTGCCGAAGTCGGTGAGCGTGTTCCACAGCGGGGTCCGGCCGGCGGCCAGGCTCCGGCTCACCGACGCCTCACTGGTGGGCCAGGCGAGGATCGCCTTGCCCGCGCCGTACGTCACCGCGGCCATCAGGACCATCGGCAGCAAGATCGATAACGCGTAGTGCTTCGCCTGCTCAGTTGTGCTCATTGCTCGCTCTCACGAACTCGGGTTCCACTCCCTCGACCGGCGGTGAGGCGGGCCTGCGTCCCTGCTCGCGCCGCCACGTCTCGAATGCCGCCGCCGTCGCGGCGATCACGGCCACGCCCAGCACGATCCCGGCGACCACGTCGCTCACCCAGTGCACGCCGAGCGCGATCCGCGTGTAGCCGACGGACAGCACCAGGAAGCAGGCGACGGCCCACGCCACCACCCGCCCCCATCGAGGCAGCATGGGCAGGAGGAGAAGGACGATCACTCCCGCGCCGAGCGTCGCGTTCATCGCGTGGCCCGACGGGAAGGAGTCGCCCGGCGCCAGCGCGACGGGGTCCGGAAGGTGCGGCCTGGCCCGGGCCACGACGATCTTGACCACCAGGCCGAGCAGCCCGCCCACGGTGATGGTGGTGACCGCCCAGACGGCCAGCCTCGGAGCGCCCTCGTTCAGCAGCCAGACGGCGTACGCGATGACCGCGATACGCCAGGGCCACGGTCCGAACAGATCCGTCCACACAATGAGGAACCTGGTCACCTCAGGATGGGTAAGCGCGTACTCGTGCAGATGCCGCGCGGCCTCCGCATCCAGTCCGTCGACGGGCATCTTGGCCACGATGAGCAGCAGGGTGAACGGGATCATGACGAGCGCCACCGCCAGGCCGGCGAGCGTCAGCCGCAATCCCAGTACGCGGTCGCCGTGGATACTCATTCGCGCACGGCTACCCCGGCAGGCGGGATCGATTCCTCCGTCTGAAATCCGGTGCCCGGGGTAGTCCGGAACGCATGTCCCCCATCGTGGCCGTCGTCGCGCACCGCAAGAAGATCCTCGGCGCGGGCCTGGACCGATTACGCATGCTCATCACCGAGGAGGGCGTCGGCGAGCTCCTCTGGTACGAGGTGCCCAAGAGCAAGAAGGCGCCCAAGAAGGTCCGGCAAGCCCTCGATCAGGGTGTCGAGCTGGTGTTCGTCTGGGGCGGTGACGGCATGGTGCAGCGCTGTGCCGACGTGATGGCCGGCTCCGGCGTGCCGATGGCCGTGCTCCCCGCGGGGACGGCGAACCTGTTCGCCGCCAACCTCGGCATCCCCGCCGACCTCGACGAGGCGGTGCGGATCGGCTTCCACGGGCGGCGGGAGAAGCTGGACCTGGGGGTGCTCAACGGCGAGCACTTCGCGGTGATGGCGGGGGCCGGGTTCGAGGCCGAAATGATCGCCGACGCCGGCGGGCGGGCCAAGAAACGGCTCGGCAAGCTGAGCTACGTCAAGGCGGCCGTCCGGCACGTCGGCGAGCCGCTCGTGCCGATGAAGATCAAAATCGACGGGACGACCTGGTTCGAGGGCCGGGCGAGCTGCCTGCTGCTGGGCAACGTGAGCACGATCGCCGGCGGCGTCAAGGCGTTCGACGACGCGCGGCCGGACGACGGCTGGCTGGAGGTCGGCGTCTCGACCGCCAAGGGGCCGCTCGAATGGGGACGGGTGATCGGCAGGATGGCCGCGGGACGCTCCGACGACTCGCCGTACGTCCGGATCACGCGGGCCAGGAAGGTGTCGGCCCGCTTCGGGGTTCCGCTGACGTACGAGCTCGACGGCGGGGAACGCGAGCCCACCACCCGGATCAAGGCCAAGGCCGCCGCGGGCGCGCTCACGGTCTGCCTGCCGCCAGGTTGACGATCTTTCCCGTAATACCTACTGTTAATATAGGTATTAGCGCTCCGCCGGGGGAGGCGTCCGCCTCCTCCGGCGGACCCCGGTCTGGGTGGGGAGGGGCGGTGCGGCGCGTAACCACGGGAGAGCGGGGCGGGGTCGGGGTGAGCGCTGTCGCGGTGATCGGGGCCGGTCCCACGGGGACGTCCATCGTGGAGCGGATCTGCGCCAACGCCCCCGAGCTGCTCGGAGACCACGTGCTCGACGTGCACGTGGTGGACCCGTACCCGCACGGCGCGGGCCGCGTCTGGCGCGCGGGCCAGCCGGACCTGCTGTGGGCCAACTCGGCGGCCGCCGACATCACGGTCTTCACCGACCGGTCGGTGCGCTGCGAGGGCCCGCTCCGTCCCGGGCCACGGCGGTCGGCCTGACCGACGTGCGCGGGGGCCAGCGGGTGGAGCTGTCCGGCGGGGGAGCGCTGGAGGTGGACGCGGTGGTGCTCGCGCAGGGCCACCAGGGCGCGCTGCCCGCGCCGCCGGAGGCGGAGGAGCTCGCCTTCGCGGCCAGGCATGGCCTGGCCTACCTTCCCGCCGGGTACGCCGCCGACCTCGACCCGGGCGTGATCCCGGCCGGGGAGCCGGTGCTCGTACGGGGGGCCGGGCTGGCGTTCGTCGACCTGATGGCGCTGCTCGCGTCGGGACGCGGCGGGCGTTTCACCGAACACGGCGGCGAGCTGCACTACGTGCCCGGCGGGTCGGAGCCGCGGCTGTTCGTGGGGTCGCGCAGGGGAGTTCCGTACCACGCCAAGACCGGCTACCGGCTCGCCGCGCCGCCGCCCGGACTGCCCGGGTTCGTCACCCCGGGCACGCCCGCCGGGGAGCTGCGGCGGGCGGTGGCCAAGGAGCTGGCGTACGCGTACTACTTCGAGCTGTTCAACGGGCACCCGGCACGCACGCGGATGGGCTGGGACGCGTTCGAGCCCGCCTTCGCGCAGGCCGAGTGGGGCGGCAAGGAGCTGCGCGCGCTCATCACCAAATCCGTGCCCCGCTTCGCCGACCGGCTGCACCTGGACCGGCTGGAACGGCCGCTGCGCGGCATGCGCTTCGGCGACCTGGCCGGTCTGGGGCGCTGGATGGCCGGCTACCTGACGGCCGACCTGGAGCGGCGGGCCGACCCGGCGCACAGCGCGGACCTGGCCATGATCCACGGCCTGAACGCGCTGCGCGCGGTGGTCCCGCCGGACCCCTGGTTCCAGGGCCTGTACAACTACCTCGCCAGCGGTCCGCCCGCGCCCCGGCTGGCCGAGCTGCGGGCGCTGGCGCGGGCCGGCGTGGTGACGTTCCTGGGCGAGGGCATCCGGGTCGGGCGGGACGAGCGGGCGGGGGTCTGGCGGGCGGTCGGCACGAGCGTGCCCGGCGCGGTGGAGGCGCGGGCGCTGGTGGAGGCCCGGTTGCCGGAGCCGACCGTGGCCCGCAGCACCGACCCGCTGCTCGGCGCGCTCTTCGCCCGGGGCGAGTGCCGCGAGGCGGCCGGCCTCCTGGACGTCCGCCTCCCGGACCGCCGCCTCGTCGCCCGTACCGGCGCCGTCCACCCCCGCCGGTTCGCCCTCGGCCCGTGGACGGCGGGCGGCCCCGGCATCGCCGGCTTCGCCCGCCCGGGCGCCGACGCCCCGCTGTTGCGCCAGACGGACGCCCTGGCCCGCACCCTCCTGAGCGTCACGACCGCCGCCCGCCTCCGCCCGGCAGCTTAGGGAAGCCGCGGCCGTCAGCTGCCGGGGGCGTGTGCCGGCGCGTCCGCCGCGTGCGTGGCGGTGGCTGTGGCGGTGGCCGTGCGGACGAAGGCGGCGACGGCCGGTGAGCGGCTGTGGTGCGGCCAGGCCACGGTGAGGGTGAGCGGCGGCAGGTCGCTGACCGTGCGGTAAGCGATGCCGGGCCGGGGATGGCGCGGCGCGACCGAGGCCGGGGGAAACCAGACGATGCTGCCCACCTCGACCAGGTTGAAGATCTCCGCCAGGTCCAGGCGTCTCGGCCGGGTCCCGGCCGTCGCCGGACAGGCTTCCTGGCCGTCGGCGGGTGTCCCGTCGGGGAGGGTCCTGCCGGCCAGGTCGGCCAGGTGCAGGTACGAGCGGGAGGCCAGCGGATCGGAAGCCGCCAGCGCGACCAGCCGGGGCTCGGTCAGCAGCGGTTCGACGTCCAGGCCACGTACGTCAAGGGGTTCGTCAAGGGCGGCGGGCACCAGGGCGACGTCCGCGCGGCCGTCGCGCAGCGCCGTCAGTTGCTCCCCCTTCCCGCCCAGCACGAGCTCCACCGGGAGGGCGGCCGCCTCGCGCTGGTACGCGGCGAGGATCTGCGGCAGCAGCCCGCCGTCGTAGTCGGCCTTCAGCGCCAGGCGCAGCCCAGGGTCAGATCGCCCGGCGTGCCGGGCCCGCCGGGCGGCCGCGGTGACCGCGTCGAGCGCGATCCGGGCGTCGCGCAGCAGGGTCTCGCCGGCGGGGGTGAGCGCGACGTGGCGCGTGCTGCGCTCCAGCAGCCGTACGCCCAGCTGCCGCTCCAGGCCCCGGATCGCGCGGGACAGCGGCGGCTGCGCCATGCCGAGCCGCTCCGCCGCGCGCCCGAAATGCAGCTCCTCGGCGACGGTCACGAAGTAGCGGAGCTGCCGGACCTCCAGGTCATTCATACCCCGACAGTATCAATGGTGATCGAATCGGTCCTTCAGGTCTGGCGCGGTGCCGGGTTGACTGGGCTCCCGTTCTTCCCGTCAACACTTCCCTCCAGGGGGCTTTCATGATCGTCGTCACTACGCCCACCGGTAAGATCGGCCGCCAGGTCCTCGACCGCCTCATGGCCGCCGGCGCACCCACCCGCGTGATCGCGCGCGACCCCGCCCGGCTCCCCGCCGCGGTGCGCGCGTACGCCGAGGTCGTCGAGGGCTCGCACCGTGACCTCGACGTGGTCACCAAGGCGTTCGCGGGCGCCCGCACCGTCTTCTGGCTGGTGCCGTCGGACCGTCGCTCCGCGAGCGTCGATGCCGCCTACGTCGGCTTCAGCCGCCCCGCGTGCGAGGCCATCGTGGCCCAGGGGGTCGAGCGGGTGGTGGGAGTCTCGGCCCTGGGCCGCGGGACGGCGGTGGCCGGGAACGCCGGGTACGTGACGGCGTCCCTCGCCATGGACGACCTGATCGCGAGCACGGGCGTGAGCTACCGGGGGCTGGCGATGCCCTCGTTCATGGACAATTTGCTGCGCCAGATCGAGCTGATCAGGGACCGGTCCATGTTCACCTCGCCTATCTCCGGCGACCACAAGGCTCCGAGCTGCGCCACCCGCGACATCGCCGCGGTCGCCGCCGACCTGCTGCTCGACGGCGCCTGGAGCGGCGTCGAGGAGGTCCCGGTGCTCGGCCCCGAGGACCTTTCCTTCGAGGACATGGCACAGATCATGTCCGAGGTGCTGGGCCGCCCGATCCGCTTCGAGCGGCTGTCGGGCGAAGCGTTCAAGGCCGGGCTGGTGGAGTCGGGGATGTCCGAAGCCATGGCCCAGGGGATGCTCGACATGGCGCTGGCCAAGGACGCCGGCCTCGACAACGGCGCCGTACGCACGCCTCGGGCGAGCACCCCCACCAGCTTCCGCCAGTGGTGCGAGGACGTGCTCAAGCCTGCCGTCCTCGCCTGACCTGGGGTGCTCACACGCTGCGCAGGACCGAGACCACGATGCCCAGCACCACGGCGCCGTCGCCGTCGATGACGTCGTAGGCGGAGTTGCGCGGTTCGAGGAAGACGTGCCCGCCCCGCCGGCGGAACACCTTGACCGTGGCCTCACCGTCGATCATCGCGGCGACGATCTGGCCCGAGTGGGCCTCGGGCTGCTGCCGTACCACGACGATGTCGCCGTCGCAGATCGCGGCGTCGATCATCGAGTCGCCCCGCACGCGCAGGGCGAACACGGTGCCGCGCCCGGTGAGGTCGCGGGGCAGGGTGAGCGTGTCGTCCATGTACTCGTCGGCCAGGATGGGGGTGCCCGCGGCGATGTCGCCGACCACGGGCACGCTCACCACGTCGCCTGCGGGCTCCGGCGCCGAGGCCCGCAGGAACAGGCGCACGTCGATCGGCCGGGTCATGGTCGCGCCCCGTCGCAGGAACCCCTTCTCCTCCAGGCTCTTCAAGTGCTTCGACACCGAGGAGGACGACCGCAGCCCGACCGCGTGGCCGATCTCGCGCGTGCCCGGGGGATATCCGTACCTGACCACCCAGTCCCGGATCATGGCCAGGATCCGCTGCTGGCGCGGCGGCAGAGCCGAGAAGTCCAGGTACTCGAACGCGTCAGGATCGTCGTAGGTGGTCATCTGCGAAATGCTAGAGGCAGGCCCGGCCGCGGCACACCTGGCCGGTCACTTGGAGCACGATCCTGCCCTGGATGTGTCCCTGTTCGGCCCATTCGTCGCCTTGGCCGCGTGCTCAACGGGTGACGTGGCCGACGCGGAAGAAGCCGTCCGGGTCGTAGGCCCGCTTGACCTCGCGCAGCCGCCGGAAGTCACCGGTCGTGAACGCCGCCGCCGTCCTTTCGGGGTCGGCCAGGAAGTTGAGGAACGTCCCGCCGTTGGCGTGGGGGCGCAGCTCCTCCGCCAGCCCCGGCACGACGGTGTCCACGATGACCGACAGCTTCGTGCCACGGTGGCTGACCGGGCCGGCGTCCTGGCCCGGGCGGGCCATGGCGCCGCCCCAGTGGCGGATCTCCACGGTCTGCGCTTGCTCCGCGGCCCGCACCAGCGTGCCGATCACCTCGTCGGGCACCGTCTCGAACATGTCCATGTGCCGGTTGGGCGTGCCGCCCATGGAGGTGGCCGCGTACGTGCTGGGGCGCGTCTCGTCCAGCAGCGCCCCGCCTGTCGCACTGCCGGCCGCCCGCCACAGCGGCGCGAGCAGCCGCCTGGCCTCCTCGGCCTCGCCGGCGTGCACCACCTTGACCATGACGACGTGCCTGCCGCGCACCGGCTCCGGCGCGTCCTCGGGCATCCGCCTGAGCACCACCGCCGTGCTGATCTCGTCAGGGGCGTCCTCGATCCAGCTCCGGTACGCGGTCAGCGTCTCGGCCGCCGCCTCGATCGGGAAGTACGCGAACCCCGAGAACACCCGCTCGACCGGGTGGAGGCGGAACTCCAGCGAGGTGACGACGCCGAACCCGCCACCGCCGCCGCGCAACGCCCAGAACAGCTCGGGGTGGCTGTCCGCGCTCGCCACGACGTGCCGGCCGTCGGCCAGCAGCACCTCGGCGCGCACCACGCTGTCGGCCGCGAACCCGTGCTTGCGCGCCAGCCACCCGAGCCCGCCGCCGAGCGTGTAGCCGGTGACGCCGACCGACGGCGACGACCCCGACAGCGGCGCCAGCCCGAACGGCGCGGCGGCCGCGACCACCTCGCCCCAGCGCGCCCCCGGCCCCACCCGGGCGATCCGCCGGTCCGGGTCCACCAGGACCGAAGCCATGGGGGAGGTCCTGACCAGGACGCCGCCGTCGCACGCCTCGTGCGTGCCGTGCCCGGTCGCCTGCACCGCGAACGGGACCCCGTGGTGCCGCGCCGCCAGCAGCGCGCCGCGCAGGTCTGCCACCCCGTACGCCTCGGCCACCAGGGCCGGGCGGGCGTCCACGCGCGGGTTGAGCGAGCGGCGCAGCTCCTCGTACCCGGCCTCGCCCGGCAGGTGGACGGTCCCGGCGAACCCGGGGAGCGTGATCTCGTCCTGGACGGTGTACGGCTGGCTCATCTCTCGGCCCTTCTCTCCTGTGATCTGAGATCACTGTGCTGGAGGGCGCTTACGGCTTTGTTCCCGTGGACTTACCGCGGCCCTTAAGTCCCGAGGATCCTCGCAAGCGGCGGTGACAGAATCCGCCCGGCGTCCCCGTCTCCGGTACGCCGCGGGACGTACGATCCGGCGGGCCGCCGCCACTCGTACTACACCGCCGGTCGTACGGCAGAGCACCACGGAGAGATGATCAGACCTCGTAGGGCTTCCAAGTTAGGTAAGGCTAATCTAAGATCTTGTTCGGGAAGCCTGCCCAGCGAGGAGCGCTCATGCCCACTGTCCCGCGACGCACCCTGGCCGCCGTCGGCGTCGCCGCCGCGATCGGCGTCAGCGCCTGTGGCGGGACGGCCCCGCCGCCCGCCGCCGCCCCCGCCTCGGGACAGGGCACCTGGACCTGGACCGACGACCGCGGCAAGAACATCTCCCTCCCGAGCCGGCCGCAGCGCGTGGTCGCCCAGTCGGGGGCGGCGGCCGCGCTGTGGGACTTCGGCGTGCGGCCCGTCGCGGTGTTCGGCCCGCACCGGCTCAAGGACGGCGGCCGGGACCCCGAGGTGGGCGAGGTGGACATCGCCAAGGTCGAGTCGATCGGGAACGTGTGGGGCGAGTTCAACGTCGAGAAGTACGCCTCGCTCCGGCCTGACCTGCTGGTGGCGGGCATGTACCAGAAGAACACGCTCTGGTACGTCCCCGAGGAGTCCGTCCAGGCGGTCGACCAGATCGCCCCGTCGGCCGGCGTGCAGCTCAGCGGCAAGCCCCTCGTGGAGATCATCGAGAGGTACGGACAGCTCGCCGCCGCGCTCGGCGCGGACCCGAAGGCGGCGCCCGTGGTCGAGGCCAAGAACCGCTTCGACGCGGCGAGCGCCGCCCTCAGGACCCTCGCCGCCGCCAGGCCCGACCTCAAGGTCATGGTCGTCACCGCCACGCCCGACAACCTCTACGTCGCCTACCTGCCGGACCACCCCGACATCAAGTACTGGGGGGAGCTGGGGCTGAACATCGTCCACCCGGCCAGGCCCACCGAGAGCGAAGGCGGCTTCTGGGAGGTGGTCAGCTGGGAGAACGCCGACAAGTACCAGGCCGACGTGATCCTCGTGGACGCCCGCACGCAGTCGATGAAGATCGAGGAGATGGCCGGGAAGCCGACCTGGGCCAAGCTCCCGGCGGTCAGGGCGGGCCAGCTCTACCCGTGGCACGCGGCCGAGCGCTACAGCTACCTCGGGTACGCCAAGGTCATGGAGGAGCTGAAGACCAACCTGGAGCAGGCCCGCGACGACGTCGTCAAGTGACGGGCACGATCTCGGCGCCGGTCAGGACGCCGTCCTCGATGGTGAGCAGGCCCAGCGTGCCGTGCGGCTGGCGGCGGCGGTCGGTGGGGGAGCCGGGGTTGAAGATGCGCAGGCGGTCGCCCGACTCGTCCAGCGGGATGTGCGAGTGGCCGAAGACGACCAGGTCCGCCTGAGGGAAGCGGCGCCGCAGGCGGTCCATGCGCCCCTTGGCCGGGCCGCTGTCGTGGATCATGCCGATCCGCAGCCCGTCCAGGGTCAGCTCCAGCGTCTCCGGCGCCACCACGTCCGGGCCGTCGTTGTTGCCCTTCACGACGTGGACGGGGGCGTACGCGGCCAGTTCGTCCAGCACGGACGCCACGCAGACGTCACCCGCGTGCAGGATGGCGTCCGCGCCGCGCAGGTGCTCGGCGACGCGGGGCGGGCAGGAACGCCAGCGCCTGGGCGCGTGCGTGTCCGACAACACGACGACTCTCACGACCGTCCCCTGCCCGCTCCTCGTCCGATCGACCGCTCAGCGCTCCTCCGCAATCGTCGTCAGGACAAGCGGGAGGCCCGGCTCTCCAGGTATCGCTGCTCGGGCAGGCTGGTGGTACGCCGGGCCGCCTCGCGGTACGCCTCCACCGCCGCCGCCAGGTCGCCCGCCATCTCCAGCAGGTGCGCGCGCACCGCGGCCGGCCGGTGGTGCCCGGCCATGCGCTCGTCGGCGGCCAGGCGGTCGAGCAGGTCGAGCCCGGCCCGCGGCCCCCGCACCATGGCCACGGCCACCGCGTGGTTGAGCTTGACCACCGGGTTGTCGTCGAGGCTGGACAGCACCCCGTACAGCGCCAGGATCTGCGGCCAGTCCGTCTCATCGGCGCTGGGCGCCTCGTCGTGCACGGCGGCGATGGCCGCCTGGAGCTGGTAGGGGCCGAGCGCGCTGGTGGACAGGGCGGTGCTGACCAGCTTGACGCCCTCGTCGATGAGCCCGTGGTCCCACAGGCTCCGGTCCTGCTCGGCGAGCGGGACCAGCTCCCCGCCGGGGCCGGTGCGCGCGGGCCGGCGCGCCTCGGTGAGCAGCATGAGCGCCAGCAGCCCCGCGACCTCACCGTCGCCGGGCAGCAGCCGGCGCACGGCCCTGGTGAGCCTGATCGCCTCACCGGTCAGCTCGGCCCGCAGCAGCTGCGGCCCCGAGGTGGCGGTGTAGCCCTCGTTGAAGATCAGGTAGAGCACGTGCAGCACCACGCGCAGCCGCTCCTCCCGCTCGCCCTCGGGCGGGGGCCGGAACGGCACGCCGGTCGCCTTGATGCGCTGCTTGGCCCGGCTGATGCGCTGCGCCATCGTCGCCTCCGGCACCAGGAACGCGCTGGCGATCTGCGCCGTCGTCAGCCCGCCCACGGCCCGCAGCGTGAGCGCCAGCTGCGAGGCCTGCGACAGCGACGGGTGGCAGCACAGGAACAGCAGCGTCAGCGTGTCGTCGTGATCGCCGGGCCGCTCCTCGCCGGGCGCCGGAGCCGTGAACTCGTCGGCCGGCACGCTGACCGCGACGCTCTCCTCCCTGTTCCGGCGCGCGTGCTCGCTGCGTACCTGGTCGATGAGCCGGCGCGAGGCGACCGTGATCAGCCAGGCCCGCGGGTTGCCGGGCAGCCCCTGCTCGGGCCACTGCACGGCCGCGTCGAGCAGGGCCTCCTGCACGGCGTCCTCGGCCAGGTCGAACTGCTCGTACCGCCGTACGATCACGCCCAGCACCTGCGGCGCCAGCTCCCGCAGCAGCCCCTCGACCTCGCTCACACCCGCCCCCCGACGCCCTTCTGCCCGCTCATCTTCCGCCGCCCCGCGCACCTGTCTTTCCGCCGGTCATGCCACCTCGTCGATGACCGGCCACACCTCCATCGCGCACAGCCGCGCGTCCGGCCAGCGGGCGGCGATCTCCGTGGCCCGCTCGACATCGGCGCAGTCGACGACCAGGTAGCCGGCCAGGTGCTCCTTGGCCTCCAGGAAGGGCCCGTCGGTGATCGCGGGCGCCCCGTCGCGCACCTTCACGGTCCTGGCGGCGGCCGGGCCGTCGAGCGCCATCCCGCCGACCAGCTCGCCGCTCTCGCGCAGCTCCTTCATCAGCGCGTCGACCTCCGCCATCACCGCGTCGACGCCACCGGCGATCGCCTCCTGGGCGGCGGGGTTGGTGTAGATCATCAGCATGTACTTCATGGGTCACTCGCCATTCGCGCGATCGGTCGGCCGAACTGTATGGACGCCCCGGCTCAAGGGCCCCGGACGCCGGTGAAGGCCGTTCTGTGCGAGCTTAGAAGCCTAGCGCGCCACCGGCGAGGCGGACGCACCCGACGCCCCCGGGCCGGGAGGTTCTAAGATCGACCCGTGCAGGAGCCGGACATCCACGCCATAGCCGCCCGACTGGCCGAGGTGCCCGGTGTGGTGGCCGTCGTCCTGGGCGGCAGCCGGGCGCGCGGCACGCACCGGCCGGACTCCGACATCGACCTCGGCCTCTACTACCGGGGCCCGCTCGACGTGGACGCCCTGCGCGCCCTGGCGGGGGAGCCGACCGAGGTGACCGAGCCGGGCGGCTGGGGGCCGTGGGTGGACGGCGGCGGCTGGCTCACCGTGGACGGCCGGCGGGTCGACTGGATCTACCGCGACCTCGACCGCGTCCACCGCGTCTGGGACGACTGCCGCCAGGGCCGCTACGAGATCGGCTTCCAGGTCGGACACCCCCTCGGCTTCTACTCGCACGCCTACGCCGGCGAGGTCGCCCTGTGCCAGGTCCTCGCCGACCCCACTGGCGAGCTCGCCGCCCTCCGGCGGGACATCACGGACGCATACCCGCCCGCGCTGCGCCAGGCTCTGATCAGGGGGCTGTGGGAGGCCGATTTCGCCCTGATGATCGGCGGCTACGGCGCCAAGGGCCAGGACCCGGCGTACGCGGCCGGCTCGCTCTTCCGCGCCGTCGGAGTCGTCTGCCACGCCCTGCACGCCGCCGACGGCGCCTGGCTGATCAACGAGAAGGGCATGGTCGCCTCGGCCGCCCGGCTCACCTCCGCCCCGCCCGGCTTCGGCGAGCGGGCCCAGGCGCTGCTGGCGGAGGTGGGGCGCACCCCGGAGGAGATCGCCCGTACGATCGAGGCCGCGGCGGGCCTCGTGGCGGACGTGCGAGCCGCGTGCGGCTGACGCGATGATCGCTGGGATAACCTGACCCGGTGCGAATAGGTGTGAACGTTCCCAATTTCGGCCCCGGCACCAATCCCGACGTGCTGCGCAGCTGGGCGCGGACGGTCGAGGGGCTCGGATACGACCTGCTCATGGTCTCCGACCACGTGGCGATCACCTCTGACGTCGCCGAGCAGTATCCCGCGCCGTTCTACGAACCGTTCACGACGCTGGCCTGGCTCGCCGGCTCCACCACCCGGATCGGGCTCGGCACCACGGTGCTCATCGTGCCGTACCGCCACCCGCTGCTCGTCGCCCGCATGGCGGCCAACCTCAACGATCTCAGCGGCGGGCGGCTGGTGCTGGGCGTGGGGATCGGGTGGGCGCGGCAGGAGTTCGAGGCGCTCGGGGCGGCGTACGAGCGGCGCGGCAAGGTGACCGACGAATACCTCGCCGCCATCCGCGCCGCCTGGGCCGACGAGGGCGACTACCGTTCCGGCGGCGTGCCGATCTGGGTCGGCGGCGGCAGCGACGCGGGCCTGCGCAGGGCGGTGCGCTACGGCGAGGGGTGGCACCCGCTCAGGAGCACCCTCCCCTCGTTGCGCGAGAACTGGTCGCGCCTGAAGGAGATCGCCGCCGAGGAGGGCCGGCCGGTGCCCGCCCTGGCGCCCAGGATCCTGCTGCGGATCACCGACTCCCCGCCGGCGGAGCGGCGCGCCGGCGAGGGCACGATCGAGCAGGTCATGGCCGACCTGGAGGAGCTGCGGCTGCTCGGCGCGGAGACGGTCGTCCTCGATCCGTTCCACACGGACCCGGACGAGACGCTGCACCCCGAGGCGGCCTGGGAGATGCTCGCCGCCGTGGCCGCCCGCCGCCGCTGAAGGAGCCGCGCCTCAGGGCAACCGCGCCGCCAGCTCCTCCAGGTCGCCGACGAACCAGATGTGCTCGCCCCGGTTCGACTCGGACACCCAGTCGCGCAGTGCCGAGCTGGCGGCGGTGAAGCGGGAGATGTCCCCCACGACGGCCAGGCCGACGCGGTAGTTGACGAACTTCTGCGCGATCTCGCCCGCCACGCCCGTGCGCAGCGCGAAGAAGTCGTCGTGCAGCCGCTCGGCGGGGACGGCCACCCAGGTCGAGCCCCGCCCGAAGGCCTCGCCTAGGAGGTCGAGCGCGTCGCGGGTCTCGCGCAGCGGCTCGCCGTGCGGGTCGCAGACGTATACGCGGTCGTCAAGCATGTGCGGTCTCCAGGAAGTCCATGATCTCTCGGGTGCGGGCGGGGAGCAGGTGCCCGGTGCCGGGCGGCAGCTTGCCGCGGCGGGGCCGCGCGCCCTCAGGCGAGGCGCGGATCCCGGCCATGGGCCTCACTCCCGCACCAGCGCGTCGACGATCCTCAGGACCTGGGCGCTCTCCTCCAGGCCGCCCAGCACGATGACCTTCAGGTGCTCGCGCTCCTCGTCGTAGACGAACTCCACGCGCAGGCCATGGGGCCGGCTCGCCAGCGCTGCCATGACCATCGTGCTGACCCGGTCCATGTCGCCCCTGGCGATGCCGTCGATCTGCACGATGCTCGACACCTCCGCGCGGCGGGGCGCGCCGAGCGGCGTGCCGGTGAAGGCCGCCAGGTCCTCCTTGGCGATCCGGTACTGCTTGCCGATGCGCACGGCCGGCAGCCGCCCGTCGCGTACGTAGTTGCGCACGGTCTTGACGTGCAACCCCAGCAGGGTGGCTACCTGTTCGACGGTGTAACGCTCCATATCGCTCCCTATGATGGCACACAACAGGGAAGGATAGGGAAGGTAGGAAAGCGGTGAAAGTGGGCGTAAAGCGATCTTCTATCCGGCCCACTAGTCTCACCGTTCATGACCCGCCTCAGCCCGGCTCTCGGGCCGCTCACCGTCCGCCAGCGCTGGCGGAGGGCCCGCCTCCAGGCCTACTCCTGGTCCCTGACCGGCGCGTACCGGCTGGGCGCGATGCACCCCGCCATCTGGCGGCTCGTCGCCCGGAGCTACCACCCCGCCTTCGACTGGCTGGCGGCCCGGCACGCCAGGCTGGCCTGCCAGTTCGCCGCCGTGGACGTGCCCGCATACCGGCACTTCGTGCGGGCGAACGGCGCCGAGCACGCCAGGAGGCTGGCGGACTTCCCGGAGACCAGCAAGCAGAACTACGCCGCCGTCTATGACGAGGAGAGCCGCTGCCAGGAGGGGAAGCTGCACCGGCCCGGCGTGATCGTGGACGAGTCGTCGGGGTCCAGCGGCAAGCCGTACAACTGGGTACGCGGGCCGCGCGAGCTCAAGGGCATCTACCGCAACGCGGCCGGCTACATCGAGCTGGTCTTCCCCGGTGACCGGCTGTTCGTGATCAACGCGTACTCGATGGGCGCCTGGGCCACCGGCACCACCACCGGCACGGCCATGGCGCGCGTCGCGATGGTCAAGAACACCGGTCCCGACCTGGAGAAGATCGCCGACACGCTGGAGCACTTCGGGCCCGGCTACGACTACGTGGTGGCCGCGTACCCGCCGTTCCTCAAGCACCTGCGCGACCGCCTGGACGAGAGCGGCTTCCCGTGGCGGGACTACCGCATCCGCGGCATGGTCGGCGGCGAGGGCATGACCGAGGCGCTGCGCGACTACCTGGAGGAGCGCTTCGAGGAGGTCCGCTCCGGATACGGCGCCAGCGACCTGACGATCGGGATGGGCGCGGAGAGCGGGTTCAGCGTGTGGCTGCGCAAGCGCCTGGCCACCGACCAGCGGCTGCGCGATCTCTTACTCGGGCCGGGGGAGCAGCGGCTGCCGATGATCTTCCACTACAACCCGCTGGAGACGTTCCTGGAGGTCAACGGCGAGGGCGAGCTGCTGTGCACCATCAACACCAAGAGCTGCCTGCAGCCCAAGCTCCGCTACAACGTCGGCGACGAGGCCAGGCTGCACACCCTCGCCGACGTCAGGCGGGCGCTCGGCGCCGACGAGTACGAGCGAGCCTGGACCGACGAGCGGATGAACCTGCCGCTGCTGTTCCTGTTCGGGCGCAAGGACTCGACGATCTCCTACATGGGGGCCAACCTGTATCCGCAGGACGTCGAGTACGGCCTCTACCAGGGCAATCCGTACGCGGCCGCGATCAACCGGTTCTGCCTGTCGCTGGAGGAGCTGCCGGGCCTGGAGTACCGCCCAGTGATCAACATCGAGCTGCGCGGCCCAGGCGCCGCCGACCGCGATGAGCTCGCCGAGATCTGCCGCAAGGGCGTGGTCGCCCACCTGAGCGCCGTCTCGCGCGACTTCGCCGAGTCGCTCAAGGAGGACCCGACGGCCGCCGACCTGCGCGTCAAGGTCTTCGACCCGGGCGAGGGGCCGTTCGCCGGCTTCACGAAGATGAAGAACGTCTACCTGGTGAAGGACGCATGAGGACCACGGACTTCAGCAAGGCACCGCCGCAGGGGCGGGCGACGGCGATGTTCGTCGGCGCGACCCGCTACCGGGGGCCGCTGTCGATATTCACGCTCACCCTGACGTGGTTCCGCATGGTGCGGGACATGAAGCGGATGCGCGGCTACTGCTGGCACAAGGTCTACTGGGAGTTCCCGTTCACGCTGGGCACGCTCGCGTTCTTCGAGGACCGCGACGCGCTGCTGCGCTTCGCCCGCAGCCGCCACCACCGCAAGCTCATGCAGTGGGTGACGGACGGCACCAGGAACGCCACCGGCGGCTACATCCGGCTCTACAACGCCGAGCCGGAGGGCTACAGCAACGGGATCTGGCGCGCGGAGGGCGGGCCGATGGCGCACATCGAGACGTTCACCCCGCTGTCCGTGGAGGACGGCGAGGGTCCCCGGGTGAGGCGCGGGTGACGCTGCATCCCGTCGAGAGCCGCCGCGACCTGCGCGACTTCCTCTCGCTGACCGACCGCGTCTACGCGGGCGAGCCGCGCTTCATCCCGCCGCTGCACGCGCAGGTACGCACGTGGCACCGGCAAGGGGTACGGCTGTTCCTGCTCAGGCGGCGCGGGCGCGTGGTCGCGCGGACCACGCTGCACACCGACGCCGCGCTGGACGCCAAGCTGGGCCGGGCCACGCAGCTGTTCGGGCTGACCGAGTTCGCGGAGGAGGCGGCGGGGGAGCTGTTCGACAGCATCCTCGCGGCCGGGCGCGCCGCCGGGAAGGAGGCGGTGTTCGGGCCGGTGTCGCTGCTGCCCAACCAGTCGGGCGGCGTCATCACCTCCGGCTTCGACGAGCGCGGCTTCATCGACAGCGCCTGGAACCACCCGTACTACCCCATCGCGTACGAGGCGCACGGCTTCGCGCGCCGCTTCGAGTCCGACACCTGGATCTGCCCGGTGCCGGACGAGGCGGTGTTCGCGTTCGACGACGGGCGGATCGCGGCCGAGGGGCTGCGCGTGCACCGGGGCGACCGGCGGCGCGTGGCGGAGCAGCTGCCGATCCTGCGGGAGATGCTGAACGCCAGCTTCGCGCAGCTCGGCTACTACACGGAGATCTCGGCGGAGCAGCTCGCGGCGCAGACGGACGGGCTGGCGTACCTGCTGGACGAGTCGTTGCTGCTGTACCTGACGAAGGGGGAGCGGCCGGTCGCGTTCGTGCTGTGCTTGCCCGACATTTCGCGATTTATCGCGAAAATTCGTGGCAATCTCCACTTCCTGAACCAGCTCCGCCTGCTGGCCACCCGCTCCCGCTACCGCAGCGAGGCCGTGCTCATCATCAAGGGCACGGTCCCCGGGGAGCAGGGCCACGGCTACATGCGGCTGCTGTCCCGGGAGCTGCACGAAGGGCTGCGCCGGGGCGGCTACCGGGCGCTGCGCAGCACGTACGTCGAGCGCACGAACCCCGGCTCCGCCGCCCAGTACACCGCGATGGGCGGCCGCCCCCTGCACGGCTACACCTTCTACGAGAAGGGCCTGACGGCGTGAAAGACCGGCTGCGGCCGCTGGAGCCGGACTTCTGGCGTGCCCCCAGCGCCCACAACACCCAGCCCTGGACCCTCACCTACACGGCCGACGGGGCCGAGGTCGGCTGGGACCCGTCCCGCGCCCTGCCCATCAGCGACCCCACGGGCCGCGACCTGCGCCTGAGCCTGGGCGCGTTCGTGGAGTGCTGCCTGATCGTCTGCGCCGACGCCGGCCTGTCGGTCGGCTTCCGTCCCGATCCGGGGCCGCTGCGGGTGGGTGTCCTGTACGCCGCCGCGCAGCCGTACCGGACGCCCTTCACGACGGCCGACGTCCGGGCCCGCGGGGCCAACCGCGGCGAGTACCACCCGGGACGCCTCCCGGGCTCCCTGGTCGCGGAGCTGACCGGGATGCGGCGGCTGGCCTGCCGCGACCTCGCGGACCTGCTGCACGCGGCCGACCTGCACCAGTTCGGGGACCGGGAGGTGACGCGGGAGCTGCGCGCCTGGCTGCGGCTCACCCGCCGCCACCGCCGCTACCTCCTCGACGGCCTCACCGACCGGGCCCTGTCCCTCAGCAGGGCGGAGGCCATCGGCCTGCGCGCCTCGCTGGCCCTCTACCCGGCCCTGCGTCGCCTGGGCCTGCCGAGGGTGCTGGCCGGGGCCTCGCGCGACCTGCTGGACTACGACGGGGACGTCCTGGTGCTGGTGGGGGCGGTCGAGGACGAGCTGGAGGTGGGGCGCGTCCTGATGCGGCACTGGCTCACCCTGTCCGTCCACGGCTATGCCACGCACCCGCTGAGCCAGATCATCGACTGCGAGCCGACCCGGCGGACCCTCGCGGGCCGGCTGGGCGTCGCAGACCCCCGCACCCTCCTCCACCTGGCCCGAGTCGGCCGCCCAACCGCCCCCGCCACCCCCTCCTCCCGCCTCCGAACCTGACCCCTCCGCCCTCCCACCGCCTCCCACCGCCTCCCACCGCTCCGCCTCCCACCGCTCCGCCTCCCACCGCTCCGCCTCCCGCCCTTCCGGCCACTGCTCCTCCGGTTCTCAGCCGCCTCCTGCCTACGGTGCCCAAGGGCGGCGGCCGGAACGGGCTGCCGTCGCCTGCTGCCAGCCGGCTGGCCACCTGCTCGCCTGCCGCTCTGGCGCGGATGGGCTCTCAGCTGGATCCGGTCCTGCGAGTGGGCCGAGGGGCGGCGGCGCGGGCGAGGCAAGCGCTGCCGGGGTGCGCCGAGTGGCGGTGGCGAGGGGCGGGGGTCAGCGGTAGGGGGTCAGGCCGTCCGCCAGTTCTTCCGCGTCGCCGTCCCGGTGCGCGTCGAGCGCCTGTTGCAGGGCGAACGTGCCGCGGATGGCGGCGATGCGGGCCGCCGTCCCGTCGTCGGCCCAGCCGCCGAGCGCGAGCACCCGGCCCAGGAACGCGTCGCCGTGGCCGGCCGCGATGGCGGCGAGGTCCTCGGCGGGGTCGCCGATGGTGGCCTCGTCCCAGTCGATCACGCCGCTGAGCCGGGGCCGCCCGCCGTCGATCTCCCACAGGACGTTCTCGGCGCCGAGGTCGCCGTGCGCCACCGCCGTGGCGACGTGGGGGAGACCCGCGGCCGCGGCGAGCTCCTGCTCGGCCCGCCGGCGTCCGGCATCCGACATGAGCCCGAACAACTCGGCGCGGACATCCGCCTCGAAGCGCCGCCACCGGTCCTCCGGCGTCCACGGCAGCGCCTCCCGCGCCCGCTCGTCGGACCCCACACGGGCCAGCGCGGCCAGCAGCTCGGCGTACTGCTCCGCCACCGCTCCGGCCACCGCCGGGTCGTCGAGCACGCCGTCCTCCAGCGGCGCGCCCGGGACGCGGCTCAGCACCAGGTACGGCGCCTCGCCCGCGCCCTCGAACAGCGGCCGGGGGATGCGGAAGCCGAGACCGAGCCCGGCGAGCACGCGCAGCATGGCCGCCCGCTGGGGCAGCCGGGCGGCCGCGGCCTCGGTGCGGGGCAGGCACACGACCCGGTCCGAGCCCATCACGACCCGGTGGAACTGCCCCTCGCGGACGGGGAGAGGTCCTGATGCGGCGTCCTGCGCCGGCCGGCGCAGTGGATCATCCATGGTCCCAGCATGGCGGCAACGTCCCCGGAACGCCGAACCGGCCAGGGGAAGGCACGGCGGCGGGGCCTGAACGCGCTCGTCCCGGTGCCCGCGCGGCGGGCACCGGGACGAGCGCGTGATGCGGGGCTTGATCAGTCGTCGTGGTGGAAGCCGTGCTGGGGCCAGGAGCCGACCCAGTTGCCGTTGCCGCTGGTGGGCCAGTTGCGGTGCTTCCAGTGGGGGTCCCACGACCAGCCCCAGCCGCCGCCACCGCTCTTGCAGGCCTTGGTGTCGCGGGTCCCGGCGTACACCCCGTGGTCGGTGACGTGGTGATAGGTAATGTCGTCGTCCACCCCGAGGCCGCAGTGCTTCGAGTTGTGGTGCTTCCGGTCCTTCCAGGTGTCGGCCGTGGCGGGCGCGGCGCTGCCGTACAGCGCGGTCGCGGCGAGCAGGGCACCGCCGACGGCGATGAGGCTATTCCTCATGATCTCCCCCTGTAATCACGAAGTGACATCGGAGATCACTATACGTAGCGATCTTGGGGGACGGGTGCAGCGCCACACCGCGTTTTCGATCACCGTGCCGCCGTTGACCAGCGACGTGGATGTACTCTTTTGGTTGTGTGATCTACATTGTAAAGGCGCCGGGCTCAGGAAGATCGCACCACAGCCAGGTACGCGTGGATCGCGTCGCGATTGCGGGAGAGGCAGTCGATGCGCTGCTGGATGCGGTTCGCCTCGGCCTCCAGGAGGTCGGCCAGCTCCGGGGTGAGGCACTGCGGGTGCAGGTGGATCTCGTCGGGCTTGTTCAGGAACGGCAGGATGCGCCGGATGATCTCCGTGGTGAGACCGGAGTCGAGCAGGCCGCGGATCTGCTGTACCCGGTAGACGGCCGACTCCGGATAATGGCGGTAGCCGTTGTCGGCGCGCTCGGGGCTGAGGAGGTCCTGCTCCTCGTAGTAGCGGAGCATGCGGGTCGGCACGCCCGTCAGTCGCGACAGTTCACCGATTCTCACGGCGGGACCTCCTGGCTTGCCTTCACATTGATGTGAACGTTTCAGCATATTCGACATGTCTGGTGCGACGATCACCGACGCCGTCCGCGTCGGGAGAATGCCCTGGTCGGGGCTGCTGGCGCTGTTCTCGGCGGCGTTCACGGCGGTGATGACGGAGCTGCTTCCTGCGGGGCTGCTGCCGCAACTCGGCGCGGCGCTGGGGGTGCCGGAGGGGCGGGCCGGGTTCCTGGTGACGGCGTACGCGGTGGCCTCGACCCTGTCGGCGATCCCGCTGACGGCGTTGCTGCGCGGGCTGCCGCGCCGGCCCGTACTGGTGGGGACGCTGGCGGGGTTCGCCCTGTTCAACACGGTGACCGCGGTCTCGTCGTCCTACGCGGTGACCTTCGGGGCGCGGGTGCTGGCCGGGGTCATGGGCGGGATCATGTGGGCGATGCTGGTCGGGTACGCGGCGCGGATGGTGCCGGTCGAGCGGCGGGGGCGGGCCATCGCGATCGTCTCGGCGGGGATCACGGTGGCGCTGTGCGCGGGGATTCCGGCGGGCGCGGCGCTGGCCTCGGCGTTCGGGTGGCGGACGGCTTTCCTGAGCCTGGCGGTCGTGGCGGTCGCGCTGGTGGGGTGGGTGCTGTGGAAGGTGCCGGACTTTCCCGGGGAGGCGGCCACGGTGCGGGTCCCGTTGCGGCGGGTGGCGGTGCTGCCCGGCGTCCGCACGATCCTGGGGGTGACGGTGCTGGTGCTGGTCGGGCATCAGGCGATGTACACGTACCTGGCGCCGTTCGTGGCCTTCGCCGGGCTGGGGCGGACGAGTGTCGTGCTGCTCGTGTTCGGGGTCGGGACGGTGGCGGGGATCTGGGTCACCGGGGTGATGATCGACCGGTTCCTCCGGGTGACGCTCGTGGTGGTGCTGGCCGTGGTGGCGGGGGCCATGGCGGTGCTGGCCGGCTCCGGAGGGCCGGGCTGGGCGCCGCTGGGCGCGGTCGCGCTGTGGGGGGCGGCCTTCGGCGGTGTGCCGACGTTGCTGCAGTCGGCGCTGGTGGACGCCTCCGGGGCGGGGAACGCGGACGCGGCCACGTCCATGCAGACGACCGTGTACAACGCGGGGATCGCGGCGGGGTCGCTGGCCGGCGGGCTGGTGCTGGAGGGCGCCGGGGCGGGTGCGTTGCCGTGGACCTCGCTGCCGCTGGTGGCGGTGGCCCTGGCGGTCGTGGTCGCGGCGCGCCGTCGCGCGTTCCCCGCCCGCCGGTCCTAGAGGCCGTGCCTGGCCAGGGGCTCGACGAGCTCGCGCTCCTCGTACGACAGGTGGGACAGCAGGCTGTCGGTGAGCAGGTCCACGGTTTCGCGCAGCCGGCCGAGGCCGTCCGGGTCGCCGACGAACGCCACGAGGGCGCGGTCGACCCGTTCGATGATCTTGTGGATGGCGTGGTGCTCTTCCTGGAGTCGGTCGAGCACGGGGGCCAGGGCGGGCTCCGTGCGGCGGAGGTGGGGGAAGACCATGGCGTCCTCGGCGGTGTGGTGCATGGTGACCAGGCGGCAGTAGGACTCGCAGTAGGCGCCGAGGGTCCAGTTGTTCTGGCGCATGGTCATGGTGTTGATGTGGGAGCGGGCGGTGCCGGCGTCGATGGCTCCGGAGGCCACCTGGTCGACGAGGTCGCGGAGCTGGGCGAGCTCGGCGCGCAGGTGGTCGTGCACGTCGATGAGGTGCCGGCCGTTGGCCTGTTCGGCGGGGGTGTAGCGCCTGGTGGGATCGGGGGCGGGGCCGGTGGGACGGGTGGTCTCGTCCCAGACGCGCACGTCGGTGAGCCGTACACCGTCGTCGGGGGTCGGGGTGGCGGCCAGCGCGGCGCCGGGCTTGGCGGTCGGGCTCGCGGCTGAGGGGGCGGCGCTTTGAGCGGTGGATGGCGGCGGGGCGGCTGGGGCGCGTTCCGCGGCGACGAGTTCGCGTACGGCCGGGGCGGTCTCCTGGGCGAAGCGCTGGAGCCGGGCGGGGTCGTTGACCGCGAGGATGAAGACACTGACGCCGTACGTGAGAGCGATCTCGGCGAGCTGGGCGGCAGGCAGTTCCTCGCCGAGGTTGAGCAGCCGGCGGATGTCGCGGGGCGAGCGGCCCGCCTCGGCGGCGGCCTCGTCGATGATGGCGTTGCCCTCGCCGAGCTTGCCGATGTCCTGGAGGTAGGGGAGGGAGGGGAGCCAGCCGTCCGCGAGGCGGCCGGTCAGGCGGAGCATGCGCGGCTTGTACGCGCCGAGCCAGATGCCGATGTCGTGGGCCGGGCGCGGGCCTCGCGGGGCGGTCACCCGGTAGTGCTCGCCGTGGTGGTCGATGGTGCCCGGGGCGTCGGTGTCCCAGGCGGCGCGGATGATCGGGATGGCCTCCTCGAGCGCGTCCACGGCCTGGCCGGGGGTCAGGCGCTGGGCGCCCATGGAGGCGATGGCGTCCCGGTATCCGCCGGTGCCCAGAGCGAGCTCGAAGCGGCCGTGGCTGAGGATGTCGAGGCTGGCGGCGGCCTGCGCGAGCATGGCGGGCGGCCGGAGCGGCAGCGGATGCACGTTGCCCGCCAGCCGGATGCGCTCGGTGGCGGCCGCGACGTAGCCGAGCAGGGTCCAGGCGTCGAGGAAGGTGGGCTGGTACGGGTGGTCCGAGAAGGTGACGAGGTCGAGTCCGGCGCGCTCGGCGAGCTGGGCGAGGGCGACGACGGTGTCGGCCTGCGGGGCGGAGGGCACGAAGCTGACGCTGAAGAGCAGCTCGTGGCCGTAGTCGGGCATGGGGGCTCCTTGGATGTGCCGTTCGCCGCCGGACATTGGTTGGTTGTGTGAACAGTTGGTAATAACAACTAAATTAGTTCGTATTATGAACCATTGTCAACTAGACTCGATGCCGTGGCCACGACGTTCACTACCGCCCTCGTACGTCTGGGGCATCTGGTGCAGCAGGTGTTCGGGGACGTCGGCAGGGAGCAGGACCTCACGCCGCAGCAGGCGCAGCTGCTGTGCCTGCTCGTCGGCGGGCCGGTGGGGATGACGGAGCTGACGCGCGCGCTGCACCTGGAGAAGTCGAGCCTGACGGGGCTCGTCGACCGGGCGGAGAAGCGGGGGCTCGTGGTCCGCACGCGTGATTCCCGGGATCGGCGGGCCTGGCTCGTCGAGCTGACCCCCGAAGGGGAACGCGTCGGGGCGCTGGCGCACGACGGGGTCGAGGCGCGGCTGGAGGCGTTGGCCGGGGAGCTGCCGGCAGAGCACAGGGAGCTGCTGGCCTCCGCCATCGAGGGGATCCTCGCCGGGTACGCCTCCACGACCGGCCGCCCCCGCCCGCAGCCCGACCGCACCCCGGCATCACCGGCCTGACATCCCGGGCTTCACTCGCCTGACGCACGCCCCGTCGGTCGTGCGGGCATACGGCGGGCGTGGAGGCAGTGGCGCCGCTCCAGCAGGGGAGGTGTCGGGCCCGGGGTGGGTCAGGGAGCGAAGGTGGTCGAGAGGAATGCTGTCAGGGCCTCGGTTACCTCGGCGGGGCGTTCGAGGGGCGGCAGGTGGCCCGTCTCGGGGAGGTCGATGCGGCGGGCGGCGGGGATGCCGGCCGTGAGCAGGTCGGACACCTGCTGGATGCCGGGCACGTCCGACAGGCCGTTGATCACCAGGGTCGGGGCGGTGATCTCGGGCAGGCGCGAGCCGGCGGGCGGGGTCAGGTGGCGTTCCGTGGATCGGGGGCCGGTCCAGGAGCGCTCGAACACCAGGCTGCACATCTCCACCGCCGACTCCCACACCTCGTCGGAGAGCGCGTCGCGGCCACGGTCGGGGCCGGCGGTCTGCCAGAGCGTGTGGGCCTCCGCCATCGCGCGTACGTCGGCGGGATCCACGTGGTCGGCGGCGCCGGCGCGGTAGCGGGCCAGACGGTCGGCCGGCACCGAGCTGTGGACGCGCTCGCGGGCCTGGTCCAGCATCTCCTGCGGCCACTGGTGGCCGCCCAGGCCCGAGCTGATCAAGGCGAGCGCGGCCACCCGGGAGGGGGCGGCCAGGGCGACCTCGGTCGCGTACGCGCCGCCCATCGAGTTGCCGACCAGCGCCGCCCGCTCGACCCCGAGCGCGTCCATGACGGCGAGCAGGTCCTCGTGATGGCACACCTCGCCCTCGGCGTCGCCGGACCGGCCGCGGCCGCGCCAGTCGTAGCGGATCACGCGACAGCGCTCCGAGAGCGCGCGGAACTGGTGCTCCCAGAGGCGCAGGTCGGTCGTCCCGCCGTGCACGAGCACGACGGTGCCCAGGGGGATCGCGGGGCCGGCCTCCTCGTACGCGATCTTGATGTCGTCGATGATCAGCATGCTCGGCACGCTACCGCCGCGCGAGGCCGGGGATGGGCGTGTTCGCCGGCGGCGCAGCCCGCGCGAGCCGGACGTCCGAGGCGCGTGAGTTCCGAGCACCGTCGAATCCCGAGCATGATTGACGCAGGCAAGCCACGTACGGACCACAGGTGAACCCATCCATGCTTCCAGAAGAACTCAGAACCGCCCTGGACAAGGCCCTGTCCGGCTACTCGCCGCAGGAGCTGTCCGACTCCGTGGCGCGGCTCACCGAGCGCTACCGTACGAACGCCGCCACCGGCGGAGGCACCCACATCAGGTCCCGGGCCGACGTGGCGGCCTACGCCGCGTACCGGATGCCCGCCACCTACGCCGCCGCAGCCACGGCCATGCGCCAGGCGGCCGCCATGACCCCGGGCTTCCGGCCCGGGAGCCACCTCGACGTCGGCGGCGGCACCGGGGCGGCCATCTGGGCGGCGGACCAGACCTGGTCGTCCATCGAGCGGGTCACGGTCATCGAGCACGACCCGCAGATCATCGACCTGGGCAAACGCCTCGCCCGTACGTCCGAGGCCCTGCGCGGGGTCACCTGGCGGCAGGCGTCGGTGCGCCCCGGGCTCGACCGGCCCGCGGCCGACCTGGTGACCATGTCGTACGCCCTGGGCGAGCTCCCCCAGGACAAGCGCCGGGAGATCGTCCGCTGGCTGGCCGCCGACGCGGCCATGGTGATCGTCATCGAGCCCGGCACCCCGGCGGGCTACGCCACCGTCGCCGAGGCCAGAGAGGTCCTGGTCGCCCAGGGGCTGAGGGTCGCCGCCCCCTGCCCCCACGACGGCCGCTGCCCGATCGAGCAGGGACGCGACTGGTGCCACTTCTCCGTCAGGCTCCCCAGGACGTCCCTGCACCGCCGGATCAAGGCGGGCACGCTCAGCTTCGAGGACGAGAAGTTCTCCTACGTTGCCGCCACGGCGCTCTCGGGGGAGCGGGCCGACGCCCGGATCCTGCGCCACCCGGTCAAACGCAAGGGCGTGGTGTCCCTGCGGCTGTGCTCCAGGGAGGAGGGGATCCGCGACGTGATCGTGTCCAAGCGGCAGGGCGACCTCTACCGCGCGGCCAGGGACGCCGACTGGGGCGACGGCTGGGGCGACGGCGGCTCGCGGCTCGGTCACGGAAATGGGGAAGGGGGCGATTCCGGTTCGGTGGGTGGTCCATCCTTGGAGGATGTGGACGACTGATCTTCTTCACTCCCTCTATGCCCGGCGCCTGCGCCGTCAGGCAACGGCGGGTCCGCTGCCCCGGCACGTCGGCCTGATCATGGACGGCAACCGGCGTTGGGCCAGGCAGCAGGGGCTGGCCAGCCCGAGCATCGGCCACAAGTACGGCGCCGAGCACATCGAGCACGTGCTGTCGTGGTGTGAGGGGCTGGGCATCGAGCACGTGACGGTGTTCCTGTGCTCGACGGAGAACCTCCAGCGCCGCGGTGACGAGGAGGTCGCCTACCTGTTGCGGGTGATCGAGCAGATGGTCGCCGAGCGGTTGGACCGGCCGGACGCCCGCTGGCGCGTCCACGTCGCGGGCCTGCTCGACATGTTGCCCGACACCACGGCCCGCGCGCTCAAGAGCGCCGTCGAGGCCACACGTACGTGTGCCACCGGCTTCCACCTGACGCTGGCCATCGGGTACGGCGGCCGCCAGGAGGTGATCGACGCCCTGCGCGAGCTGCTGTACGAGCGGGCCGAGGCCGGGCAGTCCATGGTGGAGCTGGCCTCGACGCTGAGCGTGGACGACATCGCGCCCCACCTGTACACGGCCGGCCAGCCCGACCCCGACCTGGTGATCCGCACCAGCGGCGAGCAGCGCCTGTCGAACTTCCTGCTCTGGCAGTCCGCCTACTCCGAGCTGTACTTCTGCGAGGCGTACTGGCCGGCCTTCCGCGAGATCGACTTCCTGCGGGCGCTGCGCAGCTTCGCCGCCCGGCAGCGACGGTTCGGGGGCTGAGTTGCTGGAACTCTTCGACCGGCAGCTGCGGCAGGAGGCCCGCCCCGACGGGCCGGACGCCAGGGTGGAGCGGGCCGGTAACGTGGTGCGGCACGTCGCGCCCGAGCACGGCTGGAACGGCGTGCTCTGGTCCGGCCTCGACGAGCGCAACGCGGACGCCGAGATCGCCGAGCAGGTGCGCTACTTCGGGGAGCTGGGGCGGCCCTTCGAGTGGAAGCTGTACGGCTACGACCGGCCCGGCGACCTCGACCGGCGCCTGCTGGCCGCCGGATTCACCCCGGAGCCCGCCGAGACGCTGATGATCGCCGAGACCCGGCGCCTGCCCCTCGGCGGGGAGCCGCCCGAGGGAGTGCGGCTGGTCCCGGTGACCGGCTCCGACGGCGTGGAGCTGATGGCCGACGTCCACGACAGCGCCTTCGGCACTCCCGGCACGCACTTCACGGAACGGCTGCTCGAACAGCTCGCCGAGGGCGAGGTCGTCGCCGTCCTCGCGATGGCCGGCGACGTGCCGGTGAGCGCGGCCCGCATGGAGCTGCACCCGGGCACCCGGTTCGCGAGCCTGTGGGGCGGCGGCACCGTGCCGGAATGGCGCGGGCGGGGCATCTACCGGGCCCTGATCGATTACCGGGCCCGCGAGGCGGCCGCCCGCGGCTACGACCATCTGCAGGTGGACGCCTCCAGCCAGAGCCGGCCGATCCTGCTGCGGCTGGGGTTCGAGGCGATCACCACGACGACGCCGTACGTCCACGAGTGAGTACCCTTGATGACCTGACCGTATCCATCCGAGGAGGCCCGCACGTTGCCCGGAACGAACCCGCGCGAGCTCGGCCTGCTGGCCGACTGCGAGAGCTGCTTCGGGCTGTGCTGCGTCGCGCTGCCGTTCTCGGCGTCGGCCGACTTCGCGGTGGACAAGAACGCCGGGGAGCCCTGCCGCAACCTGCGTGACGACTTCCGCTGCTCCATCCACGCGCAGCTCAGGGAGCGCGGCTTCCCCGGCTGCACCGTGTACGACTGCTTCGGGGCGGGCCAGAAGGTCTCGCAGGTCACCTTCCAGGGCACGAGCTGGCGGCAGGCGCCGGGCACTGCCGGGCAGATGTACGCGGTCTTCCCCGTCGTGCGGCAGCTGCACGAGCTGCTGTGGTATCTGGCGGAGGCGTTGACGCTGGAGGCCGCCCGGCCCGTCCACGCCGAGCTGCGGGACGCGCTCGACGCGACGGAGCGGCTCACCCGGGAAAGCGTGGACGTGCTGAAGAAGCTGGACGTGCCGGCGCACCGGGCCGAGGTCAACGTGCTGCTGCTGCGCACGAGTGAGCTGGTCCGGGCCGGGAGCAAGGGCAAGGAGCGCAGGGGCGCGGATCTGATCGGGGCCAAGCTGGCGGGCGCCGACCTGCGTGCCGCCAACCTTCGCGGGGCGTACCTGATCGGCGCGGACCTGCGGGGTGCGGACCTGCGGGAGGCCGATCTGATCGGGGCCGACCTGCGGGGGGCCGACCTGTCGGGCGCGGACCTGTCGGGTGCGATCTTCCTCACCCAGCCCCAGCTCAACGCCGCCACCGGCGACGCCGCCACCCGCCTCCCGGCCGCCCTCATCCGTCCCGCCCACTGGCCGACCACCCGCTACGAACGCCCGTCCCGCGGCCCCGCCCCCCGCCGCGGCTCCGGCTCCGATCGAGGCTCGGGACGCGGCTCCGGCCGCCGGCGCCGCGGCTGAACACCGCGAGGTGGGGGTCCACGACCGTGCCACCCGCCCGCACCCGGCGGATCGCGGCGGCCAGGTCCTCGGCGCGGGCGTTCTTCGCCACGAAGCCGGCTGCTCCCGCGGCCAGGGCCCGGCGCAGGTAACCAGGGCGGCTGAACGTGGTGAGGATGAGCAGCCGCACCGGGTGGTCCTTGAGGTCGGCGGCCACGGCCAGGCCGTCGCGGCCGGGCATCTCGATGTCGAGGAGCACGACGTCCGGGCGGCCGGCGGTCACCGCGTCGAGCACGAGGTCACCCCGGTCCACCTCGGCGACGACCTCGATGTCGGGCTCGAAGCTCAGCAGGGCCGCGATTGCCTGCCGTACGAGGTGCTGGTCGTCGGCCAGCAGAACGCGGATCACAGGCGTGCCCTCACGGGCAGCGCGGCCCTGAGCAGGAAGCCGCCCTCGGCACGGGAGGTACGCTCCAGCTTGCCGCCGGCGGCCTCCAGGCGTTCGGCCAGCCCGCGTAGCCCGCTTCCGTCCGGACCCGGCCCGTTGCCATGGCCGTCGTCGGCGACCTCCACGAACGCGTGCCCGTTCTCCATGCCCAGGTGAATCCGGCAGGCGCGGGCGCGGCTGTGCCGTACGACGTTGGTCGTGCCCTCGCGTACAACCCACGCCAGCAGCGAGGCTGCGGCGGGCGGGACCGGCGCGACGGTGACGTCCATCGCCACGCCGGCGGCAGACAAGGTACGCCTGGCGGTCGCGAGTTCGTCGGCCAGGGACAGCGCCCGGTACCCCGCCACCGCGTCGCGCACGTCGTCGAGCGCGCGCCGGGACAGCTCCTCGACGTCGCCGATCTCGGCCCTCGCCCGGTCGGGTTCGGCACCGACCAGGCGTCCGGCCAGTTGGCTTTTGAGAGTCATGGCGGACAGGGCGTGCCCGAGAATGTCGTGCAGGTCGCGGGAAACGCGCAGCCGCTCGTTCTCGACCGCCAGCCGCTCGGCCTCGGCCTGGGCCGCCTTGAGCGCCCGGTTGGCCGTCTCGAGCCGGACGAAGACGTCCATCGCGCCGGTGAAGACGATTGCCTGAAGGGGGATCCACCACAGGGTGACCGGGGAGAGGGTGGCGGTCGCCGCCACGATCGTGAGCCCAGAGAGGGCGAGGGCGGCGGTCCGGGGGAAGGTGCTGAAGAGGGCCGCGATGAGGAAGAACAACACGGCGAAGACCCACAGGTTGCCAAGTGCCGGGATGAGGACGGCAGCCACGCCGTACAGGGCTGCCAGCGACCACGGGCGAGGCCTGCCGGCTCGTGCGGACGAGATCGTGCGCTGGTAGAGCGCAGCCAAGGCGACCAGGCCTGCGAAAACGAGCTCCGCGGCAAGCGGGCCGGGCTCGCGCTCCAGGAAGCCGGGGATCGGCCACAGGAGCAAGACCAGGTAGAAGAAGGTCAGATAGACGCTCGTCCAGGGGCGGGCGCGCATGTCTCCATTGTGGCTGTCAGCCTGATCGGCGCGGAGTGACGGATGTCATCGGTTTGCGAGGGAGCGCAGCGGATTGTCACCTGACAGGGGCGGATCCGGCTGCCATGCCCGGCCGTCATCCTGCCCGCCAACGAGCGAGTGAACTGGCGTTAGGCGAGCCGGTCGGGGCGCCAGGAACCGGCCACACCGATCGGGGGTGGGCAGTTGCGACCACGGTGGCGCGGCCATTTCCATGGCGCCGACCGCGCCTTACGTTGTGGGATCTGATGTCAGGCCCGCGGATCGGCAAACCGCTGGGGCCGCGTACGCGATATCGAGCGGCCGCTAAAGCGGTATCACGAGGCGCTGACCTGTAATTCCGTCCCTGTCACGGGTGTCACCGGAATGCAGAGCTCGCGCAGCCGCTCCAGCGCTTGCACGGCGAGCCTCAGCGGGTGAGCGTAAGCGGGTTGACCAGGTCGGCGTAGACCAGCAGGCCCGCCATGATCATCATCACCACCGCCACCGCGTACGTCAGCGGCAGCACCTTGGCGATGTCGACGTACGTGGGCTTCGGCCGCCGCAGGACCTTGGCGTAGGCCCGCTTGAGCCCCTCCCAGAGCCCGCCCGCGATGTGCCCGCCGTCGAGCGGCAGCAGAGGGATCAGGTTGAACATGCCGATCGCCAGGTTGAAGCCGGCCAGCAGGTTGACGAAGATGGCGATCTTCTCCTCGTTGGACAAGTCGGAGGCCAGGATCTCGCCGCCCATGCGGCCCGCACCGACCACGCCCACCGGGCCCTCGGGGTCGCGTTCCTCGCTGGAGAAGGCCGCGTGCCAGACGCCGACCATCTTCTCCGGCAGGTTGACGATCGAGCCCGCCACCCTGGCCGTCAGCTCGCCCATGTGGCCGAACACCTGGCCGACGCTCTGCTTCTCCATCACCTTGGTGGGCAGCACGCCAAGGAAGCCGACGTTCTTGTCTATCTTGTCGGGGTCTTCGAGGTTGGGTCGGTCTTGGGTGGTGAGCGTGACGTTGAGCGTCATCGGCTTGCCGTCGCGGACGATGCCGAGCTTGACCGGGCCGGCGCCGTGGGAGCGGATCAGGCGGATGGCGTCGTCCCAGGAGCCGATCGTGGCGCCGTTGAAGGAGACCATGTGGTCGCCCGGCTTGAGGCCCGCCTGCGCGGCCGGGGTGGGCTGGTCGCCGGGCTCGCAGGCGGCGCGTTGCTCGAAGACGGGGCTCACGCACGGGTTGGTGGCGGACGAGACGATCGGGGCCTCGACGGGCAGGCCGATGCCGACCAGCAGGATGGTGGAGAAGACGAACGCGAGCACGAAGTTCATGAGCGGCCCGCCGGACATGATGATGACCTTCTGCCACCACTTCTTGCGGTAGAAGACGCGGTCGTCGTCGCCGGGCAGCACCTCTTCCTGCGCGGCGTCGCGGGCCGACTCGATCAGGCCCTGGAACGGGCCGGTGGCGTTGCTCCTGAGCTTGGTGGGGTCGTCGCCCGGCCGGGGCGGCAGCATGCCGATCATGCGGATGTAGCCGCCGAACGGGATCCACTTGATGCCGTACTCCGTCTCGCCCTTGCGCCGTGACCAGGCGGTCGAGCCGAAGCCGACCATGTACTGGGTCACTCGCACGCCGAAGATTTTCGCGGGCACGAGGTGGCCGAGCTCGTGCAGCGCGATGGAGAACATCAGCCCGAGGAGAAAGAGGATGATCCCCACGATGTAGAGCCAGTTCATCGAGGTACGCTCCAAAGCGGACGACAAGGGGACCGAATGGCCCGGCTGCCCCCAGAGTAGGGCTGTTCGTAAGAGCCGTGCGCCCAGCCGCCAAATTCACGATCATGAGCGAAACAAGGGTAGCCCTTCTCCTGTCGGTTTCCGTCCTGGCCCGGCTCAGCCACGGTGGTCGACGAAACCCGCCTGCAGATCTAAGGTGCGGGAGAAAACCTCACGCCAGCGAGGCGTACAGAATGCCGTTCGCGCTGCCGACGTACACCATGCCGTTGGACACTGCTGCGGTGGACTCGCCGAAGCCGCCGGTCTCGAAGTTCCACCGGAGGGCTCGGATACGGCGTCCAGCGCGTCCACCTTGCTGTCGGCGCCGCTGACATACGCGACTCCCCGGGCCGCCGCGAGGTACCACTCGTAGTCCTGGCCGCCGTGGCCGGCCTGGAACTTCCACAGTCGTTTGCCGGTGGTCGCGCCCAGAGCATACGTCGTCCCCTTCGCGGGCGGCGCGGAGTGGACGCCCGCGCCCGACTCTCGCCTGAGCAGCTGGGTCACATCCACCTCCTCTCCCGGCAGATGACGACACAGGAGATCGCCACAGCACAGTAAGCCGCACCCTGAACGGTCACCGAAGGGGAACCGCGCTCGCGCTGACAAGGTGACAGGCGGTCGGCACGGCCGTACTGGGTATGGTCGCCTTGGGCGAGGACGCGTCCCTCCTCAAGATCGTCTCGGTGTGCTCATTGGTGTGTGGCGTCGTCGGCCTCAACCTGGCGGGCGGCGGGTCCCCAAGCCGACCCGGGCCGGGGCACCTTGGGCGCGGAGCCCGTGGCTAGGGTCCGGCACACACCGGCTCGTACGTTCGGCCCGGCACGTACAGGTCCCATTCCTGCCGGGTGAGCGCCCGCTGGGCCAGGGCGCAGACGTTCTCCTCGCTCACGGCGGGCAGGGCCACGTTCCACAGCCGGATCGTCTTGTCGTAGCCGGTGCTCACGAGCGTGCGGCCGTCGGGGGTGAAGGCCACTCCGGAGACGTCCCCGCGATGGCCGGTCAGCGGGCGGCTGAGCTGCCGCCCGGTGGCGACGTCCCACAGTCGGATCGTCGCATCGCGGCCGGCGCTGGCGAGCCGCCGGGCGTCGGGGGAGAAGGCCACCATCCAGACCGCGTCGGTGTGTCCCACCAGTGGCTGCCCGAGTTGTCGTCCGGTGGTCATGTCCCACAGCCGGATCGTCCGGTCGGCGCTCGCGCCGGCGAGGAGGCGGCCGTCCGGGCTGAGGGCGACGTGCTCGACGGCGCCGGTGTGGCCGCGCAGCGGGGCGGCCTTGTCGCGGCGCGTCGCCGGGTCGAGGAGCCTGATGGTCCCGTCGTCCATGCCGACGGCGAGTGTGGCGCCTTTGGGGGCGAAGGCCAGGGACGAGGCTTGGACGCCGGTCACCGGCGCGCCGATCTGCCGGTGCGCGCGCACGTCCCAGAACCGTAACGTGTCGTCGAATCCCGTGCTGGCGAGCGTCGCGCCGTCGGGGCTGAACGCCAGCGCCAGCACCCAGTTGTCGAGGTGCGCGGCGTGGCCGAGCAGCGGTTCCCCGATCTGGCGCCGCGTGGCGACCTCCCACAGCCGGATCGCCCCGTTGCTCTCCCCGGTGGCGAGCACCTTGCCGTCGGGGCTGAAGGCGACCGGGCCGTGCTCGCCCATCTCACCGGCCGATACGGGCCCTCCGAGACGGTCGCGCGCGGCCAGGTTCCACAGAAAGGCGCCGGGCACGCTCGACGTGGCCAGCGTGCCCCCGTCGGGGCTGAGCGCCATGCCGTAGACGGTGCCCGTACCCCGCTCGGTGACAGATCTGCCGACCTGCCGGCCGCGAAGGAGGTCCCACACGCGGACGGTGCCGTCGACGCCGGCGCTCGCCAGCCGCGTCCCGTCCGGGGAGAACGTCACGTCCTGTGGCGTGCCGGTGTGGCCCACGAGGGGCGTCCCCACCTGCTCGCGGGTGAGGGTGTCGTACAGGACGACCGTGCCGCCGCCGTCGGCGGCCAGGAGCGTGCCGTCGGGGCTGACGGCCAGAGCGGCGCCGGGCCCCTTGAGCGGGGTGCCGATCTGCGCGTGGGTGGAGGTGTCCCACCAGCGCACGGTGTCGTCGCTGTCGACGCTCAGCAGTCTGGTGCCGTCGGGGGTGAAGGCGACCTTCCACGCCGCGATGTTCCCCGTGCGGGTCACCGGGCTGGGCCTGATCTCGCGGCGCCGGGCCACGTCCCAGAACAGCACCTGCCCCCGCGTGCCGGCGGTGGCGAGCGTCCTCCCGTCCGGGCTGAAGGTGACGTCCTCTGCCTGGTCGGCGCCGAAGTCCCCGATCCGCCGGCGGGTGGTGACGTCCCACAGGTACAGCGTGCCGTCCTCTCCTGCGGCGGCGAGCGTCGTGCCGTCCCGGCTGATGGCCAGAGCCTCGAAGGGCGTGGTGGTCCCATCGGCGAACCCGGGGATGGTGATCGGATCGCCGGAGGGACGCCGGGCGGCGACGTCCCAGACCAGGATCGCGCCCCCGTCGGCCTGCTCCGTGCGGCTCGCCCCGAACAGCAGCCGGCCGTCCCGGCTGAAGGCCAGCCCCGTCGCCCACGTCCCGGGCCCGGTCGTGAAGCGTGCGGCCTGGCGGCCCGTCGCGGTGTCCCACAGCCGGACGGTGCCGTCGCGCCCCGCCGACGCCAGGAGCCTGCCGCCGGGCGCGAACGCCACCTCGTCCACCACCCCCGCGTGGCCGGTGAACACGGAGCGGGCCGGGTTGAACAGCGCGGCGGTCATGGCCGCGCGGGACTCCGGCGTGTCCCTCATCCGCCGGGCCGCCACCGCCAGCAGCCGCGACAGCGCCGGGTCGGTCTCGCCGAGCTCCAGGCTGCGGCCCGCCAGCTCGCGCGATCGCGCGGCGTTCTCCTGCGCGCCGGCCTCGGCGGCGCGGTTCGCGGCGACGCCCGCCCCGACCACCGACGTCAGGAACAGGATCACCAGCACGGCCACACCCGCGCGGCGGAAGCGGACGGCCCGCCTCTCCAGCCGGTCGCTCTCGCGCAGGAACGCGCGCTGCGCGCCGGTCAGCGCGGGACCGCGTACGGGGTCGGCCTCCCAGCGCGGGAACACCTCTCGCAGCGCCGCCAGCCGGGTACCGCGATAGAGGAATTCGGGGTCGCGTTTCTTGGCCTCCCAGTCGGCGACGCCGTCCAGGAACTGGCGGAACAGCACGTGGTCGCCGCGGCCCTCGTCGAGCCACTTCTTCAGCTTGGGCCACTCCTCCAGCAGCGCGTCGTGGGCGATCTCCACGGCGCCGTGCGCGTTGCCGCCCGTGTCGCCGCCTCTGCCGTCACCGCCCGCGTCGCCGCCCGTGTCGCCGTTCCGGACGGCACCCGTGTCGCCGCTCCGGACCAGGAGCCGGCGCTCGGTGAACGCCTCCAGCACCGCCTCGACGTCGTTCGCGCCGCCCGCCGGACGCCCGCCGGCCAGCTCGCCGCGCGCCACCCGGCGGCGCACGGGCCGCCCGTCGGGTCCGATGACGGCCAGCCTCAGGAAAACCTCCCGCGCGACCTCCCGGCGTTCGGCGGAAAGGCCGTCGTACACCTCGTCGGCGGCCGACTCCACCGCGTGGGCGATCCCGCCGACCTCGCCGTACGCCCTGCTCGTCAGCGTGCCGCCCGCGCACTTCTCCCAGGTGAGCAGCATCGCGTGCGACAGCAGGGGCAGGGCGCCCGTGCCGTAGCCGGCCTCGCCGGTCCGTGAGCGCAGGTCGTGCAGCACGTCGTCGACCAGCGCCGGCTCGACCTGCACCCCGGCCGCCGTGGCCGGTCCCGTGATGGCGCGGCGCAGGTCGGACTCCGTCATGGGGCCCAGCGTGTACTGCCCGCCGTCCAGCGCCTCGGCCAGCACGGGGTGGGCGTTGCACTCGGTGGCGAAGTCGCCGCGCACGCCCAGGACCACGAGCGCGGACGAGCGGGCCGCCGCCACCAGGGCGGTGGCGAACGCCTCCCGCTCCTCCCGCCCGGCCAGGAGGAACACCTCCTCGAACTGGTCCACGACGAGCACGAGCCGGCCCGGGTCGCGCCGCTTCAGCCGCCCGGCCTCGGCCAGCACGGCGTGCTGCACGGTCAGGTGGGCGTCGCGAGGGTTGGCCCCCAGCGAGCGGCGCACCGCCCCGGCCTCCAGTTCGCCGAGATGGCTCAGCCGGACCGCCAGCTCATCGAGCGGATGCTCTCCCGGCGTCATCAGCAGCTGCGGCCAGTGCTCGCTGCCGGGCGCGCCGGGCAGCAGGCCCCGGGAGATCGCGGGCAGCAGCCCGGCCCGCAGCAGCGAGGACTTGCCCGCTCCCGACGCCCCGGCCACCATGGCCAGGCCCGATCCGGTCAGGCGCTCCGCCAGCCGGCCCAGCAGCCGGGCGGTGTCCCGCTCACGGCCGTGGAAGATCGGTGCGTGCTCCCGCTCGAACGGCCACAGGCCCCGGTACGGCGCCCGCCCGGCACGCCAGCGGGGACCGGGTGCCCCCTCCGGCCGCGCGGCGTCCAGACGCCCGTTGAGCAGCGACAGCTCTTCGAGGATCCGGATCGAATGCTCGTACTGCCTGAGCATGAGATCGCGGTCGCTCCGAGCCCGCGCCTCCTCGCGGTGCCGTGCCCGCAGAAGCTCCGCGACCTTGCGCGACATGTCCTCCAGGAGCAGGCGGAACTCGGCGAAGTCGCCGCTCAGCTCGCCGAACGCCTCGGTGAGGCGCTCCTGGATGCGGCGGTCGCCGCTGACGACCGCCGCCTCGATGGCGGCGCCCGCCGCGTCCACCCGGTGCAGCACCGCCGCCATCGCGCGCCGCAGCTCCCCGGCGCCCTCCCCGCCTTCCTCCAGGCCCGCGAGGAGCCGGGCGACGACTTCGTCCTCGAGCTCCTCCTGCGTGGGGGGACGGCCGGAGGTACGCCGCCGCAGCGCGTCCGCCGCCTTGATCAGCACGTCGGCGAGCACGTTGCCACCCACCCCGCCGAGCACGTCGGCCCCGGCGGCGAGCAGGCTGCCGGAGGTCAGCGGGATGAGGGCGCACGCGCACAGCGTCACCACGATCCCGTGCGGCGACAGCTTCAGCAGACCGCCGCCCATGCGCCGCACCACGACGGCGATCCGTTCCCGGGCCGCGCGTGCCTGCCGGGCTCCGGGCTCCTCCCCGGTCGGCTCCATGCGCGCTCCCGTCCGTCCGCGAAGGCACCCTGCCGTACCGGTTCATCGCCGCCGGAGGACCCGCCGCTACGTCCCGGTTCGAGCGAGCTCCAGCGGGCCCGTGCCGCCCAACCGCGCCCGGCCGCGGGCAAATCGGATAAGGACGGCGTCGTCGTTTCGGGTCGGCCAGGCGCGGCGGCATCGCGGGCTGCTCGTGGACGCCAGTGGGACGGGCGGCGCTGCCGGCGTCAATCGGCTCACCTTGAGCACCAGAGCCGACGGCGCCAGGCCATATCGCCACCTGCTGTCGTCGGAGCCGTTCCATGTGCTCGACGGGCAAGCGGAGTTCCTGCTGGTCTGGAAGCGCCGGAAGCTGCCCGAGCAGCACCGCTACGACGTCCATTTCCGTGTCATGAGGTGCCCGGTCAGGTGAGCGTGGTGGTGTCCCCGAGAGACTCCAGCAGGTCGCGCAGCGTGTGGGCGAGCTCGTCCCGGCGCTCCTTCGGCAGGGCCGAGAGCACGCGGTCCTCGGTCGCGACGTGGTCCGGCAGGGCCCGGTCGATCAGGGCGTGCCCCTCGTCGGTGAGCGTCACGTAGACCACCCGCCCGTCGGCCTCGCTGGGCGTACGGGTCACCAGGCCCCTGGACTCCAGGCGGTCGAGCCGTTGCGTGATCGCCCCCGACGTGACCATGGAGGCCCGCATCAGCTCGGCCGGCGTCAGCCGGTGCGGCGGGTCGCTGCGGCGCAAGGTGGCCAGCACGTCGAAGGAGGCCCGGTCGAGGCCGTGCGCGGCGAACGTACGGCCCAGCTCCGCGTCGATCAGCCGGGTCAGCCGTGACAGCCGCCCGATCACCGCCATCGGTGAGACGTCCAGGTCAGGGCGCTGGGCGTCCCATTGCTTGAGTATCAGGTCGACGTGATCAGCCACCACTCCAGCCTAACGATGCCTTAGCGGTGAGGTAAATCACCTCGCCAAGTACCTTAGCGCTGAGATACTTTGTCTTAGTGCTAAGAAATCAATCGGGAACCGTCCTGCTGACCGCGCTGACCCCCGCCATCTGGGGGACCACGTACCTCGTCACCACCGAACTGCTGCCGCCCGGCCGCCCCCTGCTGGCCGCCGTGATCCGCGCGCTGCCTGCCGGGCTCCTCCTGGTCGCCGTCACCCGCCGCCTGCCCTCGGGCAGCTGGTGGTGGCGCGCCCTGGTGCTCGGCGCGCTGAACATCGGAGTGTTCTTCGCGCTGCTGTTCGTGGGGGCGTACCGGCTGCCCGGAGGGGTGGCCGCCACTGTGGGCGCCATCCAGCCCCTGCTGGTCGCGTTGCTGTCGGCCGGGCTCCTGGGGGAACGCCTGTCCGCGCGTACGACGCTGGCCGCCGTGGCGGGCGTGGCCGGGGTGAGCCTGCTCGTGCTGCGGGCCGACGCCCGGCTGGACGCGCTCGGCGTGGCCGCGGCGCTCGGCGGCGCCGTCGTCATGGCCCTGGGCGTGGTGCTGAGCAAGCGGTGGCAGTCGCCCGCGCCGCTGCTGGCCACCACCGGCTGGCAGCTCGTGGCCGGCGGCATGCTGCTGCTCCCGGTGGCGCTCCTCGTCGAGGGCGCGCCGCCGGCCACCCTGACCGGCGCGAACCTCGCCGGGTACGCCTACCTCACGATCATCGGATCCGCGCTCGCCTACGTCCTGTGGTTCCGGGGCCTGCGGCTGCTGTCGGCGACCAAGGTCACGTTCCTGGGCCTGCTCAGTCCCGTGGTCGCGACCGCGCTCGGCTGGCTCGTCCTCGGCCAGGAGCTCACCGCGGCCCAGGCGCTCGGCGCGCTCGTCGTCCTGGCCGCCCTGGTCGTGGCCCAGCGCCAGCCCGCCCGTACGTTGACCGCGACGCCTCGCGTCCTGGTCGGAAAGGAGTCCTGACATGCGCATCACCGTCTTGGGAGCCGCCGGAGCCGTGGGCAGCAGGGTCGTGGCCGAAGCGCTGACGCGCGGCCACGAGGTCACCGCCGTCGTCCGCGACCCCGCCCGCTTCCCCCTGCTGCCTCCCGCCGCCCACGCCCGCGCCGGCGACGCCTCGGACGTCGAGGACGTGGCCGCGCTCAGCGCCGGGCAGGACCTCGTCATCGGCGCCACCCGGCCCGCGCCCGGCCACGAGGCCGACCTGGTCACGACCGCCAAGGCGCTGCTGGCCGGGGTGGCGAGGGCCGGCGTGCGGCTGCTGCTCGTCGGCGGCGCGGCGGGGCTGACCGTGCCGGGCACCGGCGGCCTCACCGTCGTCGAGACCCCCGGCTTCCCGCCCTCGTGGCGGCCCATCGCGCTGGCCTGCAACGCTCAGCTGGAGGTCTGCCGGGCCGAGCCGGGCGCCGACTGGGCGTACGTGAGCCCGCCCGCGCTGCTGGAGCCGGGGGAGCGTACCGGCCGCTACCGGCTCGGGGGCGACGAGCTGCTGGTCGACGCCGAGGGCCGGTCGGCGATCTCCATGGAGGACCTCGCCGTCGCGCTGCTCGACGAGGCCGAGCACCCCCGGCACCACCGCGCCAGGTTCACCGTCGGCTACTGACCGCTCGGCGCGGGGTCCACCTCATAGGGTCACGGGCAGCGACGTCAGGCGCCAGGTGCCCGGGTCGGGCATGTGCCGCACCTCGCCGGCGAGCGCCAGGCCGGGGAAGCGGCGCAGCAGGGCGCCGAGCGCGATCCCGGTCTGCACGCGGGCCAGCGAGGCGCCGACGCAGAAGTGCGGCCCGTGCGCGAACCCGAGATGACCCGACGGCTCGCGCCGCAGGTCGAACCGGTCCGGCTCGTCGAAGGCGCGTGGGTCGCGGTTCGCCGAGGCGATCGAGGCCGTGACCGGCACGCCCTTGGGGACGTTCACGCCGCCGATCTCGATGTCCTCCGCGGTGAAGCGGGGGATGGTCAGCAGCTGCGGCCCGCACCAGCGCATCAGCTCCTCCACCGCCCGCGGCATGAGGGCCGGGTCGGCCCGCAGCGCGGCGAGCTGGGCGGGGTGGGACAGCAGGGCGGCGACGGCGTTGGCGATGAGGTTCGTGGGCGTCTGGCCGGCCAGGACGAGCGTCCAGATCATGGTGATCAGCTCGGTCTCGGAGAGCCGGTCGCCGTCCTCCTCCATGACGCGGGCCAGGTCGGAGATCAGGTCCTCGCCCGGCTCCGCGCGGCCCCTCGCGACCGCGGCGGTGGCGCCCTCGAGGATCCGCGGGATGGCGTTCCCGAAGCTCTCGCCGTGCCCGGCCGCGACGGCGGCGCCGTACTCGCGCCATCGGGGACGGTCGGCGACGGGGATGCCGACCAGCTCGCAGATCACCTCGATCGGCAGCGGGCCCGCGAAGTGCGCCAGCAGGTCCGGTTCGGTGGGCAGCTCGTCGAGCAGCCGCTCCACGATCGCCTCGATGCGCGGCCCGAACTCGGCCGCCCTGCGCCGCGTGAACGCGGGCGCGACCAGCCGGCGCAGGCGGGCGTGCTCGGCGCCGTTCATCTCCGACATGGTCCGCAGGTACGGCAGGCAGTGCTCCGGCACGTCCGGCCGCTGGTAGCTGTGCTCGTTCGTCGTCAGCCTGGGGTCGCTCAGCATCGCCCTGGCCTCCTCGTGCCGGGTCACCGCCCAGAACGGGCCGAACCCGGGCGCCACCAGCCGCGCCACGGGCGACTGCTCCCTGGCGCTCGTGTACGCGGTGAACGGGTCCGCCAGCACGGCGGGGTCGGTCAGGTCGATCTCGGGCACGTCGGTCATGCCGCTCCTCAAGCGCGAATGATTACATCATCTGAATGCTGACGGTATCTCGATTTGCGAATCTCCGGCAACGCGCGGCGGAAGGCATCGACGTAGACTTCGTGAAGTACGTGCTTTACGACGCTCACGGAGTTGGCAAGGTGGATCAGAAGGAGACCGAGTTCGTCGACCGGATGGGGCTCGTCATGGAGCGCCTCGCCGGCACCCGGACGATGGGCCGCCTGTACGCGTGGCTGCTGATCTGCGACCCGCCGGACCAGTCGCTCACCGATCTGGCCGCCGAGCTCGGCGTCAGCAAGACCATGGTCAGCACGGTAGCCAGGCAGCTGGAGGCCGGCGGGATGGTGGAGCGCGTCCCCACGTCGGGCCGTGAGCACCGCTACCAGGTCGTCCGCGGTGGATGGGCCCAGATCATGCGGGGCCGGCTGGCCGTCGTCGAGCCGATCACCGAGGCACTGGGCCTCGGACTGTCGATCGTCGGTGACGACCGCGCCGAGCAGCGGGCGCTGCTGGAGGAGACCAGGGACTTCTTCGACTTCCTCGTGCGCGACGCGGACGAGTCGCTCCAGCGCTGGAAGGAGTATCGCAAGCGGCTGAAAGACGACGATCAGGGCTCCGGGTGAACACGATCGTCGAGGAGCACGTGCCGTTCACCGCAGGACCCCGGCACGACGCCACCGCGTCCCCTGCCGGGTCGTGTGATCCGCTCAACCGGGAAATCATCCAACGATCAAGGGAGTGGCGATGTCTGACATCGTCGAGCGGTACAACATCCCCGAACAGCTCTTCTGGCTGCACGGCCCGCGGCCGGGCGGCCCGGTCGAGCACAACGCCGCCGCCGGAATGTGGAACGTCTACGGTTACTCCGAACTGCACGAGGTCTTCGGCGACCCCGCGACGTTCTCCTCCGACGTCCTTCGCGTGACCCCCAAGGAACAGAAGCCGGAGGGGCTGTCACTGGAGGGCTTCATCACCCAGATCGACCCGCCGGAGCACGGCAAGCTGCGCAAGCTGGTCAGCAGCGCCTTCACCCGCAAGGTCGTCGCGGACCTCGAGCCGAGGATCGCCGCCGTCACCCACGAACTGCTCGACGCGGCGCGCGAGCGCGGCGGGTTCGAGCTGGTGCGCGACCTGGCCTACCCGCTCCCGGTCATCGTCATCGCCGAGCTGCTGGGCGTGCCCAGCAGTGATCGCGCGCTGTTCAAGCAGTGGGCCGACACGCTGTTCCGGCAGGACACCAAGGTCTCGTTCGACGACCTCTTCGAACGGCGGGAGCAGGACAGGGAGACCACCATGAAGTCGTGGTGGGAGATGTCCGCCTACCTCGCCGGCCACGCCGCCGAACGCCGGCGGCAGCCGCGCGCCGACCTGCTCACGAAGCTGGTCGAGGCCGAGGTGGACGGCGAACGCCTGCCCGACGAGCAGGTGGTCAACTTCGCGATCGTCCTGCTGCTGGCCGGGCACGTCACCACGACGATGCTGCTCGGCAACACGGTGCTGGCCCTGGACGCCTTCCCCGAGCACCAGGAGAGGGCACGGGCCGACCGCGCCACGATCCCGGCGGTCATCGAGGAGTCCCTGCGCTTCTTCACCCCGTTCGCCCTGCTCGCCCGCGCCACCACCCGCGAGGCCGAGCTCGGCGGCATGACGATACCGGCCGATCAGACGGTCCTGGTCTGGCTCGGGGCGGCCAACCGCGATCCCCGGCAGTTCACCGACCCCGACGTCTTCGACCCCGGCCGCGACCCCAACCCGCATCTCGCCTTCGGCCGCGGCATCCACTTCTGCCTGGGCGCCCCCTTGGCCCGGCTGGAGGGCCGGGTCGCCCTGAACATCCTGCTCGACCGGTTCGACCACCTGCGCACCGATCCGGACGACCCCGTGGTGTTCATGCCCATGCCGACCATGACCGGCGTGCGGCGCCTGCCCCTGGTCTGATCCTTGCCCCACCCCTACTCGCGGCCTGCCACGTACCTGTCGAAGAAGGCGAACGTGCGCCGCCACGCCTCGTCCGCCGCCGCGCGGACGAGGCCGTGACGCAGCGGGAACAGCGCGAGCTTGGCGACGGGGTGATGGCCGTCGGTCATGAAGGAGTGCCCGGCGTCCGGATAGATCTCGACGTCGTGCTCGATGCCGAGCGCCCGCATGTGCTCCCGCAGCCGCGTGCCGTGCCGCCGGAAGCCCTGGTCGCGGCCGCCGTAGGAACCTACGACCGGGCACACCGGCCGCAACTGCTCCTGGTCGCTGGGGACCGCGCCGTAATTGACCGAGGCGGCCCGTACGCCGGGCGGCGCGCTCGCCGCGTACGCGAGGGCGAACCCGCCGCCCATGCAGAAGCCGATCACACCGAGCCGGTCGCCGTCGACGTCGTCGCGGCCGGCCAGCCATTGGCGGGTGGCGTCGATGTCGGCGGCCGGCTGGCCCGGCTTCTCGGTCACGAACTGGTGCATGGCCCGCGCCAGGCACGCGACCCTGGTGCCGTGGCTGTAGAGGTCCGGTAAGACGGCCGCGTACCCGTGCTCGGCGAACAGGTCCACCACGTCCAGCATGTCCGGTTCGATGCCGTAGATCTCGTGCACGACCACCACGCCCGGCCACCCGGCCGCGGGCGCGGTCCCCTGCGGCAGCGCCACCGTCGCGTCCAGCGAACCGCCGTCCGGCAGCGGGATGCGTACGTCCTGTCTCATCAGCAGTCCTTAACCGACCCAAGAACAAGAAACGTAACGTAACACCTCAGCCGTCCTGCCCGGCGAGGGCTGCGATGGCGATGGCGTCATTGACGCGAACGGGAGGAAGGGATACATTCCGGTAGATTTCACGGTTGTCCAAGGGAAATCCGGTGAGATGCCGGTGCGGACGCGCCACTGTATCCGGGACGTAGATCCCGGGAGCCAGGTCGCTTGGACATTCGTGACCTCGTTGGTTGGGACGCGTCATCCCTGAGGAGGCATGTATGAGTGGTGTGTCCACTCCTTCGGCAATCCCCTTTCCCCGTCTGCGGCTGTGGCTGCTCGCCGTTCCGGTGCTGCTGCTGGTCGCCTATCTGGTGCTGATGGACAACGGGGCCATCTCGCAAACCGGTGCCTACCTGCACGAACTCATGCACGACGGGCGGCACCTGCTCGGCGTCCCCTGCCACTGAGGCACGCGCATGGTACGCACCCTGCTGGTCAGGGGCCTGCTTCTGGGCCTGCTGGCCGGATTGATCGCGGGCGGCTTCGCCTTCGCCTTCGGGGAACCGGGGGTGGACAGCGCCATCGCGCTGGAGGAGGCCCACGCCGCCCAGGAAGCGCCCGGCCATGACCACGGCGAGGAGGCACTCGTCAGCAGGCCGGGACAGAAGGCCGGGCTCTTCCTGGCCACGGGCCTGTACGGGCTGGCCGTAGGAGGGATCTTCGCCCTCGTGTACGCGGGCCTGCGCGGACGGGTCGGCCCCCGGTCGGACGGCGGGCTGGCCCTCGCCGCCGCCGGGACGGCGTTCGTGGCGGTGATCCTTGTGCCGTTCGTGAAATATCCGGCCAACCCACCGGCCGTGGGCGATCCGGAGACGATCAACAGCCGCACCCTGCTCTACGTGGTCACGACCCTCGTCGGACTGGCCGCGACGGCGATCGCGGTGGCCACCGCGCGCCGGGTCACCGCCGGGCCGTGGGCGCGGTGGGGTGCGGCGGTGGCGGCGTTCCTGGTTCCGGTGATCGCGGCGTGGACCCTGCTGCCGACCGTGGACGAGGTGCCCGAAGGTTTCCCCGCCACGCTGTTGTGGCAGTTCAGGCTGGCGTCGCTGGGGACGCAGTTCGTCTTCTGGGCGGCCTTCGGCGTGCTGTTCGGGTGGGTCGCCGACCGCGCGGCCCGTCGCACGGCGACCGCCGCCTCGCTGGGCTGAGCGGGGTGCTGTTCGTACGGCACGCGAGCACACCGGGGATGCGGGCCGCCTGCTTCCCCGCGTCCGACGAGAACGCCGACGCGGCGAGCCTGACCAGAGCCACCGCCTTGACCCGGACGGTGGCCGGGGCGGTGGTGTGGGCGGCTCCCAGTGTTGCCGCTTGTCAGACCGTCGCCGCCCTTGGGCTGGAGGCGCGGGTGGTCCCGGCGCTGGTGGAGGTGGATTGCGGCCGGTGGCGGGGCCTGCCGTACGAGCGGGTCGCGCGGGAGGAGCCGGACGCGCTGGCGAGGTGGCTGACCGACCCGCACGCGGTCCCGCACGGCGGTGAGAGCCTGGCCGCGCACGCCGAGCGGGTCACCGCCTGGCTCGAGTCGGTACGCGCTGAGCCCGGCGGAGTCGCCGTCTGCGACGCGGGCACCATCCGGGCGGCGCTCGGCCACGCGCTCGGCCTGGACCCGCTGAGCGCCGCCCGTTTCGATCTCGCGCCGCTGTCCGGCACCGAGCTGACCGTCATGCGCACCGGCTGGCGGGTCGCCCATGTCAACCGGAAGGTCCTGATTTGATCGTCACATATCCGTTCAGCGCGGTCGTCGGGCTCGACGACCTGAAGCTGGCGCTGGTGCTCAACGCGGTCTCTCCCCGGGCGGGCGGCGTGCTCGTACGCGGGGAGAAGGGCACCGCCAAGTCGACCATCGTGCGCGCGCTGGCCGCCCAGCTGCCCGCCGTGAACGTGGTGCCCGGATGCCGCTTCGCCTGCGACCCGGCCGCGCCCGACGCCGGATGCCCGGACGGGCCGCACGAACCCGGTGGCCAGGGGCTGGAGCGCCCGGCCGCGCTGGTGGAGCTGCCGGTCGGCGCCTCGGAGGACCGGCTGGTCGGCTCGCTGGACGTGGAGCGGGCGCTGACGGAAGGGGTGAAGGCGTTCGAGCCGGGCCTGCTGGCCGCCGCCCACCGCGGCGTCCTGTACGTGGACGAGGTGAACCTCCTCCACGACCACCTCGTCGACCTGCTGCTCGACGCGGCGGCCCTGGGCACGTGCTACGTGGAACGTGAGTCGGTGTCGGTACGGCATGCCGCCAGGTTCCTGCTGGTCGGGACCATGAACCCGGAGGAGGGCGAGCTCCGGCCGCAGCTGCTGGACAGGTTCGGGCTGACCGTCGAGGTCAAGGCGTCCAGGAACCCGGACGAACGCGCCGAGGTGGTGCGCAGACGGCTCGCCTTCGACGCGGACCCCGGCGCGTTCGCGGCCCGGTGGGCAGCCGAGGAAGCGGCCCTGGCGAGCCGGATCGCCCAGGCCCGCGCCCGGGTGCCGGGCGTGCGGCTGCCCGACGCGCGGCTGCGGCAGATCGCGACCGTGTGCGCGGCGTTCGAGGTGGACGGTCTTCGGGCCGACCTGGTGACGGCGAGCACCGCCATCGCCCACGCCGCCTGGCAGGGCAGGGACGTGGTGACCACCGAGGACGTGCGCGCCGCGGCGCGGCTGTCGCTGCCGCACCGGCGGCGGCGCGATCCGTTCGACGCGCCCGGGCTGGACGAGGCCCTGCTGGACGAGCTGCTGGCGAGGACGTCGGGGGATGAGGAGGATCCGGACGATCCCGACGGCAGAGGTCCTGATATTTCCGGACCTAGCGGGCCGGAGGGCTCGCCCACGGCTGCCGGAGACGGCACCCCGCCGCCCGGCGGTCCCCAAGGCGGATCTGACGATGGCGGCCTCGAGAGCAGCGACGGTCCCCAAGGCGAGCTCGAAGGCGGACCCGAGGGCGGCGGGGGCGGGGCGGATGGCGGGCGGGGGCGGGAACGTCCGTTTGATGGCAGGTACTCATCGTCAGCCGACGACCCCGAGGGCACAGCGCCGTCGGTGACCGGCGAAGGCGCGTTGAAGGAACAGAGCGGGCAAGTGGCCGGGGTGGCGGTGCCGTACCGGGTGCCGTTGCTGGAGGTGCCGGGCGTCGGCGAGGGCGCGGCGGGGCGGCGGTCGCGCTCGCGCACCCCGCACGGCCGGGCCACCGGCTCGCGCCGCCCCGCCGGACGCGTGCGCGACCTGCACGTGACGGCGACGGTGCTGGCCGCGGCGCCCCATCAGCTGCGGCGCGGGCGGCGAGGTCCCGGGCTAATACTGCGCGAGGACGACCTGCGCGAGGTGGTGCGCGAGGGCAGGGAGGGCAACCTCGTGCTGTTCGTGGTCGACGCGAGCGGCTCGATGGCGGCGCGCAAGCGGATGACCGCGGTCAAGACGGCGGTGCTCAGCCTGCTGCTCGACGCCTACCAGCGGCGCGACAAGGTCGGCCTGGTCACCTTCCGCGGCCAGGGCGCGGCGGTCGCGCTGCCGCCGACCTCGTCGGTGGAGGCGGGCGCGGCGCGGTTGCGTTCGCTGCCGACCGGCGGGCGCACCCCGCTGGCGGCCGGGCTGGCGCGGGCCGCCGAGGTCCTGCGCGTGGAGCGGCTGCGTGACCCGGCGCGGCGGCCGCTGCTGGTGCTGGTGACGGACGGGCGCGCCACGGCGGGCGGCGACGTGGACCGGGCGGCGGCGCTGCTGGAGGGCACGGCGGCAGTGGTCGTGGACTGCGAGAGCGGCCCGGTACGGCTGGGCCTCGCGGTCCGCCTGGCGGCCCGGTTGCGGGCCCGGCTCGTCCCCCTCGACTCCCTGGCCGATCTCGGGTCGGTCGTGCGCGATCACAGGAAGGCGGTCTGACCATGCCGCAGGGAAAGCCCGCCATAGTGCCCGACGACGGCCTCACCACCCGGCAGCGCCGCAACCGGCCGCTGCTGATCGTGCACACCGGTCCCGGCAAGGGCAAGTCGACGGCGGCGTTCGGGATGGCGTTGCGGGCCTGGAACCAGGGCTGGCCGGTCGGGGTGTTCCAGTTCGTGAAGTCGGCCAAGTGGCGCATCGGCGAGGAACGGGCGCTGAAGGTGCTCGGGGAGACGGGCGAGGGCGGCTCGGTGACCTGGCACAAGATGGGCGAGGGCTGGTCGTGGATCCAGCGGCCGGGCACCGAGGAGGACCACGCGGCCGACGCCCGTGAGGGCTGGGAGCAGATCAAGCGGGACCTGGCGGCCGAGACGTACCGGTTCTACGTGCTGGACGAGTTCACGTACCCGCTGAAGTGGGGCTGGCTGGAACTCGACGACGTGGTGGCCGCGCTCGCCGGGCGGCCCGGCAACCAGCACGTGGTGATCACCGGCAGGGACGCGCCCGAGCGGCTGATCGAGGTGGCGGACCTGGTGACGGAGATGGGCAAGGTTCGCCATCCCATGGATGCCGGGCAGAAGGGGCAGAAGGGTATCGAGTGGTAGTTCCCCGGCTCGTCATCGGGGCGCCGTCGTCGGGCAGCGGCAAGACGACGGTGGCCACGGGGCTGATGGCGGCGCTGCGGGCGCGGGGGCTGCGGGTCTCGCCGCACAAGGTGGGCCCCGACTACATCGACCCCGGCTATCACGCGCTGGCCACCGGCCGTCCCGGCCGCAACCTGGATCCGTGGCTGGTGGGTGAGGAGCGCGTGCGGCCGCTGTTCCTGCACGGGGCGGCGGGGTGCGACGTGGCGGTGGTCGAGGGCGTGATGGGGCTGTTCGACGGCAAGGGGGACACCGATTTCGCCTCGACCGCCCACGTGGCCAGGCTGCTGGACGCCCCGGTCGTGCTGGTGGTGGACGCGGCGCGGCAGAGCAGGTCGGTGGCGGCGGTGGTGCACGGGTTCGCCACGTTCGACCCCCGGGTGCGGGTGGGTGGGGTGGTGCTGAACCGGGTGGGCTCCGACCGGCACGAGGAGCTGTGCCGGTCCGCGCTGGCCGCCGCCGGGGTGCCGGTGCTGGGGGCGATCCGCCGCGACGACGCCGTCTCCACGCCGTCGCGGCATCTGGGGCTGGTGCCCGCCGCCGAACGGGAGGCCGAGGCGCTGGCCGCGGTGGACCGGCTGGCCGCGCTGGTGACCCGCTCGTGCGACCTCGACGCGCTGCTCCGGCTGGCGGCGTCGGCTCCACGGCTCGACGCGGTCCCCTGGGAGCCCGCGCGGGGGGAGCGCAAGGACCGGCCGGTGGTGGCGGTGGCGGGCGGGGCGGCGTTCACGTTCGGCTACGCCGAGCACGTCGAGCTGCTGCGGGCGGCCGGCGCGGACGTCGCGGTGTTCGACCCGCTGCGGGACGAGCGGCTGCCGGACGGGACCGCGGCGCTCGTGATCGGCGGCGGCTTCCCCGAGGTGTACGCCGCCGAACTGGCCGCCAACGAGCCGCTGCGCGAGCAGGTGGCGGCCTTCCGCGGCCCGATCGCCGCCGAGTGCGCCGGGCTGCTCTACCTGTGCGAGGAGCTGGACGGGCGGCGGATGTGCGGGCGGATGCCGGGCCGGGCGCGCATGACGTCGAGGCTGACGCTCGGCTACCGGGACGCGGTCGCGCTCAGGCGTTCGCCGCTGACGGAGCCGGGCGAGCGCTTCCGCGGGCACGAGTTCCACCGCACCGCCGTTGAGCATGCAGGCGAGCCGTTGTTCCAATGGGAGGGCGGCGCCGACGGCTTCGGCGACGCCCTGGTGACCGCGTCCTACCTGCACCTGCACTGGGCAGGACAGCTGATGACGGCTCAGCGGCTGGTGTCGTCCTCCAGGTCGCCCTCGGTCTTGAGGTAGACCTCCTGCAGGCCGCGCAGGACCTCCGGGTCGGGGTGCTGCCACATGCCCCGCTCGGCGGCCTCCAGCAGGCGTTCTGCGATGCCGTGCAGCGCCCAGGGGTTGGACTGCGCCATGAACGCCTGGTTCTCCGGGTCGAGCACGTACGCCTCGGTGAGCTTGTCGTACATCCAGTCGGCGATCACCCCGGTCGTGGCGTCGTAGCCGAACAGGTAGTCGACCGTGGCGGCCAGCTCGAAGGCGCCCTTGTAGCCGTGGCGGCGCATCGCGGCCAGCCAGCGCGGGTTGACGACCCTGGCCCGGAAGATGCGCGAGGTCTCCTCCGACAGGGTGCGGGTGCGGACGGCGTCGGGGCGGGTGCTGTCGCCGACGTACGCGGCCGGGGCCCTGCCGGTCAGCGCGCGGACGGTGGCGATCATCCCGCCGTGGTACTGGAAGTAGTCGTCGGAGTCGGCGATGTCGTGCTCGCGGGTGTCGACGTTCTTGGCGGCCACCGCGATCCTGCGGTAGGCGTCCTCCATCTGCGGGCGGGCCGCCACGCCGTCGAGGTCGCGGCCGTAGGCGAAGCCGCCCCACACCGCGTACACCTCGGCCAGGTCGGCGTCGTCGCGCCAGTTGCGGCTGTCGATCAGGGGCAGCAACCCGGCCCCGTACGCGCCCGGCGCCGACCCGAAGACACGCATGGTCGCCTGGCGCTCGTCGCCCCCGGTCGCGGCGACGTGGGCGCGCACGTAGTTGTCCTCGTGCGGCTCGTCCAGCCCGGCGGCCAGCCGTACGGCGTCGTCGAGCATGGCCACCACGTGCGGGAACGCGTCGCGGAAGAAACCGCTGATGCGCACCGTCACGTCGATCCTGGGACGGCCCAGCTCGGCGAGGGGGATCGGCTCCAGGGACGTGACGCGGCGCGAGGCCTCGTCCCATTCGGGGCGGATGCCGAGCAGGGCCAGCACCTCGGCCACGTCGTCGCCCGCCGTGCGCATGGCGCTGGTGCCCCAGACCGACAGCCCCACCGAACGCGGCCACTCGCCGGTGTCCGCCCGGTAGCGCTCCAGCAGCGACTCGGCCATCGCCTGGCCGGTCTCCCAGGCGAGCCGGCTCGGGACCGCGCGGGGATCGACGGAGTAGAAGTTACGGCCGGTCGGCAGCACGTTGACCAGGCCACGCAGCGGCGAGCCGCTCGGCCCGGCGGGAACGTAGCCGCCGTCCAGGGCGTGCAGGACGTGGTCGAGCTCGTCGGTGGTGCGGGCCAGGCGCGGCACCACCTCGGTGGCGGCGAAGACGAGGACCCGCGTCACCAGGTCGCGCCGCTCGTCCGGCAGCCCGCGCGTGACCTCCCGCGTGACCTCCGCTGGCGCGTCCGGCGCCCAGCCGCGTTCCTCCATGGCCTCCACCAGCGCCCGGGCGGTCGCCTCGGCCCGGTCCACGCTGCCGAGCCCCGCCGTGCCGTCCTCGGCCAGGCCGAGCGCCTCGCGCAGGCCGGGCAGCGTCTCGCGGCCCGACCACATCTGCCGGGCGCGCAGCATCGCCAGGACCAGGTCCACGCGCACCTGCCCGGCCGGCGCCTGCCCGAGCACGTGCAGGCCGTCGCGGATCTGCGCGTCCTTGACCTCGCACAGCCAGCCGTCCACGTGCAGGATGAAGTCGTCGAACTCGCTGTCGTGCGGCCGGTCCGCCAGCCCCAGGTCGTGGTCGAGCCGGGCGGCCTGGATGAGCGTCCAGATCTGCGCCCGGATGGCGGGCAGCTTGGCCGGGTCCATGGCCGCGATCGTGGCGTGCTCGTCCAGCAGCTGCTCCAGCCGGGCGATGTCGCCGTACGTCTCCGCCCGCGCCATCGGCGGCACCAGATGGTCCACCAGCACGGCGTGCGCCCGCCGCTTGGCCTGTGTGCCCTCGCCCGGGTCGTTCACCAGGAACGGGTAGACCAGCGGCAGGTCGCCGATGGCCGCGTCGGTGCCGCACGCGGCGGACATGCCGGCCGACTTGCCCGGCAGCCACTCCAGGTTGCCGTGCTTGCCCACGTGCACCATCGCATGGGCGCCGAACTCGGCAGACAGCCAGCGGTAGGCGGCCAGGTAGTGATGGCTGGGCGGCAGGTCGGGATCGTGGTAGATGGCGATCGGGTTCTCCCCGAAGCCGCGCGGCGGCTGCACCATCACCACCAGGTTCCCGGCCCGCAGCGCCGCCAGCACGATGTCTCCCTCGTGCACGAACAACTCTCCCGGCGGCGGCCCCCAGTGCCGCTCCATCGCCGCCCGCAGCTCCTCGGGCAGGGTCCGGTACCAGCGCTCATAGGACGCGGCGGAGATGCGTACCGGATTGCCCGCCAGGTGCTCCTCGGTCAGCCAGTCCGGGTCCTGGCCGCCGGCCGCGATCAGCGCGTGGATGAGCGCGTCGCCGTCCTGCTCGGCCACGCCGGGGAAGCCCTCGCCGAGGTCGTAACCCGCCTCGGCGAGCCTGGCCAGCAGCCGGACCGTGCTGGCCGGGGTGTCCAGGCCGACCGCGTTGCCCACCCGGGAGTGCTTGGTCGGGTACGCCGACAGCATCACGACCAGGCGGCGCTCGGCGGGCGGGGTGTGCCGGAGCAGCCCGTGCCGTACCGCGATGCCCGCCACCCGGGCGGCCCGCTCGGGGTCGGCGACGTAGACGGTCAGCCCCTCGGGGTCGATCTCCTTGAACGAGAACGGCACCGTGATGATCCGCCCGTCGAACTCCGGGATGGCCACCTGCGAGGCGGCGTCCAGCGGCGACAGCCCGTCGTCGTTCTCCTCCCACGCCCCCCTGCTGGTGGTCAGGCAGAGCCCCTGCAGGATCGGCACGTCGAGGGCGGCCAGCGCGCCCACGTCCCACGCCTCGTCGTCGCCGCCCGCGCTCGCCGTCGCGGGGCGCGAGCCGCCCGCCGCCAGCACGGTCACCACCAGCGCGTCGGCGGCGCGCAGCGTGTCGAGCAGTTCGGGCTCGGCGGTGCGCAGCGAGGAGCAGAACACCGGCAGCGCCTGCCCGCCCGCCTCCTCGACGGCCGCGCAGAGCGTCTCCACGAACGCCGTGTTGCCCGCCAGGTGATGCGCCCGGTAGTAGAGCACCCCGATCACGGGCCCCTCTCCGGGCCGCGCGTCGCGTTCCAGCAGCCCCCAGGAGGGCGTCTGCTCCGGCGGCGCGAACCCGCGCCCGGTCAGCAGCACCGTGTCCGACAGGAACGCGTGCAGCTCGGCCAGGTTCGGCGGCCCGCCGTGGGCCAGGTAGGCATGGGCCTCGGCGCAGACGCCGCCGCTGACCGTGGACAGCTCCATCAACTCGGCGTCCGGCGCCTGCTCGCCACCCAGCACCACCACCGGACGAGGGCCGGCCAGCAGCGCGTCCAGGCCCTCCTCCCAGGCGCGGCGCCCGCCGAGCAGGCGCACCACGACGACGTCGACGCCCTCCAGCAGGGCGGGCAGGTCCTCGGCCGCCAGCCGGGCCGGGTTGCCCAACCGGTAGGCGGCACCGCTCGCGCGAGCGCTGAGCAGGTCGGTGTCGGAGGTCGAGAGCAGCAGGACGGTACGGCTGTCGCCAGGCACGGCGCAATCCTCCCTCGGGGTCCTCGCCCCGGTCGCGGGTGTCGCGGCGGCCGGAGTCTCCTGGCTCCCGGATCAGCGCTCACCCCGGCCTTCCCACCCGTCGCCGGGCAGTGGCCTGCGGTGGGGTTCGCTCCCCGGTCACAGTGGCGGGACCGCGCCGGATTCGCACCGGCTTCCTCCCTAGCCATCGCCTACAGGGAGCCTACGACAGGAGCGACCCCCGCCAGAAGTGGCGTTACCATCCTGATCGTGTCCATAGCCGACTTTTCCGGACGTTTGCGTCCCGACGCCTGTCCGGGGGCGCTACAGGTGCACGAGGCCGCCGACGGCCCGCTGGCCCGGGTCCGCCTGCCCGGCGGCGCGATCTCACCCGTCCGCCTCCGCGAGCTGGCCGCCTGCGCGGCCGACCTCGGCTCGGACGTGATCGAGCTGACCTCCCGGGCGAACGTCCAGGTGCGCGGCCTGCGCTCACCCGCCGCCTTCGCCGAGCGGATCGCCGCCGCCGGCCTGCTGCCGTCGGAGGCGCACGAGCGCGTACGCAACATCGTGGCCTCGCCGCTCGGCGGTCGCACCGGCCCCGGCCTACTGGACCCGCAGCCCCTGGTGGAGGCGCTGGACCGGGCGCTGTGCTCGCGGCCCCGTCTGGCCGGGCTGCCGGGGCGGTTCCTGTTCGCGGTGGACGAGGGCAGCGGCGACATGCTCGCGCTGGGGGCCGACGTCACGTTCTTCGACGGGCGGCTGCTGCTGGCGGGCGTGGACTTTGGGCTCGCCGTGGGGGCGGACGCGGCGGCCGGACGCATGGTCGCCGCCGCCGAGGCGTTCCTCGACGAACGGCCGGAAGGGGATCGGGGCGCGTGGCGGATCGCGGAGCTGGACAACGGCCCCGCCCGCATCGCCACCCGCCTCCACGTCACCGGCACCCCCGACCGCGCCACAGCCACCCCCCTGTCGCGGCCGACGGCGCCGCGTGCCGGGCGGGTCGGGCAGTGGGACGGGCGGGTGGCGCTGGAGGTCGTGGTGCCGCTGGGACGGCTGTCCGCCGCCCAGGCACGCGCCATCGCCGCAGCGGCCGAAGTGAACGGCCCGGCCGGCACCATTGGCGCGCCCGGTCCGGGCGGCGTGCCCGTCCGGTTCACGCCGTGGCGGACCGTCGTACTCCTCGACCTTCCGCCCACCACCATCGACCGGGCGGCGCGAATGCTGGAGGCGGCCGGGCTGGTGACCGACCCGGCGTCGCCGTGGGCCGGCGTGAGCGCCTGCACCGGCCGTCCGGGCTGCGCCAAGTCCCTGGCCGACGTCCAGGAGGACGCGCGGCGCTGGGTGGCGACCCTGGACGGCCCTCCGGCGACGCCCGTGCATTGGGCCGGTTGCGAGCGGCGCTGCGGGCTGCCGCGCGGCCGGGTCGTCCAGATGGTCGCCACCGGCGACGGATACCAGGAAAGGCATCAGTGAGCGACTACATCCGCGACGGGGCCGAGATCTACCGGCGCTCGTTCGCGACCATCCGTGCCGAGACCGACCTCACCGGGCTGCCGCCCGAGGTCGCGCAGGTGGCGGTGCGGATGATCCACGCCTGCGGCATGACCGACCTCGTGGCCGACCTGGACTGGTCGCCCGCCGTGGTCGTCCGGGCGCGCGAGGCGCTGCGCGGGGGCGCGCCCGTGCTGTGCGACGCGCAGATGGTCGCCTCCGGCGTGACCAGGCGACGGCTACCAGCGGACAACCCCGTGGTGTGCACGCTGGGCGACCCCGGCGTGCCGGGGCTGGCCGAACGGCTCGGCACCACGCGCAGCGCCGCCGCCCTTGAGCTGTGGCGCGACCGCCTCGACGGCGCGGTGGTGGCGATCGGCAACGCGCCGACCGCGCTGTTCCGGCTGCTCGAACTGGTCGCGGAGGGCGCGGGCAGGCCCGCCGCCGTGCTCGGCATCCCGGTGGGGTTCATCGGCGCGGCCGAGTCCAAGCGGGCGCTGGCGGACAGCGACCTGGAATATCTGGTGGTGCACGGCCGCCGCGGCGGCAGTGCGATGACGGCGGCGGCGGTCAACGCCATCGCGAACGAGACGGAGTGATGGCGATGACGGGACGGCTGTACGGGGTCGGGCTCGGTCCCGGGGATCCCGAGCTGGTCACGGTCAAGACGGCCCGGCTGATCGGCGAGGCCGACGTGATCGCCTACCACGCCGCCAGGCACGGCCGCAGCATCGCCCGCTCGATCGCGCTGCCGTACATGAAGGAAGGGCAGATCGAGGAGCTGCTGCTCTACCCGCTGACCACGGAGACCACCGACCACCCCGGCGGCTACCAGGGCGCGCTCGACGACTTCTACGCCGACTGCGCCGAGCGGCTGGCCGCCCACCTGGACGCGGGCCGGACCGTGGTGGTGCTGTCCGAGGGAGACCCGCTGTTCTACGGCTCGTACATGCACATGCACAAGCGGCTCGCCCACCGCTACCCGACCGAGGTGGTGCCCGGCGTCACCTCCGTCAGCGCCGCCTCGGCCGTGCTGGGCCGGCCGCTGGTGGAACGGGACGAGGTCCTGACCGTGCTGCCCGGCACGCTGCCCGCCGAGGTGCTGGCGGACAAGCTGCGCGGCACCGACTCGGCGGCGGTGCTCAAGCTGGGCCGGACGTTCGAGAAGGTCCGCGACGCGCTGGCCGAGGCCGGGCGGCTGGACGACGCCTGGTACGTCGAGCGCGCCACCATGGGAGCCGAACGGGTCGCGCCGCTCAAGGACGTGGACGCCGACGGCGTGCCGTACTTCTCGCTGGCCCTGCTCGCCAGCCCCGCCGAGCGGACCTTCGTCCCCGAACCGCCCGCGGCCGAGGCCCGGGGCGAGGTGGTCGTGGTGGGCCTCGGGCCCGCCGGGCGGCCGTGGCTCACGCCCGAGGCCCAGGAGGCGCTGGCGGCGGCGACCGACCTCGTCGGGTACGGCCCGTACGTGGACCGGGTCGCCCCGAACCCGCGCCAGCGCCGCCACCGCACCGACAACCGGGTCGAGGCCGAGCGCGCCCGGCACGCGCTGGAGCTGGCCCGCGAGGGTGCGCGGGTGGCCGTGGTGTCCTCCGGCGATCCGGGAGTGTTCGCCATGGCCAGCGCGGTGCTGGAGGCGGGGGCGGACTTCCCGGACGTACCGGTGCGGATCGTTCCCGGACTGACCGCCGCCCAGGCCGTGGCCAGCCGGGTGGGCGCGCCGCTGGGCCACGACTACTGCGTGCTGTCGCTGTCGGACCTGCTCAAGCCGTGGGAGGTGGTGGCCGACCGGCTGAGCGCCGCGGCGAAGGCGGACCTGGTGCTCGCGATCTACAACCCGGCTTCGCGCAGCCGTACGTGGCAGGTCGCCGCCGCCCGTGACCTGCTGCTGGAGCACCGCGACGCCGCCACCCCGGTGGTGGTCGGACGCGACGTCGGCGGCGAGCGGGAGAGCGTCACCGTAACCACGCTCGGCGAGCTCGACCCCGCGCAGGTGGACATGCGCTGCCTGCTGATCGTCGGCTCCTCGACGACCCGGGTCACCGAGCGCGGCGTCGTCTACACCCCGCGCCGCTATCCCTGAGCCCAGGCGGCCGCCTCCACGGCGGTTTCCACCAGCCGGACATCGGCGGGGAGCGGCGGCCGGTCCACCATGATCACCGCCAGGCCGAGCTCGCGGGCCGCGACCAGCTTGGCGGTGGTCATCGGCCCGCCGCTGTCCTTGGTGGCCAGCACGTCCAGCCGGTGCTCGCCGATGAGGGCACGTTCGCCCTCGACCGTGTACGGGCCGCGGTCCAGCAGGACGTGCACGTTGTCCGGGACCGGCGGCTCGGGCGGATCGACGGACCTGGCCAGCAGCCACACCCCGGCCAGGCCGGTGAAGACCGGCAGGCTCCGGCGGCCGGTGGTCAGGAACACCCGCACCGGGCCGCCGCTCTGGCGTGATGCGGCCTTGGTCAGTCGTGCGGCGGCCGCGTGCAGGGAGGGCACGCGCTGCCAGGCGTCGCCCGGCCCCTCCCGCCAGCCCGGGCGGCGCAGGACCAGCAGCGGCACCCCCGTCCTCGCCGACGCCTCGGCCGCCGAGGCCGTCATCCGCGCGGCGAACGGGTGCGTGGCGTCCACCAGGGCGTCGATCCGCTCGGCCGCCAGCCAGGCGGCCAGCCCGTCCGGCCCGCCGAACCCGCCCTCGCGCACCTCCCCGACCGGCAACCGCGGGTTGCTCACCCGCCCGGCCAGCGACGACACCACGTGAACGCCGCGGCCGGTCAGCTCGGCGGCCAGCGCCCGCGCCTCGGCCGTGCCGCCCAGGATCAGGACCCGTCGCACGGCCGTTCCCGCTCCGCGCTGTAGAGGTGGCTGTCGGGGAACTGCGTGGCCGACAGCACCCGGCCGACGACGATCATCGCCGTACGCCGGATCCCGGCCGCGTGGACCTGCTCCGCGATGTCCGCCAGCGTGCCACGCAGGATCACCTCGTCGGGCCTGCTGGCCCGGGCCACCACCGCCACCGGGCAGTCCGGCCCGTAGGAGGGCAGCAGCTCCGCCACCACCGCGTCGATCCGCTGCACGGCCAGGTGCAGCACGATCGTGGCGCCGCTCGCGCCCAGGGTCTTCAGGTCCTCGCCTTCGGGCATCGGCGTGGCCCGCGCCGAGGTGCGGGTCAGGATGATCGTCTGGCCGACGCCGGGCACGGTCAGCTCCCTGCTCAGCGAGGCCGCCGCCGCCGCGAACGCCGGCACCCCTGGGACCACCTCGTACGGCACGCCGAGCTCGTCCAGCCTGCGCATCTGCTCGGCCACCGCGCTGAACACCGACGGGTCGCCGGAGTGCAGCCGCGCCACGTCCAGGCCCGCGCGGTGGGCGGTGAGCAGCTCCACCACGATCTCGTCGAGGGTCAGGTTCGCGGTGTCGACGAGCTTGGTTCCCACGGGGCAGGCGTCCAGGAGTTCGCGGGGCACGAGCGAGCCCGCGTACAGGCAGACCGGCGACGACTGCAGCCGCCGCAGGCCGCGCAGGGTGATCAGATCGGCGGCGCCGGGGCCCGCCCCGATGAAGTACACGGTCACGGCACGTCCTTCCTGGTGACCGACCACACGGTCACCGGCATCGCGGCCCGCCAGCCCGTGAAGGAGCCGACGGGCGAGGCCCGTTGGACGGACATACGCACCAGGTCGCCGCCGAGCCGGGCGTACCACTGGGCAATGACGGACTCGGACTCCAGGGTGACGGCGTTGGCCACCAGCCTGCCGCCGGGCCGCAGCGCCGCCCAGCAGCTCTCCAGCAGCCCGGGCACGGTCGCGCCGCCGCCGACGAACACCGCGTCCGGCGCCGGCAGGCCCGCCAGCGCGGCCGGCGCCCTGCCTTCGACGATCCGCAGCGACGGCACGCCGAGCCGGTCGGCGTTGCGCGCGATGGCGGCGGCGCGGTCGGCCCTGCTCTCGATCGCCACGGCCGCGCACGCCGGGTGGCTGCGCATCCACTCGATGGCGATGCTGCCCGCGCCCGCGCCCACGTCCCACAGCATCTCCCCGGGCAGCGGGGCGAGCCGGGACAGGGTGACGGCGCGGACCTCGCGCTTGGTGAGCTGCCCGTCGTGCTCGAACGCGGCATCGGGCAGGCCGGGGACGCGGGGGAGAGGTTCGGCACCGGGTGCGGGGACGCATTCGAGGGCGATCGCGTTCAGCGCGGACGGTTCAGGTCCCTGCGCCGCCCAGGTCTCCGCCGTTCCCGTCAGGACGCTCTCCGAGTCCGCGCCCAGGTCCGACAGGACGGTCATGGGGCTGGGGCCGTACCCGAGGCCGGTTGCCAGCCCGGCCACGAGGGACGGGGAGTCGCGACCGGCGCCGAGCACGACGAGCCGCCGCCCGGGCAGGATCGCGGCGTTCAGCGCGGCCGGGGGACGGCCCACGAGGCTGACCACGTCCACCTGCTCCACCGGCCAGCCGAGCCGGGCGCACGCCAGCGACAGCGACGACACGTGCGGCATCACGCGGATGTTCGCCGTGCCCAGCAATCGCACCAGCGTGGTGCCGATGCCGTAGAACATGGGGTCGCCGCTGGCCAGCACGCACACCTCGCGCCCGGCGTACGTCTCCATGAGCGAGGGCAGCGCGGGCAGCAACGGGGAGGGCCAGGCCACGCGCTCGGCCGCCGCCGCGGGCACGAGGTCGAGTTGCCCGCGCCCGCCCACCGAGGCGGGTACGAGGTCGAGCTGCCTGCGCCCGCCCATGAGGACCTCGGCGGCCTCCAGCGCCCGCCTCGCGTCCGGGGACAACCCGTCCCAGCCGTCCGCGCCGACGCCGACGACCGTGATCACACGTTGCCCAGGACGCGCGTCACCTGGATCTCCACGACCACCCGCGACGGGTTGGGGCGGGGCGGCTTGTAGCGGGCGGCGTAGCGGTGCTCGGCGTCGGCCACCTGCTCAGGCTCGGTACGCAGCACCGCCCGGCCCTCCAGCGTCGACCAGCGGCGGCCGTCCACCTGGCAGAGGGCCACCGGCGCGCCGTCGGCGCCGATGAGCCGGGCCTTGACCGAGGTGCCCGAGGTGATCACCCGGGCGATGCCGGTGGCCAGGTCCAGCGTCGCGCCCACCGGCACCACGTGCGGCGGGCCGTCGGGACGCGTGGTGGAGAGCGTGCACAGGTGCCGCTCCTGCCAGAACGCGGCGAAGGCGTCGCCCTGTTCGACGAGATTCACGGCCCTCCTTGGGTGATTTGCGAGGCATATCGTATATCTGCCGTTCTGGCAGACTCTTGCGAGTGAAGCGGCTACTCGTCATCGGCATCGGCGCAGGCGATCCCGACCATCTCACCCTGCAGGCGGTCAAGGCCATCGGCGCCACGGACGTGTTCCTCATCGTGGACAAGGGTGAGGTCAAGCACGAACTGGTCCAGCTCCGGCTGGATCTCATCGCCGAGCACGGCCGCGCGCCGTACCGGATCGCGGAGGCCCGCGACCCCGAGCGCGACCGGTCCACCCCGGCGTACACCGCCGCCGTCGAGGACTGGCGCTCGCGCCGCGCGCTCGCCTGCGAGGCGCTCATCCGGGACGAGCTGGGCGACGGCCAGACCGGGGCGTTCCTGGTGTGGGGCGATCCGGGCGTGTACGACAGCACGCTCGCCATCGTCGAGGAGATCCTCCAGCGCGGCAACGTGACGTTCGAGTACGAGGTCATCCCCGGGATCAGCAGCGTGGCCGCGCTCACCGCCCGCCACCGCACCAGCCTCACCCAGGTCGGACGGCCCGTGCACCTCACCACCGGGCGGCGCCTGGCCGAGCACGGCCCCACCGCCGACGACGTGGTCGTCATGCTGGACGCCCACTGCTCCTTCGCCGGTCTCGACGAGTTCCACATCCATTGGGGCGCCTACCTGGGCACGCCCGACGAGATCCTGGTCTCGGGGCCGGTGGCCGAGGTCGGCGACCGCATCCGCGAACTGCGCGCCGAGGCGCGTGCCCGCAAGGGCTGGATCATGGATACGTACCTCCTGCGCCGCCTGTAGTCCTGACGGTCCGTCCTGGTTCGTTTAATCGCCTGTTGTTCGCAAGAGCATATTCAATGCAGACTGATCATCTGAAGGCGGACCGGGGAGGTGGTCGCACATCGAGGTGCCCGCATTCGGAAGCTCGGGGGGTGGCGCGTACCGGGCCTGGTCGCCGTACGCGGCGGCGCAGCCGCTCCCGATGAGGACCCCACGGGAGCAGCCCTGGAACCCGCCACTGCCCCTACCGCCCCCCGACCACCGCCTCCAGTCCTCCCCACCCGCCATCCGCACGCCCGTCACTCGTGCACCGGTGCGGGGCGTGCTCTCGACGGTGGCCGGGTCGCCCGCGCCCTCCTGGGCGGCGGCGTACGTCATCCTGGCGGTGCTCCGTAAGCCGTTCGTCTTCCGTCCGCGGCCGGCATGAGCGGAGAGGAGGACCTGGGGGAGACGCTGACCCGTCTCGGTCTGCGCAAGACCGTGCCGAGGCTGACGATCCTGATCGCCTTGCGCGAGGCGGCGACCCACCTCAGCGTGCCGCGCCTGCACCGGTTGGTGACCTCCACGTACGAGATGATCAGCGTGTCCACCGTCTACCGGAACGTGACGGTGATGACCGCCCGCGGCGTCCTGCACAGCATCGACCACGCCGGTGAGACGCTCTTCGGGCTCTCGGTGACGCCTCACCACCACCTGATCTGCCGCCGCTGCGACGTACTCGTCGAGCTCCCCGCGGACCGCCTCGCCGCGGCGGAGGCGGCGGTCATGGAGAGCACCGGCTTCGCGATGGATCCCGTCGGCCAGGTGCTGCGCGGCTACTGCCGCCGATGTCGACGGCAGCTACTTGCATGATTATTGTTCTTGCAAGGTATTTGCAAGTAACAGCTTTCGAGGAGAGACGCCCATGGGTGAGTACACCCTTCCGGACATGCCGTACGATTACGCGGCCCTGGAGCCCGCGATCACCGGGGAGATCCTGGAGCTGCACCACGCCAAGCACCACGCCGCCTACGTCAAGGGCGCCAACGACACCCTTGAGCGGCTGGCCGAGGCGCGTGACAAGGGCGAGTTCGGCGGCCTGGTCGGGCTGGAGAAGACGTTCGCGTTCAACCTGTCCGGCCACGTCCTGCACACGATCTTCTGGGAGAACCTGTCCCCCGAAGGCGGCGACCGCCCCGATGGCGAGCTGGGCGAGGCGATCATCGAGCACTTCGGTTCGTTCGACGCGTTCAAGAAGCAGCTCACCACCGCCACCGCCACCGTGCAGGGCTCCGGCTGGGGCGTGCTGGCCTGGGAGCCGCTCGGCCGCCGCCTGGTGGTCGAGCAGGTCTACGACCACCACGGCAACGTCGGCATGAACACCACCCCGCTGCTCGTGTTCGACGCCTGGGAGCACGCCTACTACCTGCAGTACCGCAACGTGCGCCCGGACTACGTCGAGAAGCTCTGGGGCCTGATCAACTGGAACGACGTCATCGCCCGCTACGACGCCGCCCGCGGCGCCTGACGTCCCGACACCGGCGCCGCCCGCCCATCGGTGGGTGGGCGCCGCTCATCTCGACCTCCGCCTCATCGCGCCCGCGTTGCCGAAGCGCCTGTCGATCTGATCAGCGGCCGTTCGTATGAAAGACGAAAGAAGGGCGTGGCGCGCGTCGCGTCGTTGCGACTGTGCGAGGCAGCCTCCTGATCGTCTCGTCCCCGGACGGCCGGCTGCTGCGCGTGGAGCCCGATGGGGCGCCGGCCACCCATGCGGATCTCGGCCATGGAACGACATCGTGGTGGACGGCCGCGGCAACGCCCACGTCAACCGCGGCGGACGGCTCGCTGTCCAACCGCCGGATCTGGGCCGAACTCGGCGAGGGCACCCCGGACGGGAGGGCGCTGTTCGTCGTGGCGGCGGAGTGGCAAGGCATGATCGAGCCCGACCTGGTGGTGCCTGGCTCCGGGCGGGTGCTCACGGTCGAGGTCGAGGTGCCTGGGGCCGGCCGGCCGTGAGGTGCGTCCGGGGGTGGGTGCCGGTCGTTTGCCGATGTGCCCGGCCCTCTCTGGCCAGGCAGCGGTGGTCAGCCGGCGATCGCCGCGATGAGCTCATCGCGGCTCTGTGCCCGGGTCTTCCGGTACACCGATTTCAAGTGGTCGTTGACGGTGTACGTGGACAGGTCCAGGATTCGGGCGATCTGTTTCGCCGAGGCCCCGGCGTACAGATATTCGATGACGCGGCGTTCGCCGTTTGTGATGCCGTACCAATCGCAAAAAGACGGCAGGAGCAGTTTGCCGCCTGCCGCCTGGATGAGAATGGCCACGTCGCTGTCGCCGTTCTCATCCAGTGGCTGGCCATGGATCAATATCCAGCGCCCGAAATTCGCCGCCGGCGCGCAGATCAGCGGTGTCCAGGCGCGCGGATCGCGAGTATGTGCCCGTACGTGCAGCGACAGGCCGACCCAGAATGCGTCGGCGATCCAATCCGGCACCCCGCTCCCGGCGGCGGGCCACATTTGCCGCACCCATGCTCGCGCCTGAGGCGAGATCGATCGGACCGTGTGGTCAGGGCTGATCGTGATGACCCCCGTCGGCAGCGCCGGAACGGTGGGTGTCAGCGGACCGGCTGTCACATATCCGCGCAATGCCGCCACCAGAGCAGGGCCGAGCTGCTGGATCCGGTGAAAGTCCCTTTCGTCGAAGGGCCGGCTGCCCTCGGCGCGAAGCAGGCCGAGCAGCCCCCACACTCCGTGGCGGTCCCGTATCAGCAGGCGCAGTTCGCTGCCCGCTCCGTGGGAGGCCAGGACCCGCCGGATCAGCGTGTTGCGCCGGCCGTCGCCGGCACCGGCGCCGACGACGCACACCGGCACGCTCTGCCGGGCGAGGGCCGGCAGCGGGCAGGGGTCGCCGTGCAGATACCGGTTGAGCACCAAGGCGCTGATCAGCGCGGGCTGGTATTCGTGCCAGAAGCTGAACGCGCCCAGGCCGATGCCGATCGCCGGGTTCAGGCCGACCAACCGGAGCGCGTCGTGCGCCACCTGGCGGCTGACGATCCGCGAAATCGCCGCGCCCACCTCGGCCGGAGTGGCGGGCGGGCCGAGCGCCGCGCACAGTTCACGGGCGATTCGCCCCTCACCGTCTGTCACCCGGCCTCCGTTCTGGTGGTGCGGGTCTCGATCATCGCAGTTCCCCTTCCGTTGGGCCTTCCTGTGATTTCGCGGAAATCGGGATTGGCGGAGCTTTCCGGCCGGTCGGGAAGTCGCTGCATATGGCCAAATTTGTCGCTATAGGATGATTGGTGCGGCTCGTTTCTTGCGTGCCAGGCTTTTTATTTTAGGTCCCTTGGGAAAAGGTGGCTACGTGGTGGAATTAAAGAACGTCCGGCTTCCTGCATAGGAGTTTTGTGGTCTTGACAGAGTGCTCACGACACCCTCGCCTGCCCTGAGCCGGCGACGGTCACGTTCCCTTGCGGAGGAGACGGGTGATCTTCAGGCCGACGTCCCGGCTGAACGAGATATCCGACTCCAGGAGCCCCAGTTCGATCGCCAGCAACTTCGCGTTCAAGTCGGTCGTGGCCTCGACCAGGTCGGCGTAGGCGGCCACGGCGAGGCGGGTGCGATACCAGCCGGTCAGCGCGGTCATCAGGCCCGCGACCGCGGCCGGCCACCAGAAGGCGCCGAGGGCGACGTACAGCAGGCCCCAGCCGACCAGGCCGCCGGCCTGGTTGAACGCGTCGCGGGCTGCCATGATCTGGGCGCGGGTCGAGTCGGTGACGATCAGCCACAGCCGGGGCCAGGCTGAGCCGAGGTCGAGGCCATGCGTGTGCCAGACCCGGACTTCCACGCTGCGGGCCCGATCGCCGATCCAGGTGGGATGGGCCGGGAAGGCAAGCGCGATGTTGTTCCGTACCGCTGCGAGCTCGTGTTCACGCGCGGTGTCCTCCCGGGTGTCGGCCAGGTGGTCCGCGAGCTCGTCATCGGCCGCCGTCCAATCGGCCTGCCGCCTCTCGACCAGGCGGCGGGCGAGCGGCCCGCGCCACTGCCGCAGCCAGAGTCTCTGGATGAGAAAGCCGCCCCCTCGGGCGGCGAGGGCCGCCGCTGACGCGCACACCATCATCACGGTGACCGCCAGGATGACGGGAACGGTTCCGCCCCTCCCCACCCCGGCTGTCACGGCACCGATCTGGACGAGAAGGAAGCGCGGGTCGAGAGCGTGCTCGTGCGACAGCGACCACGCGATCAGGACGGCTCCGGCGAAGAGAAGGCCGGGCAGGACGAGCGTCGTCAGCCACTTCTCCGCGATCTTGCCACCCAGGCCGGAGAGGAACGACTCCACGCTAGTCCTTGACCATGGTGGTGCCCACGAGCGAGCACAGCGGGGGCGGGCCCTTTCCCGGGACGTTGAGCCAGGTTCGTGAGCACAGGTCCGCCGGGCACACATAAAGGTCCGAGGCGCTGTACCCGCCGCTCAGCCCGAACACCCCGGCAATGGTCCGGTTTCGGGGAGGCTCGGAGACGCCGAGCCGTGCGGCCAGGGCGGCCCGGTCGGCCTCGACGTCCGCACCGTTCCTGGCGGCCGTCGCCAGAGCCTCAAGGGTGGCCATGTCGGGCGCCGAGATCGCTTTCGCGTGTAATTGCGCGAACTGCTGGCACAGCCGCCGAATGCTGGACCTCGGTTCGGACACGCTCGTACGATAAACCCAAATGGCTGGGGGTGGTAGGTGGACCCGAGTACGGCACGGGAGCATCTCGCCGGAATGATCCAGTCGGGGGAGGCCGCGGTGGTGGTGCTGGCCGAAGCGGAGAAATTCCTCAAGGAATTCGACTGGCATGTGGGACTGGTTTCCGACGTCGGTTCGTACGCCAGCAACGAGGGTGTCTTCGACATGGCGATCCGCTGTTTCGAGGCCGCCATCGATCTGGAGCCCGACAACCCCCTCCACCACTATGACCTCGGGGTCGTTCTCCAGCGTTGTGATGAGCACGCCCGGGCCAGGCGTTCGCTGGAACAGGCGGTCATGCTCCTGCCTTATTACACCGACGCGCTGGTCAACCTCTGCTACGCCTATCTCGTCACGGACGACCTGGTGGCCGCCTATTTCGCCTCCGTCCGGGTCATGGCCCTCTACGCCGATCAGCCAAGGCCGGAAAACGTGCAACTCCTCCTCTCTCTCATCGGTGAGTGGCTCCGGTCGGATCGGCAGGAGCGGTCAGCACTGCTCACCGCGGCCCTGGGACCTTTGAACGAGGGAGATCTGGACCTCGCGTACGAGCGCATGACCGCGCTCGCCGCCGGCCTGGACCCGGGCAGTGCCGGCAGGGCGATCAGCGAGGAGTTCGCGGCCACCATCGGTTTTCACCTCGACCGGCACACCGAATACCTCATGGGAGCGCGGGAGCGCCGCGAGACGGTGCCGTGCGCGCAGGCGTTCATACCTCCACTGGCCGTTCGTATCCTCGAGGCGGGAATGCACAAGGACGTCAACAAGCTCTGCCATGAACTGGTCCGCCAAGTGGACCCCGGCCATATCGCGGAAGGTCCGGTCACCAACGAACGGGGCCTCGATAAGAAGGGCGAGACGGCCCGGGTTTTCTCGGTCCTGGGAACCGACGGCTTCTATAGGCTGACCCCCATTGGCAACGTGGTCGACGTGCGCACTCCGGCGGGTGAAATCCATCGCTTCATCGACTACACCGGCGCCTACAACGCGTTCTACGAGTCATGACCGGTTTCGACGCCGCGTTGCGGGCGGGACGGATCGAGGACGCCCTGCGTCTGGCCGAGGAGTCGGTCGCCAGGGGAGGCCCCGAGGTCGCGGGGGCGTTTCGTGACCTCGCACGCGCCCGGATCCGGGTGGGCCAGTTGCCGGCGGCGGTGGCGGCCGCCGAGAAGGGCCTGCACAACGACACCGGTGCGTACGAGCCGGAGTTGCGGATGGTCCTCGCCGACGCCTATGAACGCCTTGGCGAGTTCGCCTGCGCGGAGGCGCTGTGCGTGCAGGTCAGTAAGTTCGTCGCCGACCTGCCGTACACGCTGGAACGGTTCACGACGCTGGTCCACCGCAACGTGGCCACCGCGCGGCTGAACGAACGGCGCGGCCAGTTACATCGGGCCGCGTACCTGCTCAAGGCGACTCTGATCGCGGGGCGGCAGGCCACCGCTCCCGCCAGCGAGGCGGTCGCGCGCGCGGCCGCCGTCGCGTTCTTCGGTGAGATCGAGCATCTCGTGCACCTGCATCTCGGCCGGGTGGCCCGCAAACTCGGCGATCCCGAGCTGGCCCGTACCGAACTGAGCTCGGCGCTCGCCGGTGCACGGGCCATCGGTGACGCCGAGGTCATGATGCAGACGCACGTCGAGTTCGCCCTGCTGGCGGGCGGCCCCGCGGAAGGGCTGAACCACCTGCTCGAAGCGCTCTGGTGGCACGAATCCCCGCTGTCGGCCGTGCGTGACGATGAGCTGCGGGCGGCAGTGCGCTCCACCCGCGAGGAACTCTTCCAGCATGCGATCGACCAGGCGTACGCCTGCGGAGCAGGGGCCATGGTGTGGCGATTGAGCGAGCACGCCCGAGCCAGGGTGTTCCTCGCCCGCATGCGCCTCACACCTCCTGTTCCCGCCCCGGACACGCGCGGGCAGCGTGCCCGAGCCTCCCGCGAGGTCGTCGCCGCGGCGCGCAAGTTCTCCGCCAGGCCCGGGCAACGGCGGCACGACCATCTGGTGAAGGCACTGGAGACCAAGGAACGAATCGTCCTCGGCGACTCGCCCGGCCCGTTCGCCCCGCGGCCTTGGGGGGCCGGGACCGGGGTGCTGGAGTTCTTCGTCAGTGAATCCCGGCTGTACTCGTTTCTCACGACAGCGGATGAGGCGAGACTGTTCGACCTCCCGCTCCGCCCCGATGTTCTGAACAGGAAGGTGACCCAGCTCCGTCAACTCCTGGAGTCGCAGGACAGCGGCGTCACCCGGCTCGCGGAACAACTGCACCGCTGGCTCATCGAGCCGGGCCAGGAGGTCATCGACCGCCTGGAGCGCCTGGTGATCATTCCGTACGGTGTGCTCGCGTACCTGCCGTTCGCGATGCTCGGCGGCGAGCAGTCGCTCGTGGAGCGCGTAGATGTCTCCTACGCGCCGAGCGCGGCCATCCTCGATCAGTTGCTCCGCCGGACGCCCGCACCCTTGCGCAATATGATGATCATGGCGAATCCGCATCCCGATGACGACGAGCTCGCCCTTCCGTACAGCGAGGACGAGAGCCGGCGGATCGCCGCCCTGCTCGACGCGGACACAGCGACGGGGCAAGCCGTCACCACGGCGGCCTTCCGCGCCGCTCTCACGACGCACGACGTCGTGCATCTCGCCTGCCACGCCTGGTTCGACCCGCATGAGCCCCGCGACTCGGGCCTGCTCCTGGCCGAGCCCGGCGACCCGCGCCGGCCCGGCCGCGTGACGGTCGCGGAGTTGAACGACCATCGCGCGCGGGCCCGGCTGGTCGTCCTCAGCGGCTGCCAGACCGGATTGGCCGACCTCACCCCGGGCGGCGAACTCGACGGGCTGGTCCGCGCGTTCCTGACTGCGGGGGTGCCCAGTGTGGTCGCCTCGCTCTGGAGAGTCGACGACCGGGTGACGGCCGACCTCATGCTGGGTCTGTACGGCGCTCTCTCCGACGGTCTCGACGTCGCGGCGGCGCTTCGCCGGGCCCAACTCGCGGTTCGTGCCGACACCAGCCATCCCTACTACTGGGCGTCCTTCTGCCAGTTCGGCAGTTGGCTGACGGCAGCAGGCTGAGCGGATCGCCGGCATCCTGCCACTGAGTGGGTGACGCCGAGCGGTGAGCGAGGTCATCGCTCGGCGCCCTGGACCCTGTCCAGCCCCGCGCCTTCTGGCCTACCAGAACCGGGTGTAACCCGTCAGGACCTGAGATCTCCGCGCAGGCCCGACCGGTCCATGACAGCCCGGCGCGCGTCCGCCTTGACGCTGGTCAGGCGAGCGGCGGGTCCTTGCCGGCCTGCTCCAGGCCGGTGCGCGCCCGGAGCGTGGGTGCGAAGTAACAGCGCCGGCCGCGGGGCTGGTCTTCGCGGCGGCGGCGGCGACATCGGCCGGTCTCTGTACGGTCTTGTACGGATAATTCAGGGCGCGTTCCAAACGGCTAGGCCATCTCCGATCGTCGATCTGACGAAAGGAGCGCAACGTGCTGGTACTTGGCCGTACAAGACGGTGGGCCGCGGCAATCGCCGCGGCACTGGCATTGATCGTGGGGTTTCCCACCAGCGCGCAGGCAGCGGTGGGTGACCTCGTGTTCGTCCGGACGATCGCCCAGAACGTGCCCGGTGCCGTGGACATCGGCCCGGTCAATCCGCTGGACTGGGCGTCGGCGGCGACGTTGTCGGGCAACGGGAGCACCGTCTACGTCGTGGCCGGCGGCGATGGCGGGTCAGGCACGGCGCAGCCGGCGATCTCCACGTTCCGCCGGGCCGCGAACGACACGCTGTCCCTCACCGGCTGCATGGGCGGCCTTCCGGGGTGCCGCCCGACGAAGGTGAACGACCAGGAGATCCCGAGCCGCTTGTACGCCGCCAGCTCCGTGGTGACGGCGGGCGTCCACGCGTACGTAGCCACTCCCGCCGCCGTGGTCGGCTTCAGCACGGCGGCCAACGGCGACCTCGTGACGGACTTCTGCGTCTGGGATCCGTCATGCGGCAGTGTGGCGGCCCTGCCCGGGCTCGCTCCCTGGGCGACCTCGCAGAATGCGCTGACGGCTACCGCGGACGGCCGTGACCTGTACCTGTACGCGGCAGGCGGCGGTAAGGGCGCGGTCTACCACCTGCGGCGTGACGGCGCCACTGGTCGCCTGGCTTACAGCGGCTGCATCGGGGAGGCGATGCCGGGCTGCACCTCGATCGGCCGTACCGGCGTCATGACATCCTCGGGCGACGTCGTCGTCAGCGCCGACGGGCGCAGCCTGTACGTCGTGGCCCAGCGGCCCGGCTCGGTGACGCACTTCCGGCGAGACCTCACCACGGGCTCGCTCACGGAGGCGGGCTGCGTGGGCGAGTCCGGGGTCGGCGGCTGCGCCATCCCCGTCACCGACGGCCTGCTCGGCATCACCCAGGGCGCGATCACCCAGGCCGGCGACAGCCTTTATGTGTCGGGACCGGGTGGCGTCACCCATCTGCGCCGCGACACCACCACCGGGAACATCGCCTACTGGGGCTGCATCGGTTACGCCGCAGAGTGCCGTGCCACCGGTCCCCAGGGCCAGTACGTCGACGTGGCGGTCACCGCCGACGGCACGAGCGTCTACGTGAGCACCCAAGGCCCGGCCTTCGCGTGGGGAGCAGTCACCCACCTGCGCCGTTCCCCCCAAGGGGACTTGACGTACGCCGGATGCATCGGAGAAGGCCTGCCGCAATGGTGCCGCCCGATCGGGCTGACGGGGGTGATGAACCACGCCGGCCCGGTGCTCGCTCCCGCCAGTTCGCAGGTCGTCTACAGCTTGGGTGTTCACGCGCGCGGGGCGATCAGCCAGTTCACCCGGCTGACGTCGTAGAAGGGGACCGGTAGGGCCGGCCGGGGGAGTGCACTGTCGGCCGTCCTGGCGCGCGGAGCCCTCCGCGAGCTCGCCGCCGGCCGCCCGCGTCGCGGTGTATGGGGCCGGCGCGGTCGCCACCCAGGAGGCCGACGAGGACGTCACACGGACCGCCGACGAGCGCCGCTCGGGCGAGACCGCGTTAGCCACCGCTCCGGCGAGCTGTGGATCGCCCAACTCGGCGACCGCGACGAGGTCCGCCCGATCGTCTCCGGCCTTCTACCACCCTCTGCACAGCGACGACGCGCTCACCGCGTACGTCGAGACGGCCCCGACATGGCGCATGCATTGACCGTGTTCGTGGTGAACGTCGGCGAAGGCCGCGCCGCCATGATCGACCGGATCGGCACCGTGGCGGCCGTCCGGCTCAAGAGCAAGGTGATGCTTGCCGGCCCCAGCCTGTCTGCGGCCGGCAGGCGGACCTCACACCGGGCGCTTGGCGCCCGATTCGCCATCGGCCAGCACCATGGCGCACTGCGGCGGACGGACCACGTTCGTGTTCGCGGACGACCCGGCGCTCGCACTGGCTGGAGTGGTGCACAGCGCCAGGACGGCAACCAGACCGGCGGCGGAGGCGGCGGTACGGCGAGTCCAGGTACGGGTCTGCATGCGGCTCTCCAGTCGGCCGATGATCACGACAGTACTCCCTCCCAGCATCGGCGCCGGACCCCCGCCCGTCCACCCCCCGAGTCATGGGCGCATGGAAGCCGGGCTCGACCGGGAAGAAGCGGACGATCGCGGACGCACTCGCTCATACCCGTGCCCTCGGGAGGAGGTGATGCTGACTGCCGCGACTCCTTGGACTCGACGCACGCCCTACGATGGCCGGTCATGGGAACGGATTGGGTGCCCGCGGCAGTACGCGACCATGCTGACCCCACCGAACTCGAACACCTCGTCCGCACGCACGCAGCCCTCCACACGCAGGGCACCCACGCACGCAACGACGTGGACCAGCGACTGCGCGCCCTACTGATCATCGACACCGACGAGGACGGCGCCTGGCCGAGCCACCGGGTGGCCGTCATCGGCCACAACCCCCTGTTCCCGCCCGAGTGGCGGCAGGCCGCCTGGTCGACCCTCCTGCCGGACGAGCTTCAGGCGTGGTCGGCGCGATGGCAACACTGGTACGACTCCGTCATGGCCGGCCGATACCGCCACTACCTTCACCGGCTGCGCACCTGGGAGATGAGCCAGGAGCTCGCCCAGGCCCAGGCCGAGCTGGTCACGGCGGCGCGCGCCACCGAGAGCCGTACGAACGCCTGGACCCGCAGACCCGATTTCCGCCGCGCCCGCGACCTCGTGTCCGCTCCCCCGCCCCCGCCCCTCATTCCGGCTCCCGGCCCGCCTCCGCACACTGATGCCGAGGACCGGGAGACCTCCGGGCAGGCGGCCTGCGAAGAGACGGTGGCCCGGCACCGCGCCGTGTTGGAGCGCGCCGCCCGCGAGTTCAGCCGTACGGTGCCGAGCCGGTTCAAGCGCAACCCCCGCTGGTCGCCCGGCGTAGAGGAGCTGTTGCCCGACACCTGGCTGGAGGAGTTCTTCGCCTGGCTGGACCCGGTGGTCCGGTCAGGCCGGGGCCTGTACCTGTGGTTCTGACCGCTTCCCTTCGAGGTCAACTTCTAGCGACGTCAGCACGCGCCGCTCGATCTGCCCCTGGCTCGAGGTTGCGGAAGCTGGCGAACCGGGCCCCTGGCACCCTCACAACCCGGTAGGCCCGGCGCTCTCTCGCCGAGCGTTCGGCTCATGCCCGGCGGCATCACCGCGATCACGCCGGCCGGCGACCATCCCGCCCTGGATTGAGGCCGGACTCCCATCCGCGAGCCTGGAATCCGCTGACCTTCATGCCAAAAGAGCGCGCGGCGGTCATTGGTGCCGAGGAGACGTCCACCATGGCCGCCGACACGGGTGAGCGGAGAGGCTTGTCGGGGCCGACTGCGAGACTCCGCGCATGAACGCGTTTGAGCGGTTCACCTTCGAGCCGAGCAACGAAGCTTGGCGAAGCGCGAGGATCGCCCGCGGAGAGCCCTGTGACCAGCGGCTCCAGCCGCCCCCAGGGGTGACTGACGCGATCTTCGACCGGGCGCGGTTGGTGAACGTGGACTTCACCGAGACGCGGTTCCCCCGTTTCCTCGCCTACGGCAGCGAGTTCGACGGATGCGACTTCTCCGGCGCCGCCTTCGAGGAGCTGTCGATGGGCAGCACCGGCACCGGCGTCGATGGACAAGCGCGGGAGGGCACCCGCATGGCCGCAGGCCGTCTTCCGCGATTGCGTGTTCCGCCGCACCCGTTTCGCCGAGCACACCTTCTTCGGCAACGTCCGGTTTGAGAAGTGCACCTCCGATCGGTCTCGCCTGCGGGGGGCAGACGGTCGCCACCGAGGCCGAGTTCGTCGACTGTGTCTTCCTCGGCCCGGTGCGCGACATCAACTTCTGGGGCCGCCCGACCGAACATCGGGACGCGCTGGGCAGGGATCACAACGACTTCATCGCCGCCGATCTCAACCACGTTGCCTTCCACCACATCGACCTGCACGCCCAGCGCTTGCCCGGCTACGCGCTCCTCGACCGGGTCGCCGAACGGGTGAGCGCGGTGCTGCCGCTGGTCGACAGCATCCAAGCGTGGGCTGTCAGCCGGTGACCCAGTCCATGTGTTCGATCCAGTGGTCGAGCAGCGCCCGATCCCCCTGCAATTCCAGCGTAGGAGCCGCATCCAGTGAACGACGCCTGCTGATCACGAGCAGGAGCTCGGCGGCTGGGCCGCGTACCACGACGTCCGCCTTGGTGTGCGTGCGCTCCAGCACGACCATGTCCGGTTCCCGGCGTGCCACCCACTCCCCGGGCGCGTCGGTTGCGTGGAAATGCAGAGTCTGACCGTCCCCGCGCATCGCATCGGCGAAGCCCGGCCTGTTCTCCCAATAGCCGCGGGAAGTCAGCGTGTCCAGCCAGTCCTCGAGGGCCGCAACGGCAAGCTCCGGCGCCAACTCGTACCGCATGCCGAGCGCCGCAGCCGCGTCCGCGCGATGCACGCAAGCCTCGCCGAACAGCCGACGTGACCAGAACGGCACGCCTGCGGCGCCGCCCGACGGATCCCACACCGGCGTGTCATCGGCGACCGACGCGAACGCCTGTCTCGCCTCGGCCGCGCCGTCGTTCAGCCAGGCGCGCCACTGGCCCGAATCGGTCGGACCCGGAACGTACCCGGCGTACGCCCTGCTCGGCTCGGTCATCTGCTCACCCACGAGCATTGTCACCATACGTTGTGTCCCGCCGACATGGTCGACGAGATCGGCCAGCGTCCACTTCGGACATGTCGGCACCGGGGCCGCCGCATCCCTGCCGTGCACCCAATCGGCAAGGGTGCTCGTCTGCTCGACAACGGCCTTCAAGTACGCGGATGTGTCCATCGGTGCGCCTCCAGGTGCTTTGTGATCTTCCCCTAGTTCGCGGGCCACATATGTGGCACTATGCCGGAAAACAGGGCTGCCGTGATTACGTTTGACTGTCGTGAATGACATCCGACAGCAACCGGCATCCCTATTAGGCCCTCCGCTCGCCGGGTAGCCCCGGTGCATCGCTGCACCGAGGCCCCTCAGACCCGTGCGTGCCACTCCTCGTGGCACACGGCTCAAGCAAGTCTCGAAAGGCGGTTCAGGTTCGCTGTGCTGGGCTCCTGCGACGCCGGGCGAGACAGCTCCGGTGGCACCAGGCGTGAACGCGGCGGGTCTGGTCACCGTCCGGTGAGCCGGGGTAGCGACCGGAAGGACTCGCCCACTGCCGACTCGCCGGTGGCGTCCCCGTTGCGCCTGTTGTGCTTCTCCGGTCGCAACCATGGGGCTACGACACGGGCCCTCCACCATCCGGCCCGCGTTCGTGGTTCATCGGTTCCGGTACACACGGTGCTACCGGTCCGCGTACGATTCCGACGCCTCCGCCGAAGCCCTTGCTCGGATCGTTGTGCTTGAAGTGCATCACGATGACCAGCGTCTCATCCGGCTCCAGGCTCTTCGGGTCGATCAAGAACGTCCCGTCCTCTTCGGTGTCTTGCAGGGGATCCACGGGTGCGGGAACGGTTTCGCCTCGGTCCAGCTGACAGTTCTGGCCATCGGGGAGGTAGTCGATCACGGCCTTGACTCCTGCCTCGGCCAGCTTGTTCTCGAGCTCCTTCGACTTGGCCAGCTCGTGGATCCGTACGGTGACCGTGCCGTCGGGATTCTTCTCGACCGCGAACGCCGGAGTACTGGGCAGCAGCGGCATCGCGGTCACCACCACCACCGCGGTTCGGTCGTGGTCAGGTTCGGCGCGAGCTCAGCGTTGCGCACAGCGTGTCGATCTCCTCGTCGGTGTTGTAGTAGTGCACCGATGCCCGTACCACCGCAGGGAGGTTGCGTGCGCCCAGGTCGTAGCGGGCAGAGGTGACCGCTGAGACGCTGGTGTTGATGCCTGCCGCGGCGAGACGGCGGTGGACGTCGACGGCGGGCACGCCGTCGACGGTGAAGGTGACGATTCCGCACAGGCGCCGGCCTCGGTCCTGGACCGTCAATCCGGGCAACTGGCCGAGCTGGTGCCTTAGCCGTGTGGCCAGAGCGGTGACGCGTTCCTCGATCGCTTCGATACCCCAGTCCAGGGCGTAGTCCACCGCGACGCCGAGGCCTATCTTGGCCGCGTAGTTGGTCTCCCAGTTTTCGAACCGGCGCGCGTCGGGGCGGATGTCGTAGGTCTGTGCGTCGGTCCAGGTGGCGGCGTGCAGGTCGAGGAAGGGCGGCTCCATCGTTTCGACGAGCCGGCCGGAGACGTAGAGGAAGCCGGTGCCGCGCGGCCCGCGCAGGAACTTGCGGCCGGTGGCTGACAGCATGTCGCAGCCGATCTCCTGCACGTTGACGGGCAGTTGCCCGACGGACTGGCAGGCATCGAGCAGGAACGGTACGCCGGCGGCGCGGGTCAGCCGGCCGATCTCGGCCGCGGGGTTGACCAGGCCGCTCTGCGTGGGGACGTGGGTGACGGCGACGAGCTTGACGTCGTCGTCCAGGCGCCGCTCCAGGTCCTTGACCGACAGCTGGCCGTGCTCGTCGTCGTCGACCACCTCGATGTGGGCGCCGGTACGGCGGGCGACCTGGAGGAAAGCGATGACGTTGCTGGCGTACTCGGCGCGGGAGGTCAGGATACGGTCGCCGGGTCCGAAGCGCATCGCGTAGAAGGCCATGTCCCAGGCGCGGGTGGCGTTTTCGACCACGGCGACCTCGTGCGGCCGGCAACCGATCAAGCGGGCGATCGACTCATAGACGGCGTCCACCTTCGGGGCGGCGGCCGCGGCGGCCTCGTAGCCGCCGAGCCGCGCCTCCAGCTGAAGGTGATCGATGACGGCGTCGAGCACCGGAGCCGGAGCAAGTGCCGCGCCGGCGTTGTTGAGATGCACGACCCCGGAGCACCCGGGGGTGTCGTGGCGGGCGCGGGCCACGTCCACTGGTATCGGCATGGGCATTCCTGTTCGCGTTCGTCATGGGAGGTGGCGGCGGGGTTCAGGGCAGGCGCGGGCCTGCGTCCCGCTGGGCGGCGAGCCAGGCCTCCACCTCCTCGGCCCGCCGTGGCAGGCCGGCAGATAGGTTGACCGCGCCCTCGGCAGTGACGAGTACGTCGTCCTCCAGCCGGATGCCGACCCCACGGAGCTCGGCCGGAACCAGGTCGTCCTCAGGCTGGAAGTACAACCCCGGTTCGACGGTCAGCACGTTGCCCTCGCTGAGTTCGCCCTCGCGATAGCGGTCCGGGCGGGCCGCCGCGCAGTCGTGCACGTCGATGCCGAGCATGTGACCGAAGCTGTGCAGCGTCCAGCGCCGGTAGAGCATGGAGGCGGGATCCATCGCCTCATCGGCACTCACCCGCAGCACGCCCAGCTCCACCAGGCCCTCGGCGAGCACACGCATGCAGGTGAGGTGGACGTCGGCGAACCTCACGCCCGGTTTGACGGCCTCCATACCGGCCTGCTGAGAGGCGTAGACGATGTCATAGACCTCGCGCTGGAGCGGGGAGAAGGTGCCCGAGACGGGCAGGGTGCGGGTCACGTCGGCGGTGTAGAGGTGGTTGTTCTCCACACCCATGTCCATCAGCAGCAACTGGCCGGGCACGGTGAGGCCGTCGTTGCGCTTCCAGCACAAGATCGTGGCGTGCGGGCCGGCGCAGACGATCGAGCCGTATCCGACGTCGTTGCCATCGTGGCGGGCGCGCAGGCCGAAGACGCCTTCGATGAGGCGCTCGGACACGCCGCGGTCGGCCGGCACCGCGCGGGCGACGTCTTCGAAGCCGCGGACGGTGGCGTCGATCGCGTCCTGCAACTGGGCGATCTCCCACTCGTCTTTGACGAGCTTCAGTTCGGAAATCGCCGCTGCGAGCTCGCGGTCGCGGGTGCCGGTGGTGTGCACGGCCGCATCGACCCGGGGGTCCAGGCCGCGCAGCACGCGGGTCCGGCCGGGCGCGCAGCGGGCCAGGGCGGTGTCGAGGTCAGCGAGCGGGGCCGTGTCGATGCCCAGTTCGGCCGTTTTCTCCGCCAGAGTACGACGGCGGCCGGCCCACAGCTCGCCGTCCCTGTCACGGAAGAACTCATCAGTCTCCCGCGAGGAGCGCTGCCTGGTGTACAGGAGGGCGTCGTGGCCGTCGCCGCTCGGCCGCAGGATCAGTACGCCGTCCGGATCGTGATCGCCGGTGAGGTAGGCGAAGTCGCTTCCCGGGCGAAAGGGGTAGAGCGTGTCGTTGGCGCGTACCTTGGCCGGCCCGGTGGGGATGACGAGCGTTTCCCCGGGGAAGGCGTCAGACAGCGCGTCGCGGCGTCGCCCATGGTGGGGCGCCGCGGGGTGGGGCCGTACCTCGATCGGATGGTCCAGCCACCCGGCTCGCATGAACTCCAGCAGCTTCTGCGGGAAGTCAGGGTCGTGCGAGGCCGTACGCGCGGTCGCGAACCGGCTCACTCCTTGGTCCGACATCAATACCTCCGCTCCTGCGTACCCACCTCCGTGAGCCGCGATCAGCAGTATGTACTATTGCAAGCTATTCGCAATAGCTAAAGACAGGCATCAAGTTGGCCTCCGAGGAGGACCGGACCCAGGCGACAGTCGGGATCGTGGCGAAAGTTCTGATATCCGTGCGGGCGTGAAATTCGGTGGGGTGCGAGGGAGGCAGGCCAAGTAAGCCGGAAGAGGCAAGCCGCAGGTCAGCGGCGGCGCGCGGCGGGCGCGACGGGCATGCGCGTGGAAGAGGCCCCGGCCGCTGCACGCCGGGGCGAGGCGTAGTGAGGGGTGCGGTGGGTGAGTACTCGGCGTGTGCGGCGCCGTGCCGCGGGGTCGTGTTCGGCGGTGATGCGGGCGGAGGTTTCCTTGTCGAGGCGTACCACGGCATCATGTTCAAGATCTCGGGCCGTCCCGACGACGTTGGTATCGTCATCTCCGCCAGGCAATGCGCGCTCGGCCTGTCCTGCCTCGGCCCTCGCTCCGCACGACCGAGCCGCCTGACGCGTTGACCTCAAGCATGGTTGAGGAAGCAGGATGACGGCATGACCTCTCCTCAGTACGGGAAAGCGCTGGTTCTCGGTGCCGGTGGACCTGTCGGCACGGCGTGGCTGGCGGGCCTCACCGCAGGGCTGCGCCACGCGGGCATCGACCTCGCCGATGCCGATCTCATCGTGGGTACCTCGGCCGGAGCGATCGCCGCAGCCATGCTCACCACCGGCCGGGCCCTGGCCGATGTGGAGGTGTTGCCCGCGCGCGCCGGACGTTCCGGGCCGCCGGACCTGGCTGCGATGGGACAGGCGTTCGCCACGCTGGGCGACCCGACCCTGGACCCGGACGACAGACGCCGCCGGGCCGGGCGTATCGCGCTCACTGCCGAGGCCCCGTCCGAGGACGGACACCTGGCCGGGATCTCCTTCCTGGTCGAGACCGAGACGTGGCCCGACCGCCCCTTGCTGATCACCGCCGTGGATGTCGAGACCGGCGAACCGAAGGTATGGGACCGCGACGGCGAGGCGACCCTGGTCGAGGCCGTGGCGTCGAGCTCCGCGTTTCCCGGAACGGTCGCTCCGATCACTGTCAACGGCCGCCGCTACATGGACGGCGCTCTGCGCAACGGCGTGAACGCCGACCTTGCCGCCACCGCCGTGACCCGCGTTTTCATCGAGCCGATGGCCGACCGTTCCCCGGCGAGCGAACTCCAGGACGTGCGCATCGGCCCGGATGCCGAGGCGTTGGCGGCGTTCGGCCCCGATCTCGGCAACCGGGAGGCGTGGACGCCCGCCTACCGCGCCGGAGTCCGACAGGCCCCGCAGGTCGCCGTGCTCCTGCGGCCCGTCTGGGACGCGGCTCCCGTCACCTGACCGCGAACGGCTGGCCCCGTCCCGTCCTGCGCCGCCTGCGCCGCCTGCGCCGCCTGCGCCAAGGCGGCGCCGATGTCGCCCAAGTCCAAGCGCTACTGAGCCACGCCTCCCTGGACTTCACCGACCGGCGCTGCCCGTCTCCCCTTTCCGGCCTACTTGATCCAGCCCCGGATAACGGTGTGCCTGCCGGACGGACACGCCGAACCGCTCGGCCAGCGTCCGGGCCGCCTGCGCTGTCGGCGTTCCCGCGCGCACCAGCTCCTCAGAGCAGTCTGCGGGAGCCATCGGGTGAGGACAACGGCGGCCGTTTCGGGGATGGGCTGACTGTTCGAGATGACGGCGTCTTCGAGACCGGAGGGTTCCAGGACGTCCCGCTCAGCAGGAGCTGCCCTCCGGACACCACCTGATTGGCGTGCGCGGCGGTCGATTCGCTCACGGATGGCCAGGGGCCGCCCACATCTGCCCGACCACCGGCCGCGGCCGGTTGTCGTACCCGCGCACCGCGTACCTGTTCAGACCGCCTCCGCCGGCCTCGACCCGCACGGCCAAGGCCGGACGCCGCGCCGGCTGCGCCACAGCGCGCTGACCCACCTGGCCGCCGCCGGCCGCACCGCGCCAGAACTGCAGGCCAAGAGCCGCCATCAGCACCTGGCCAACCTCGGCCGCTACATCTGCCTCGGCGACGAGACCTCCGCCCGCATCACCGCCAAGCACGACCCCGCGGCCCTGCCAGTGCCCCCTTCTTCGACGGCCACACTCCCGATGCTGACCAAGAGGCGCGACGGTCGGGGTGGCAGAATGGCTCGCCACCCCGACCTCGACCTCCGGCGCGAACTCGCCCGCCGCGGAGTCACCAACCCCTCAATGACGGCTCCTCCAACGGGCCAGCCACGCCGCGTGCTGACGGATGCGTGTGACGTCCTCGGGAAAGCAGCTCTCCCAGTCCTCATCCAAACGCATCCAGGCCACGGGCTGCCCGGGCTCCGCGACGAACGGAGTTACCGCATCGACAACCGCGGCATACGACAGCCCGAGAGTGGCAGAGAGGTCTGGGTGGTAGGAGCGAACTGCAACCGCTGCCGGCTCGTCCAGCAGTTCCACTCGAAGACCGGTCTCCTCGAAGAGTTCCCGGGCCGCACCCTCACGCGGCGTCTCTCCGAACTCGACTTTCCCGCCTGGCGGAACCCAGCCTCGCCAACGATGCTTGACCAACAGGAGCTGGGCGAGACCCTCGTCAAAGACCCAGGCCTCGGCTGCGAGCGGCCCCATCGGTCCTTGCTGAGCAACGGCCAGCCACTGGCGAGCCTCGTCGAACTCGGCCACAGCCCGCCCGGCATCGATGACTGCCGCCTCGAGAACCCGCTTGTCGACCACGTTCCGAACCATCCGGCCAAGATACGGTGACGCACTGACATCGAAAGTACGTCACGGCGATCTCATGAACATTCCGACCAGCAGGAAGAGGTCGCTCCGCAACGCGAACCGCCGATAAGGCGCGGGGCCTGCACGTGTACTTCGCGGTCGCGCCGGGCGGCCCTTCATCGGATCGACCAGCGGTCGCGACCCGCGAGCGCCGCTCGGACCCGGCATCGAGCACCTCGTGGGCCCCGGTTCCGTCGTTGACGGCCACGCCTACACCATCGACCGCGACCTGCCGATCATCGCCCTGCCCAGTTGGCTGACCAGCCTGCTCACTCGCCCTGTGGCAGGACGGGGCTGCCCGCGCCGCGCAATCCACAGATGACCGAGGTGGTGGGCCCGCTTCCAGCGTGAGACGGGTCCGCCACGATCCGCACCTGAACCGGCTCCACCGACGAACAATTGTTATCCGGGGTTGTTGACCTCCCTCCGCAGGTCAGAGCGAGATGATCTCGTCTGGCACGTAAGGCACGTCGGCCAGCCATTGAGTCGTGTTGCAGCAGTGCCCTGTTGACACGGGTCAGGGTGATGCGGGGCTGGTCCGGCTGGTTGGTGCCGCTCTTCATTCGCGCTCACCGGGGTGAGAACGCGGCCAACCGCTACGTCCAGCCGGCACACCCGTGATCGAGGGCTGATGACGCACCCGCCTGACCGGAATGTCACACGCCCCTGCCAGGCCCGGCGCCAACGAGGGAGCCGGCGAGACGTCTGTCGTGCCCGGCCTGGCTGCGCGATCCTGTCCTTTTGAGGAGATGCACCCAGCGTGAGACGAGCCGCTCCAGCGGTGCGTGCAGGCAGATCCCGGCCGGTCGCCGGGCCAAGGGACCGGGGCACGGCGCGGTCCCCGTAGTACTCGGGAAAAGTCGGGCGGATATGGCTGGGTAGGCTTCTGACCAGGGGATCTTGGGGTTCTGGTGGAAGTTGCCGGGCGGTTGCTCCGGTGTTCACGTATGAAGAGCTGGAGGCGCTGCAGCGGTTCCCGGAGATCGGCCGGGAGGACTTGTTCCGGTTCTTCACCCTGGCCCCGGCGGATCGGTTGGGGTTGGCGGTCGCGGTGTGCCGTTGCCGTGGCTGGGTTCGTGCCGGATGAGGTGGCTTCAGCGTCGCAGGCGGCGGTGGTGCGCCCGGCTGAGCAGCTCGACGTTGATCCGGCCACGATCCGCTCGTACGGGCGTCGGCGGAACATCTTCGGCTGGCGGCCGAGTATCTGGGGTGGCGGGCGCCGACGACGATGCAGCTGGGCGCGCTTGAGGAGGTGGAGCGCAGTCGCCGCGACACCGGCGTCCCGGAAAGTTCTTCAAAGAAGTCCGGGAGGCGGTGTCGGATCGAGGCGGTGGTGTTCGTAGCAGGGGTGAGGGCGCCCACGAGGGGCGGCGTCAAGGCGAAGGAAGCGCGATCATGAAGCTGACGACCATGACTCAGGTCACCATCGATGGAGTGATGCAGGGAAACGGCGGCGCGTCGGATGAGGACCGCAGGAACGGATTCGAGCGCGGCGGATGGGCCCTGGGCAAGGGCGACAACGAGACCCACGCGTTCATCAACCAGACCTACCAGCGCGCCGACGCGTTCCTGCTCGGCCGGCGGACCTACGAGCTGTTCGCCGGCTCGTGGGGATCCTGGACGGCCCAGGATGTCCCCGGCTGGGAGCCCGTCGTGCGGGCGTTGAACACACGGCCCAAGTACGTGGCATCGACCACCCTCGCCGATCCGGCGTGGTCGGGCACCACCGTCCTGTCCGACGACCTCGCGACCGCCATCGCGGACCTGAAAGCCAAGCCGGGAGGTGAGCTGCAGGTGCACGGAAGTGGCACCCTGACCCGGTGGCTGCTGGAGAACGATCTGGTCGACGAGATGACGCTGATTGTCGTTCCCGTGGTTCTCGGCCAGGGCGCGCGGTTGTTCCCGGAGGCCGGCCCGGATCTTGCGCTCGAGCCGATCGAGTCGCGAGTCGACTCCAAGGGCGTGACGATCCAGGTCTACCGGCCGGCCGGACGCCCGCAGTATGCAACGCCTTGAAGTCCCTGACCGGTACACCACACTGTCTTGACACCACAGGAGGATGTTCAGATGCAGTACCTGGTTTCCGTGATCCACGACCAGGCCGGCCTCGCCACCCCGGACGAGGACGCTGCGATCGACGTGTTCAACGACCGGCTCCAGGCCGAGGGCCACTGGGTCTTCGCCGGCGGCCTCGCCTCGCCCAACACGGCCACCGTCATCGACAACCGGGGTGGGGAGGCGATGGTCACCGACGGGCCCTTCCTGGAGTCCAAGGAGTACCTCGCCGGCTTCTGGATCATCGAGGCAGCCGACCTCGACGCGGCGCTCAAGCTCGCCGCCGAGGGGTCGAAGGCCTGCAATCGGAAAGTCGAGGTGCGGCCGTTCCTGTGAGCAGGATCGACATCCGTGAGGCGGTCACCCGGGCGCACCATGAGGAGTGGGCGCGGGTGGTCGCCTCCCTGACCAGGCGCTTCGGTGACCTCGACATCGCCGAGGAGGCGGCCGCCGAGGCGTTCACGACCGCCGTCGAACGGTGGCCGGCCGACGGCCTGCCCCCCAACCCGGGCGCCTGGCTGACCACCACCGCCAACCGCAAGGCCATCGACCGGATCCGGCGCGAGAACAAACGCGACGACAAGCACAAGGAGGCTCAGATGCTGCACGACAACACCCCACCCGAGCCGCTGGGCGCCATCGACGACGACCGGCTCCGGCTGATCTTCACCTGCTGCCACCCGGCGCTGGCGATGGAAGCCCGCCTGGCGTTGACGCTGCGCATGGTCGGCGGTCTGACCGTGCCCGAGATCGCCCGTGCCTTCCTGGTGGCCGAGAGCGCCATGGGGCAGCGGATCACCCGCGCGAAGGCCAAGATCAAGGCGGCTCGCATCCCCTACCGCGTGCCGTCCGCCGACGATCTGCCGGCACGCGTCTCCGGCGTCCTCGCCGTCCTCTACCTCGTCTTCAACGAGGGCTACCTGGCCACCGGCCCCGACACCGATCCCGTACGGCACGAGCTGACCGCCGAGGCGATCCGGCTCACTCGCCTGATCCGCGCCCTCCTGCCCGACGACGGTGAGGTGGCCGGGCTGCTGGCGCTGATGCTGCTCATCGAGGCCCGCCGCCCCGCCCGGGTCTCGGCCGGCGGCGAACTGGTCGCTCTCGACGAGCAGGACCGCGGGGCCTGGGACGCGGCGCTGATCGCCGAGGGTCACCAGTTGGTACGCGAGCGCCTGGCCTCCGGGGTGGCTCCAGGGCGTTACCAGATTCTCGCGGCGATCAACGCCGTGCACACCTCCGCCCGCGACATGCACGACACCGACTGGTCGCAGGTCCTCGCCCTCTACGACCAGCTCGTCCGCCTCGACTCCTCGCCGATCATCGCCCTCAACAGGGCCATCGCGGTCGCCGAGCTCGACGGCCCGGAGGTGGCACTGGCGGCCGTGGACCGTCTTGAGCCCAGGTTGGCCGGCTATCACGCCTACCACGCCACCCGCGCCGACCTGCTGCGCCGGCTGGGCCGCAGTCATGAGGCGCGCGCAGCCTACGACAAAGCCATCGACCTGGCGGGCAACACCGCCGAGACCGCCTCCCTGACCCGCCGCCGCGACCAACTGCGGTAGCGCCCACGGACGCATCTCGCACGGGAGGTCCGGTGGTGTTCCATAAAGCGACCCCCACCGGAACACTCGCCAGCCGAGACAGATGATGGGGGTTATCCGAAACACTTGGAGCCGTAAACGGGAGCCGTGTCGGCTACGCCCGCTGCGGGACCGACGAAAAAGACGTGATCATCCAGACCGAGCAACTCCTGACCCTCGAAGTCCCCGAAGACCGGATCTACATCGACTGCGGCTTCTCCGGCACCACCCGCCGCAACCGCGCCAGCCTCGACCAGGCCCTCGCCGCCGTATGGGACTTCATCGTGACAAACTGCCCGCACCCGCCAGGCGCTCCATCCGCCGTCGATACGCCGAGGGCGAGGTGTCCCTGGCCGACCTGACCACCGGGTACAGCGTCGGATGCTCCACCATCCACCGCATCATCCACGGGCCAGAAACCTCCAGTTAGGGCGATCACGCGCCCGAAGCCGGACGTCATACTTCGCGCCGGATCATTCTCAGCGCCAACCGGCTGTTCTTGGGCTCCTCGACCCGAATCCTCTCGTCATGCCGATCCGGCTGCGACCTTGAGTTAAGGAGGTCCGGGTTGGAGGACTCCGGTCACTTCGGCCACGCGCCGAGCCACCTCGAATGGGGTGAGGTCGTCGGTGTCAACTACGTGATCCACCATGGTTGTTTGGGCCTGTGTGTACCTGCTCCTGTAGAAGTCGGTCAGGCCCGGACGCTCAGGGTCCGACTCGAAGCGTTGGTGCCATGTCTCACGGCTGGCGTGCAGTTGAACGGAAATGGCCGGCGTACCGGATGGAAGCAGTCCGGCGACCAGTCGGTGCATCTCTGTGGACTGGAACACCCAGGTGATCACGAGGATGTCCACTTCGGCCGTTGCGGCGTGCTCGGCCACGGCACGCAGATTCGCCCGCACCATGGTCGTCATCCGCTCATCGACGCGCCAGGGCTGGTGCTGCCACAGGCTGTCGACGTCGAGCCACTGGACCAGTTGCTGCCCGGCCTGTACCAGGTCCAGGAGTCTCCTGGCCACTGTCGTCTTGCCGACGCCAGGAGCGCCGCCCAACATCACCGCTCGCACCGAGGCACTGTAGTCGCCGCGTGATCACCATCGCCACCGCTTTCCGCAGCACATTTGCGTCAGCCGGAGATCTTCCAGGCCGCAGTGCGGCATGTCCGCGCTGCTGAACCGTCCGTGCGCCGGGAAGGACCTGTCCTTCCACCTGGAGGACCGCTTACACACGACGGCGCGGGCAAGCACCCCGCCCGAAGGATGACGAGCCTGACCTACCGGTCCGCTCGGCATGTCGAATCCGACAACCAACTGACAGAGAAGTTCGGATTTCGGCAGCGAAACGCGGATCCTGCAAGACAGATGCGATCTTCGAACCATTTGGCACACCATGTTGCGTCGGGTCGACACCGCTTCGTTCGGCCCCGCAACGCGTCAGGACCAGTAGTCGCGGTCGGGGAGGCGTAGCCACGTGTCGGGTGGGCCGATGATCGGGCGGGGGTCGGTGAGGCGGAGGCCCGCGCCGGCGCAGCAGTAGGCGAGGGCGTGGCCGCGGTAGAGGTAGGTGGCGAGGATTTCGTCGGAGGGTTCGTCGCAGGCGACATAACCGCCGCCCGGGTGGGTGTCCCAGGCGGTGAAGGCGCCGTCGCGGGTGACGCGTCCCTGGTTGCCGCTCTTGGCGTTGGCGTACATGGCATAGCAGACGGTGCCGGGCGAGACGCGCTTCATGACGCCGGGGGTGGAGGCGCCGTAGCCCCACGGCTGGGAGATGACGCAGCCGCCCGGCACGTCGGTGATGCCGACGATGGTGAGGCAGCGGTCGAAGTCGGACCACGGGTCGTCCTCGATGAGTTCGAGGTCGTCCTCGTCGGCGTGGGTGGCTTCGAGGCGCCGGGTCGCCTCCGCGGCGGTGATGCCGGCCACGCAGGCCAGGCTCAAGCCTTCGTAGTAGAGGCTGCCGAGCGCGGCGATCAGGCGTCTGGCCTCGGCCACGGCGGCCGCCTCGGCTTCCGACAGGCCGAGCTCCGGTGAGGGCGGGGAGAAGAGGCCGGGGGTGGGCCCGGCCTGGGCGAGACGACCCGGTGACCAGCCGTTCATCATGGGACGCCACGGGTCAGCCCCGGCCGAGAGCAGGGCCTGGACGTTGTGGGGGCGGTCGGCGAAGACGGCCGTCCACAACGCGGTGCGACCTTCGAATTCGGTGTCGACGTCGTCGACGCGTCCGGCCAGCTCGGCGATCACCTCGGGTGAGCCCCACTCGGCCGCGGCGTGCAGCGGGGTCCGGAGGTGATCCACGCGGGCATTCGGGTCGGCGCCGGCGTCGAGCCGTGCACGGATCAGCTCAGGCTCCGCCCAGGCGTTCCAGCCGATCCCGAGCCATCCGCTTTCGTCACCCATGGCGCTCCTCATCGTGGGTCGGGTAACTGATCTTGGCGTACGGGACCGACAGAATTCGATGCGGCGCGGGCTTGGGGCAAGCCCTCTGGCTGGCGGGCTGACGTACAGGTCCCAGAAGAAGAGCCGGCGCCTCCGTGAGCCGTACCGCTTCTCCAGGCGGCCTGGCCGGGCTTGAAGGCTTGGAAACTCTGGCAGAAACGAACAACGCGACGGCAACCCAGTGAGGCACGACCCGAAGGCCGGCCCCTTGACCACCGGGGACTCGCCCCTACCAGCCAGCGGCCGGATCCCCTTGCTGTCTTCCCACGCGCACCCGGATGCCGTCGGCTGGAGAGCTCGTCCACGGCGCAGAACGGCGTTGCGCAGGCTGGAGATTGCGGCGACCGCGACCACGCATGCCATGGCTGTGACCTCCTGGGGCCAGGTGCCGCGGCGGGCGTCGATGGCGTCGAGGCGCGGGGGCGGTCGGGCCGTGGCAGCAGGTGGCCTGGAACGTACGATGAATCAGGCGGCTACCGAGGCCCTGGCGCTGTGCGTGCAGGCGAACGCCAGCCTGGTGCCCAACCTCAACGACAGGAGCCGAACACCTCTGTCGTGAGCATGGCCACGTCGGTGAACAGGCGCGGGCGAGCCTTGCCGTACCTGACCGAGACGCCGGTCTGCTTCATGGCCGGGTCGAGAATGGCGGCTCGGTGCTCGTCGCTGTTCATCCACCAGCGGACGGCCGCGCGCGGCGTGGCGGTGCCGTCCCAGCCCGAGAAGACGTTCTCCTTGACCTGCCAGGTGCCGGTCGGGCAGTAGCCGGCCGCCCTGACCCGGACGCCGACGTCGGAGTGCGTGACCGGGTTGATGTGCCACTGCTTGTTCTTCGGGTCCTCCGGCCGGTCGATCCACCACTTGAGCAGCCTGGCCGCCTGCACGTGCTCGTCGGCCGCCTTGTACAGGCGGTAGCTGTCCTCCAGGGGCGCGACGCCGATGCGGGCGCGCTCGGCGTTGACCAGGCAGCGGATGGCGTTGGACGCGAAGCCCTCCATGAGGACGATCGCCGCCTTGCGCTGGCCTTCGGTCAGCTCGGGTTTGTGCTTCTTGAACCAGGGTTCGGTGCGGACGGGGTTGTCGGCGAAGGCGCAGTCGGCCCGCTGTGCGTGGGCGGGCGCGGCGGTGGCCGCCAGCCCGGTGGCCAGCAGCGCCGCTGCGAGGAAGGCTCTCATGTCTCGACTGTGCTTTGCACCGCGCGGTGCCGCATGAGTAAGGCCTACTCAAAAGGAGGATGGTCGCCGCTGCGCTGTGCGACTGTGAGACCGCTCGGCCAGGCGCGCCCCCTTCGGGGCCGGGCACAGGCCGGGATCTGTACGAGTATCGCCACTCCTGGCTGACGAGATCATCTTGTCGTAGCGGTTCGGTACGCTCTCCGCCGATCAACTTCGCGCGAGAGGCTGCCGATGTTCCGTCTCCTGGCCATCCTGGCGGCCACCGCGCCGACCTTCTTATCCATCCTGATGCTCCGCAGCTTCGGCTGGTTCGGCCACGAGCCGCCACAACCGGATCCGCTGGAGCTCGCGATCGGGGTGGCCTACGGCTACGTCACCGACTACCTGCCGGTCCTGCTGGCGTTCCTCGCGCTCTGGGCTGCCGCGATGGCTTCCCAAGGTCGGCGCGATCGCCGCGGCCGTGGCGCTGGTGGTCACCGTGTCGACCCTCGTGGTCTCTGGAACCGGCGGCTTCGGCCCGCAGTTCGGCTCCATATTGGCCTGCCAGGCGATCGCCGTCGTCGCTCTCCTACGGACCCGCCCGGAGCAGCGAGTGCCATGGCCACGGGCGGTCATCTGGAGCGCGGTCGTGCTGCTCGCGCTCGGCCGGACCCTGGCCAGGAACACCCTCACCAGCGACTTCGGCTGCTACGCGGACATGAAGGGGACAGCGGATCCTCCGCCTGACGGGCCGAGCGGCCCCCGCCCGCAGCAGCGATGACTTCCCCGCCGCCTCCGTCCGTACGGCGCTGCGATTCCCTCATGGTGCTCAACTGATCATGTCCCGTGCTGGTCAAGGAAGGCCGCTCCGTACGATGATCGCTGCATGCCGTCCCGTCCGTCCGCCGCGCTGGCAGGCTTAGCCCTGGCCGTCCTGGCCGCCGGATGCGCCGATCCGGCCGCCGGCCGGGTGTCGCTCGTCAGCGCGTCCCAGCCCCCGGCGTCCCCGCCACTGCCGTCTCTCACGGTGGTCCCGCCGCCGTCCTCGCCCATGGAGTCCTCGGGTCCCGTACGGCACCCGTTCCCGATGGCGACCTCCTTGGCCGAGCCCATGGCGACCGGAGCACCCCTGACTGCGACGGGCCCGCCGCGGTTCTTCGTCTCCGCGCGCACGCCGCTCGCCCACTTCCCCGGCAAGTCCAAGACTGCTGTCTTCACCCCGGTACCGCCCGCCGTGCACAACGCCGAGACCGGGTCGTTCATCGCGAACATCCCGCTGCCGCCCGGCGTCGGAAGTTCCTGGCACCTCGTGGCAGCCGCTCGGGACAACCGGACATTCGCCATCGCCGGCTGGACTGAGCCGAAGAACCCCCACATTCGCTTCTTCCTGGTACGCCTCGGCGAGGACGGGCGGCCCGGGAAACCGGTTGTCGTCACCCAGACCGACCCCGACGACCTCACTCTCGTTTACGACCTCGCCCTCAGCGCCGACGGCAGCCGGCTGGCCTACGCCACGCCGCTCATCGGAGGCGGCGCCAAGATTTCCGTGCTCGACGTCGCCACCGGCCGGCGCCGAGACTGGAAGGCGGTGTCGCACCCAATGCTGAGCAGCCTGTCCTGGGCCCCGGACGGCCGCTCGCTCGCCTTCGTACTGGGTGGCCGGGCCATCGCCTCGCTCGACCTCGCCCGCCTGAGCGCCGACCCGGACAGCACTGCCTACCAGATCATCAAGAACGCCACGGGCGCCACACCGATCGAGTCGCTCGCCCACACCCCCGACGGCAGCGCGCTGATCTACGCGTCCGGGCACGGCGTCGAACGCGTCCCCGTGACGGGCGGGCCGGCGCAGGTCCTGGCCCGGCCGGAGTTGCCGCCCGGCGCCTCGCTGAGCCTGCGCTTCAGCGTCGACGGGACCGGCGAGCACCTTTTGTACGTGCACCAGTGGCGCGCCTACCAGATCGACCTCGCCGACGGCACGGTCACCTCGGTGCGGCTCAGCGTCGCCGAGCGTCCGAATGAGGGCGACTCGCCGCGCGCAGCATGGTGACCACCGGCTGAAACGCTCGCCAGGCTCCGCGAGCTCGGCCGCGCGCCGGTCGATGTAGTCCTGAAGGGGCGCGCTCATTCCGGCGGCGAGGTGCAGCAGCGTGCCCAGCTGTATGGCGCCGGCGGGCTCAGGTCGTCACGCATGCGCCGGCCTCGTTCGGCCCGGGGCAATGGACCGCGGACGGTCGGCCGTACGGGCAGTTCATGGTGAGGAAGGCCGCCTCGTCGTGGTCCGCGCTCGCGTAGCAGCGATCTTGTGCGCGCAGGGGAAGGGCTCTACCACGCCACGTTCACTCGACGTCACAGACGGCGCCCGGCCATCGTGACGCAAGAACCCTGCACCACAGACCGAACCGCGAAGCCGGACCTTTCGGGTACGGCGGGCCAGCACCGTACTGTCACGCCCCCCGGAACGCCGGAAAACCAGCGTCACGCAGCCATACGAAGACTCAAGGGATATTGCTCAGCCGCGCAGACCGCCTTCGGCCCGCTGATCGCCTATGGACCGACCCGCCCTGCGCGGTTATGTTGCGAGGGCGTCAGGCAAGCTGTCAGGCCGACGCCAGGGAGCACCATGACATCATCTGAGAGGACCCGCGCATGTGCGGCATCGCAGGATGGGTGGACTTCGACCGCGACCTGACCGACGAGCGCGCCACCGCCCTCGCCATGACCGAGACCATGAGCTGCCGGGGCCCCGACGACCAGGGCCTCCACCTCGGCCCGCGCGCCGCGCTCGGCAACCGCAGGCTGGCCGTCATCGACATCGAAGGCGGCCACATGCCCATGACGGCAGAGGGACTGGCCGTCATCACCTACAGCGGCGAGGTCTACAACTTCGGTGAGCTGCGCGCCGAACTGGCCGCCAAAGGCCACCGCTTCCGCACCCGGAGTGACACCGAGGTCGTGCTGCACGGCTACCTGGAGTGGGGCGAGGCCGTCGCCGACCGGCTCAACGGCATGTACGCCTTCGCTCTGTGGGACGAGCGCACCCAGGAACTCCTCCTGATCCGCGACCGTATGGGCATCAAGCCCCTCTACTACTACCCCCTCCCCAACGGCGTGCTGTTCGGCTCGGAGCCCAAGGCGATCCTGGCCAATCCGCTGGCCCCGCCCGTGGTGGACCTCGACGGTCTGCGCCAGCTCCTCAGCCTGGCCAGCCTCCGGCAACGGCCCGTCTACAAGGGCATGTACGAACTGCCTCCGGGCCACCTGCTGCGCGTCAGCAGACAGGGCACCCGGCTGCGCCGCTACTGGGCGCTGGACGCCCGCGAGCACACCGACGACCTCGACACCACCGTACGCACGGTGCGTGAGCTGCTCGAAGACATCGTCAGCAGGCAGCTCGTCTCCGATGTCCCGCTCTGCAGCCTGCTGTCCGGCGGCCTTGACTCCAGCATCGTCACCGCGCTGGCCAGCAAGCACGGGCGGATCCGCTCGTTCGCCGTGGACTACGCGGGTTACGCGGAGAACTTCCAGGCCGACGAGCTGCGCGGCGACCCGGACGCGCCGTTCGTGCGGATGCTGGCCGAGCACGTCGGCTCCGACCACACCGACATCGTCCTCGGGCCGGACGAGCTGGCCGACCCGAGGCTGCGCGCCGCCGTCGTACGCGCCTGGGACGTGCCCCACTTCGTCGGCGACATGAACTCATCGCTCTACATGCTGTTCCGCGCGATCCGCGAACACTCCACGGTGGCGTTGTCGGGTGAGTCCGCCGACGAGGTGTTCGGCGGGTACGCCTGGTTCCACCTGCCGCAGGCGGTCCAGGCCGACACCTTCCCGTGGCTGGCCATGGTGATGCGCGAGCATCAGCCGACCGACATCCTGGACACGTCGCTGAAACAGCGGCTCGACATGGACGCCTACACGGCCGACGGCTACCGTACGGCGCTGGGCGAGGTGCCCCACGTGGACGGGCAGGACGACCGCGAGCGGCGCATGCGCGAGATCTGCTACCTGCACCTGACCCGCTTCCTGCCCTTCCTGCTCGACCGCAAGGACCGGATGAGCATGGCCGTCGGGCTGGAGGTGCGGGTGCCGTTCTGCGACCACCGCCTGGTCGAGTACGTCTTCAACACCCCGTGGTCCATGAAGACGTTCGACGGCAGGGAGAAGAGCCTGCTGCGCGCGGCCGGGGCCGACCTGTTGCCCGAGCCGATCCTGCGCCGCGTCAAGGCCCCGTACCCGGTGACCCAGGACCTGGGCTACGAGCAGGCGCTCCGCGCGGCGCTGCGCGAGGTCGCCAGTGACAAGGAGGCCCCGGTACTGCCGCTGCTCGACCGGGCGGCCGTCCGTGAGGCGGTCACGGCCCCGGCCGAGAAGGTGACCACCACGATGACCCGGTTCGGCCTGGAGCTGGCACTGGACCTGAACGTCTGGCTGACCGCCTACGGGGTCCGCCTGGATCTATAGGGGCAGACGGGGCGGATGACATCCAGCGATCATCTGCCGGTCACGCTGTGAGCCGTAGTCATGACCTGGGCATGGAGGAAACAACACACGCGGTTCCGGATGACGACGACTCGAGCGAAACGCCCGATGTCGACCATAGGAGTCTGGTTCGGCAGCGCCATCAGCGACTCGCCGCAGTGAGTTCGAACGTATCTGACCCCGGCGCAGGCGGGTACGTTCGTCCTGTCCGATATTTCACCGCTCGCGAGGACCCGTCATGCAAGCCATCACCGTTCGAGACCGCGCCGCCGGTCTGGCCGGGCTTTCCCTGACGGAAGAGCCATACCCGCACGCCGCCGAGAACGACGTCGTCGTCCGGGTGCATGCCGCAGGGTTCACCCCCGGAGAGCTCGACTGGCCCGGAACATGGTCCGATCGCGCGGGCCGCGACCGGACGCCGAGTGTGCCCGGGCATGAGGTGTCGGGTGTCGTCGCCGAGTTGGGGTACGGAACCACCGGCCTGACCGTCGGTCAGCGGGTGTTCGGGCTGACTGACTGGGCACGCAACGGCTCGCTGGCCGAGTACGTGGCGGTGGAGGCCCGCAACCTCGCGCCGCTGCCGGCCGACGTCGACCACACCGTGGCCGCCGCACTGCCGATCTCGGGGCTGACCGCGTGGCAGGGACTGTTCGACCACGGCCGCCTCGCTGCCGGTCAGACCGTCCTGATCCACGGCGCCGCGGGCGGTGTGGGTTCCATCGCGGTGCAGCTCGCGCGCGAGGCGGGAGCCCGAGTGATCGGCACCGGCAGGGCCGCCGCCAGGGACACGGCACTCGAGCTCGGCGTGGATGCCTTCCTGGACCTGCAGGCCGATCCCCTGGAAGATGCCGGTGAGGTCGACGTGGTGTTCGACGTGATCGGCGGTGACCTCCTGGACCGCTCGGCCGCGCTGGTACGCGCCGGCGGCACGCTCGTCTCCATCGCCTCGCCACCCACGGTTCGGCCCCGAGACGGGCAGGCGATCTTCTTCGTCGTCGAACCCGATCGCGCCCGGCTCGCGGACCTGGCCCAGCGGCTCCGGGACGGACGGCTCCGCCCGATCGTCGGGGCCGTGCTGCCGCTCGCCGAGGCGCCCTCGGCGTTCGCGGCCGGCCGGCGCGCCCCCGGCAAGACGATCATCCGGGTCGCGGCAGGCGGATAGCCGGCTACGTGCGCGGCCGCCGATTTCCGTGGAACCTCCGGGCCGGTTCAGCTGCCGGCCACGGGGTATCGGCTCGTGATAGCGGGGATCCTCACCGTGCCGGTGGAGACCTTCGTGGTCACCGATCGCGCGATCCTCATCGTGGGCCACGGTGAGGCGCAGCGCCTTCGGCGTGGCGGCTTGTGTCACCGCGCGTTTTCGGAGTCTTCCGCGGCCCCACCCGCGATGAGGGCGTCGCCGAGCTCCGAACGCAGATACAGGACCGAGCGGCCGTGGCGTGCGCTGGTGAGCAGGCCGACGTCGCGCAGAGCTCGCAGATGCTGGTTGACGGCCGAGGTGGTGACGCCGAGGCGGCCGGCGAGCTCTGTCGACGACGCCGGCGTCACCAGCGTCGTGAGCAGGCCCGCGCGCGTCGCGCCGAGTAGTTCGGTGAGCGCCGCGGGGGAACGGCGGGACTCCGCCTGCCAGAGCGTTCCGGCGCCGCGCGTGCCGTACATGATCAGAGGCGGCTCTTCCGGTGAGATCGGGGCGGTCACGCCCCTGCTGAAGAGCGTCGGCACCAGGGTGAGCCCTTCTCCGCCGGTGGACCGGCGGTAGCCGGCGTTGCTGACCAGGCGAACGCGTACGACGCCCTCGTACAGGTGGACCCGCTCGTTGAGGTCGGCGAACATCGCCGCCAGACCGTGCGCGGAGATGACCTGTCCGCGGTAGATGATGTCGGCCTGCAGGACCGTCCGCATCCGCGGCCACCACGGCGCGAAGCAGGTGCGCCAGTAGGTCCGCAGCGCCTCCGCGATGCGCGCGCGAACGGTTGCCGGGTCGCCCCGCAACGGTGCGGGCAGCCGCCCGGGATGGAGGGCGCGCAGGTCGTCGAGCATGCGTTCCAGGGGCACGCGCGCGACGGCGGCGAGTTCGTCGTCGATGCGGGTGAGGGGAGCGTGCGGCCGGGGTGTCAGATAGTCGGGCGACCACAGCGCGTCGTTCGTGAGGGCGTGCAGCAGGGGCAGGTCGAGCCGGGATCGAACGTGCTCCGTACGCCGCAGCCAGGGCAGGTGCACGGGATAGCGTCCGGGGTCCCGGAACGTGCGCAGTGACAGTGTGAGCTCGTTGATCGGTGAGGCGGCGAAGCGCACGTCGGCGACGTCCATCCCCGCGAGCTCGTACGCGATGACCCCACCGCTCCGAACAGCGAACATGTAGCCATACGCTACATCATTGGTTTGCCTGCCCCGGGTGCGAGAGAAACGGGGCGTGATCCGAACCTTCTTCCCCGAGGACCGTGTCGGCCGCTCGCTGACTCTCAGCACGATGGCGTTCGCGCTGTCCAGCGGCGTCTTCTACGCCGTCAGCACGCTGTACTTCACGCTTGTCATCGGACTCGGTGCGACGAAGGTGGGCCTGGGGCTGGGCATCGCGGGCGGCGCCGGGGTGCTGGCCTCGTACGCGTCGGGGCGGCTCGCCGACCGGGTCGGCGCGCATCGCGTCATGACGGTGGCGACGGCCCTCAACGGCCTGGCGATGCTCGCCTACACGCTCGCTTCGGATGCCGTCGTGTTCACCCTGGTCGCCTGCCTGGCCGTGGTGATGCGCTCGGCGAGCGGTACGTCGAAGCAGGCGATGCTGGCACGGTGGTACACCGGCCCGGAACGGGTAGTGGTCCGGGCGCGGATGCGCGTGGTCACGAACGTCTTCATCGGCCTGGGCACCCTGGCCGCCGCCGCGGCGCTCCTGACGGGCACCGCCGTGGCGTACCAGGCCGCGATGATCGCCTCCGGAGTCCTGCTGCTGGCGGCCGCGGTGCCGCTGGCACGGCTCGGGTCCCAGGTGCCGGAGCTTCCGGCCCGGATGGTCGCCTCGGCGGAAGGCCAGGCGGCCGACACCCCCGCGGGGGGACCGTCACCGCTCAAGGACCGCACGTATCTGGCGAGCGTGGCGTGCAACGCCGTCGTGGCCGTGCAGTTCGGCCTGCTGACCGTCGGCGTCCCTCTCTGGGTCGCCTCCACCGACGCCCCCACCGCCATCGTGTCTGTGCTGCTCGTCCTCAACACCGTGGTCGTGGCCGTATTCCAGGTGCGTGTCTCGCGTGGCGTCCACGACGTGCGTCGCGCCGGGATCGCCGTCCGGCGCGCGTCGTGGCTGCTTGCGCTCGCGTGCGGGCTGTACGCGCTGGCGGGCTACGGAAACGTGATCACTGCCTGTGTCCTGCTTCTCCTGGCGGGGCTCGCCCACGCCTTCGGCGAGATCCTGGGCGAGGCGGGCGGCTGGGGCATGGCCTTCGAACTGGCCGACCAGCGCAACGCGGGTGCCTACCAGGGCCTCAGCCAGACCGGCTACGCGATCGCCGCCATGGTCTCACCGGTGCTCGTCACCGCCACAGCCATCGAACACGAAACCGTGGGCTGGCTCGCGCTGGCCGCGCTGTTCGTCGCCGGCGGCACCGGCGCCGCGGCAGTCGCCCGAAGGCATCGCCCCAGGGCCACGTCCGTCCCAGACGCACCCGGACCGGTTGGTGCGAGCGCGAAGGCGTGCTGAGACGGGATGCTGGGATCATCCGGCGGGAGCTGGACGCCAGGACGCTCGTCGCGGCGCGCTCCTCGGGCGGCTCGACCTGCGCCTGAACAGACCATCGCCAAGGCTTGAATTCGCCCTCGATAGGCATCGAATCGCTTGGGCAGCGTACTCGAGCGATTCCACTCCGCCTGGCCACGCCGAGGTAAGCGGGCGGGATAGGAGAGACGTCATGATCCGACGACGGTTCGCCGGCGGCATTCTGGCTGCCGGCATGGTGGCCACTGCCACCGCCGCATGTGCTCCCGTAGCAGAGCATGCGACCGGCAAGGTGCAGGGTGCGGCCGAGGTGCCGGTTGCCGTCACGGTTACGCAACCGCCGACCGAGACGCTCTCGATTCTGTTGCAACAGGCGCTTCCCAACGTCAAAGGCAAGACGTTCACCTCGGCGATCGTAGACTTCCCGCCAGGTTCACGTGCGGTGCCGCATCGGCACGGCGACAGTTTTGTGTACGCCTACGTGCTTGGAGGCACCTTCCGTAGCCAGATCAGTGGCGAGCCGGTGGGAACCTTCCATGAGGGTGAGCACTGGGTCGAGCCTCCGGGTGCCCACCATGTGCTCACGGAGAACACCAGCCAGACGAAACCGGCGAAGCTGCTGGTCATCTTCATCTCCAACACAGGAGACAAGATCAAGATCGAGGACCCGCCAGGGTAGTCCATCGGTTGCACAACCACCGGCCCAAGCGGACGACCGCGCTGAGCAGACCACGATGACATCAGGATGCGGCACCGCTCAGCGTGTGCGGCCCGCCGCGCGAGCACCGGAGTATCCGATGTCGTACGACAACCTGCTGATCGTGCTGGCGGTAGCCGCCGGCGTCCCGTTCCTCCTCGCCGCGGTGCCCCGCCTACCCGTACCCGGCCCGGTCCTCGAGATCGTGGCCGGTGTCGTCCTCGGCCCGGCAGTGTTGAACGTGGTGGCGGCGGACACCGTCGTCCAATCATTGTCGATCATCGGTCTGGGCTTCCTCCTGTTCCTGGCCGGACTTGAGATCGACATCCGGCAACTGCGCGGGCCGCAGGCACGGCTGGTCGGCGTCGGCCTCGTCGCCACGGTCGCGCTGGCCGCGATCGTCGGCTTGTTCCTGTACGCAGCGGGGCTGGTCGAGAGCCCACTGCTGATCGGCACCGCTTTGGTGGCCACGTCACTTGGATTGCTGGTTCCCATCTTGAAGGACGCCGGCGCGATCGACCGGCCGGTCGGGCAGGTCACCATCGGCGGAGCCTCGGCCGGTGAGATCAGCGCTGTGGTGCTGCTGTCGCTGTTCTTCTCCGAGCATTCGTCGGGCCCCGGATCCCGGCTGCTGCTGCTCCTCAGCCTTATCGGGCTGGCGGTGCTCATTGTGCTGGCGTCGATGCAGGCGGGGCGCTCCATGTGGCTGTCCCGAGCCGTGGAGATGCTGGCGGACACAAGTGCGCAGGTCCGGGTCCGCCTGTCGATGTTCCTCGTCGTCGGGCTGTCTGCGATGGCCTTGCATCTCGGGTTCGAGGCCATCCTCGGTGCCTTCGTCGCGGGAGCCGTGCTCCGGTTGATCGACCCCGACGCGGAACGGTCCCACCCGCAGTTTCACATCAAGCTCGAGGGGTTGGGCTACGGATTCCTCATCCCGGTGTTCTTCGTGACGAGCGGCATCCAGTTCGATCTCGGCGCCCTGTTCGCCGATGCCGGGACGGTGTCGCTGGTGCCGATGTTCCTGGCCGCGCTTCTCCTGGTTCGCGGACTTCCGGCACTGGCCTACCGCGCTGCCGGTCTCTCGCGCGCGGAGGTCATGGCCAGCGGACTCCTGCAGGCCACATCGCTGCCGGTGATCGTGGCCGCGGCGACGATCGGCCTGAAGCTGGACGCCATCCGTCCGGAGAACGCCGCCGCGCTGGTGGCAGCGGGCCTCCTGTCGGTGGTGGTGTTCCCCTTGATGGCGTTGCGGTTGCTGAGCCGTTCCGACCACCCACGCCGGCGGCGCCGCGGTTCTTACGGCCACCCCGGATAATCGCATCGTCGGCACACCATCCATCCACGCCCCTTCGCAACCCTGCCTGACCTCCGGCGGAGGCTTATCGTTCAATTCCGGCCGGACAGTCAGACCCCGAGAAAACATTCGCCGAGCGGTGCAGCATCTTCGCCCCTTCGACCGTCTGGGACGTGACTACCGAAGGGACTACAAGTGGATGACGAACCCGGCTTCGACGACTTCGTGGCAGAGCAGACGGACGCGCTGCTCCGCTACGGATACGTCCTGACCGGAAACCCTCATGACGCCGCCGACCTGGTCCAGGAAGCTCTGGTACGGCTGTGCGGCGCCTGGCCGAGGGTGAGACTCAAGGACAGCCCGCACAGCTACGTCCGTACCACGATGGCACGGTTACATATCAGCATCTGGCGGCGGCGCAGGCGTGAACACCTCATCGGAGAGCCGCCGGAGCGGGTTCACCACGAAGTCTTCCCTCCCGACGAGGACCAGGGGCTCTGGGAAGAGCTGGCCGCGCTGCCCCGCAGACAGCGTGCCGTACTGGTTCTGCGCTACTACGAACAGCTCAGCGACGCCGAGATCGCCAAGGTGCTCGGCATCTCTCCCGGAACCGTGCGCAGCCAGGCCTTCCGGGGCCTGGACAAGCTGCGTTCCTCCCTCTCCTCCGCACCGGCGACCCACAGGAGCATGCGATGACCGATCTGGAAGACAAGCTGAGGCGCGCCCTGTCCGGGGCGGCGCATCATGCGCCGCAGGCGCCGGCCGGTCTGATCGCGACGGTCAAGACGCGCCATCGCCGGCGGCGGGCACGGACCGCCGCCGTGCGCGCGGCCGCGGCTGTGGTCCTGGTGGCAGGCGGGATGGGCGTGGCGGTGAGAGCCCTGGGCGCGTCGGCCGAGCCGCATCCCGCGGTCAGCGCGACCGGCGAGTCAGAGCCGTCGGCGGACCAGATTCCGCCGCCCATCGAGAAGGTGTGGCCGCAGGCCGTACACAAGATCCCGGCCAAGTTGCCCGACGGCCGCGCGTACTACCCGCAACTCCTCCTCGACGATCGCACGCTGCTCGTCATGACGGGCGTCAGTGACGGAAAGCGTCAGTTCCTGTGGAGCTACGACCTGGGCACCGGCCAGCCCAGGCAGATCGCCGAGATCCCCCCGACGAAGGGATCGGCGATCTTCGCCGACGGCGTCGCCGCCGGTGGCGGCAACATCGTCTGGTGGGCGTCCTACAAGGAGGCGGGCAGCCCGCGGGTCGCCCGGATCTGGACGGTGCCGGCCACCGGCGGCCGGCCTCGGCCGGTGACTGACGTCCCCCTCGGCAACGTCATGAAGCAGGGGCACATCAACGGGCTGACGGTGACGGGCTCGGACGTGGTCTTCGCCTACGAGAAGGGCGGGGTTTACCGGGTGCCACTGAGCGGGGGCTCGCCGCAGCCGGTGAAGGGCGCCGAGCGGCACCACATCCTGCAATGGCCGTGGGTGGGCATCCACCGCGGAAAAGCGATCTTCCGCGAGCTGCTCAATGTCGAGACCGGCGAGCGGCGCGACGCCGTGGTCAAGGCCGACGAGGAGGTCAGGTGCGGCGTCGACCGGTGCGCGGGCGTGGCAGCGCGATACAGGACCGTCAAGGTCAAACGCCCTCGCGACCGCTCCGGCAAGGAGATCATGTGCGGCACTCGCCGGTGTCCGGACACGGCTCGGACCCAAACCATTCTGCGTAGGTTCGTCCGCGATCGCGACGGCTCCCACGAGCGCGAACTGCCGAGCACCTTCCATCCAGGCGATGACGCCGGCCTGGAGCGCTTCTTCAAGATCACGTTGATGGGACAGGGAAACCAGGCCGTCCTGACGCTGTATGACGCCGACACCGGCAGGTCCGCCGATCTCGGCATACGGACGGATGCGAAGGGAAACATGGCGACCCCCGACAGCGGCCTCGACCGCCTGATGACCTACCCGATCAAGAACGAGATGTACGTCCTGGACCTGGCCGCGATCGAGTAGGGGTGCCGTGCTTGCCTCAGGGCTCGACGAGGCCGACCGCGAACGCGTAGTCGTCCAGCGTGAACTGAGTGATGCCCGTGATGCGCAGGGCTTGCACCCGGATGGTGTAGGTGCCCGCGCCCAGGGGGGCGGAGAAACGCTCGAGGGCGTGGGCCCCCTCGGCGCCACCGGGGGTGTCGAACCTGTAGTCCGTGCTCGTGACCGGTTGCAGCTCGGTGGTCGTCCCCGCGGAGTTGATCACGACGATACGCACGGAGCACCATGCACTGGTGTCGCCGGCGCAAAGGGACTCGGCGGTGAAGCGGGCGTCGACGAACCGCGTCGTCCCCGAGGGCACGGTGACGTTGACAGACGCCGTCGGGATGTTCCCCCAGGTTCCGACCGTCTGGGCGGTCCATGGGCTGCTCTCCCCGGCGTAAGACTGAGCGCTGGTCTGCGTGCCGGTCTGGGAACTGGACACGGCGTCGGCGGCGGTGATCGTCAGCGCGAGAGCGCCGGACAGCGCCGCCGCGGCGAACGCGGCCTTGGTGAGTTTGGACAACGGGGTTCCTCTCTGCTCGCGCGAAGCCGTGCGCTCCGCGATGGGTCGTTGCTGGAACCACGCTGACGAGAATTCCGTGGCTGGTGAAGCCCTGGCCGAATCATCCGTACAAGTCCGTACAAGCGCCCGTCCGCCCCTTCCCGCGCCGGCGCGTCGCCCGGCCGGCCGGGCCGCCGCCTCGTGCACGCCGCGCACCGCTTTTCCTCCTGCGAACAGCGGCGCGGCCGCGTCCTGGTCGACGGCATCCCGGAAGGAACCGCGGTGTTCGTGGCCACCCACCCGGTCACCACCAAGCGCCTCCGCAGGGCGGCTGCCCAGCCCGGCGCTGGTCTCACCGCCGCACCGGGCCATGCTGCAGGGCTGCGCCGAGATCCACGCCGCGCTGAAGGAGGGGACGCTGCCGCCGTACCTGCTGGCCACGCCCCTGCCCGCCGACCTGGGGCAGGCGCTGCTGAGACTGCCGCGCGAGGTGGACTCCGGCGTGGTGGCGCGCGCCGGCCGGCTGACCTCCGAGGCGGGTGCCACGCTGGTGCGCCGGCTCGAGGCACGGCCGGAACCCGTGACGAGCGTCGAACGGCCCACCGCGCCCGGCGGCCGTCCACGCCCGCGCGTCCGGCAGGAGCCGACGGGGATGGCGTTCGTGGACGCGCTGTTCTGCGGAGAGTGCGGGCGGTAGCTGAGGGAGTGCCTGCGGCTGCTCGACGTCAAGCCCAGCCCGGTGCTGCAGGCGCGCGGCAGGGCGCCGTCGAGGAGCTGATCCGGCAGCGGGACGAGCGGCGCGGCCACGCCTCAGAGCAGGTGCTGGTGGCGGGTGGCCGCTTCCTGCCGGACTTCGGTGAGGAACAGCTCGGCGTGGCGTTCCTGCCGCCGGTCGTCGTCCGGATCGTGCCAGGAGAAGGCGTGCCGCGTACGCGCGTGGCCGGCGTACTGCAGCCAGCAGCCGTGGATGCCGGTCATGAGGTTGTCGAGCAGGTCGAGGGCCGGGCGGGCGGGGTCGAGGGAGGTGATGGGCAGGCAGACGGAGTCGGGGCCGGGGTGGCGGTGGGGGTGGTCGATGCGGGTCCTGGCCACGAGGCGTTCGGCGGCGGCGATGCGCCGTTTGGCGTCGGTCACGCCGCAGAGGTGCCCCTCGGCGACGTGCAGGGTGTGGCGGATGAGCGGCATGACCGTCTGGCGCGGTGTGGCGCCGAAGCTGATGGCGCTCACGATCTCGACGAGGCTTTCGACGGCGAGGGGCCTGAGGTGGTCGCCCTCGGCCACGACCTGCACCGGATGCTGCCGGACGTGGCGGCCGGTCGTGGCGGCCGCCGCGTGCAGCCAGTGGGCGGCGGCGATGGCGGCCGCGGCGGGGTCGATCTGCGTGATCAGCTCCTCGGAGCCGAAGGGCTGACGGTTGAGGAAGGCGTCCGCCTGGGCGACCTGGAGGGGTGAGGCGTCCTCGCGGCTGAGGGTGACGGCCTGCTGGGCGCGTCCGGAAAGGTCGTCGCGCTCGGCCTGCTCGACGGCCGACAGCTCGGCTGCGACGTCGGCGACGACCTGCGTGGTGAGCTCCGGGCTGTCGAGCGCGCGCAGGGCGCGGCCCGTGCGCTGTGCGATCTCCCCGACCTCGGCGGAGACGGGGACGTCCGCGGAGGCGGTCAGGATCGGGGCCACGGCGGTGAAGGCGTCGCGTTCGCGCTGCCGGTGCCAGCCGAGGCTGCCCGGTCCGTGCTGGTCGGAGATGCTGGCCGGGTGGGTGTAGCAGCGCCAGCAGGCCTGCGACAGCTCGGTCAGGCGGGCGGCCAGGCGCAGGGCGTCCGAGGGGCGGGCCGGGGGAAGAACGGCCACGGTGACCGCGACATCCCCGATGCCGGTGCTCCAGTGGGCGACGAGCGCGTTTCTGGCGTGGTCGACGGCATACCGGGTCACGGCAGCTCCTTGAAGGGGGAGACGCGAATGCATGCCCAGGATGCAGGATGCACCGCTGATCTGGGGGCTGTTTGCGGCTGTTGCAGGTCGCTGATCAGCGCTTTTGTGGCGAGATCAGCAGCAATTTCCTGGGGAGTGCTTGGTCTTACATCCCTCCGTCGAGGCGCATGAAGGCGGCGCCTTGCATGGCCGCGCGAGCGCCGAGGACGTGCCCGTCGCACATCAGCGACTCCGTCCCCACCCGGTCGGTCACCTTCCACGTCACCGGCTCGCCGCACTTCTGGCCGCGCCGGTCGTAGTTCCAGGTACGGCGGCACACCCGGCAGGTGGACACGTTGGCCATGGCGGAGAGCGTGTTGCCGTGTTCGGGACAAACGCCCCACGGGAAGGCGCACGTCGACTCGGCCAGGGCTCGATACTGGGCCAGGTCCCCGGCTGCGCGCAGCAGGTCCTCGCCCGCTCTCTTCAGCCATTCGGCGGCGTGGTGCGCCGCCTGGAGATGGGCGCGTTCGGGCGAATCGGCGGGCAGGCCGGCGTACAGGGCACGGGCCTCTGCCTCGAGTGCGTCGGCGCGGCCGGCCAGGTCGCGCAACTGGGCGGGAGTAATGTTCATCGCTGAAGATTCTTCCCTGTTTGCACGTCGAGTGCGCAGCCCACAATGCACGGGGCGTCAGGGGCGGCTGGCGATGGTCAGGAGGGTCGAGGCGGAGCCCGTCAGGGAGCGGCCGCGGCGCCAGACCGCGCGCAGGTTCCTGACCAGGTTGAGGCCCGCCAGCGGCACCTCGACGAGGCGGCCGGTGGCCAGCTCGGCCTCGACCGCGTACCAGCTGAGCACCGCCGGGGCCGCGCCCGCCTGGGCGGCGCCCTTGACGGCCGAGTTCGACCCGAGCTCCAGGCGTGGGCTGGCCTGGTGGAGCCCGGCGAAGGCGACGTCCAGGGTCTCGCGGGTGCCCGAGCCGCGCTCACGTACGACCAGCGGGGTAGCGGCCAGCTCGGCGCCCCTGAGCACCGTACGGCGGCGCGCCCACGGGTGGCCCGGCGCCACCACGACGACGAGCCTGTCGGTGCCCACCACCCGGCTGGCCAGCCCGTCCGGCACGTTGGGCCCCTCCACGAACCCCAGCTCCACGCCCCCGCTGCCCGACAGCACCAGCGCCGCCACGTCGGCGGAGTTCAGCACGTCCAGGCCGATCTGGACCCCCGCCTCGCGGCTCTGGAACTCCCCGAGCCAGCGCGGCACCAGGTACTCGGCCACCGTCATGCTGGAGGCCACCCGCAGATGCGCCGCCTCGCCGTGGCGGACGGCCTCGGCGGCCCGCATGAGCTCCTGCGCCGCCGCCAGCACCTGCGCGGCCCAGCCCGCCACCATCTTGCCCTCGGCGGTGAGCGTGGAGCCGCGCGGCGTCCGCTCCAGCAGCGGCAGGCCGAGCCGCCGCTCCAGCTGGGCGATGCGCTTGCTCGCCGACGGCTGCGCGATGCCCGCCAGCTTGGCCGCCTGCCCGAGGCTGCCGAGCTCGCCCACGTCCACGAGGAGCTTGAGGGAGTCGAGATCGGGCAGCGCAGTCATAGCCATAGGCTATGACCTCCCAGGCAATGCGCGGCTACCGGCCCTGTCGATGGCCCCGAAGACTGGGATCATGCTTCCCACCCCCTCCAAGACGTCCTGCCTGCCGGGCATCGCGGCGTGCGCGTTGGCGACGGCGGCCGCCCTGGTCGTCAACCGGTTCGTGCCGGGGCTCAGCCCCGCCACCGCCGCGGTGGCCCTGGGGGCGGCGCTGGCCAGCGCCGGGGTGATCCGCGCGCCGCTGCGCCCCGGGCTGCTGTTCGTCTCCAGGCGGGTGCTGCGCGCGGCGATCGTGCTGCTCGGGCTGCAGATCGCGGTGCCGCAGGTGCTCGCGCTCGGGTGGCAGGCGCTCGCGGTCGTCGCCGCCGCCACGGGGCTCACGTTCGTGCTCACGCCGCCGGCGGGCCGCCGCCTCGGCCTTTCCCCCGGTACGTCGCTGCTGGTCGCCACCGGCGTGTCGATCTGCGGGGCGGCGGCGATCGCGGCCATGCACGACAGCGCCGACAGCTCGGACGAGGACGCCGCGGGCGCGCTGAGCGTGGTGGTGCTCTACGGCAGCGCGGCCATCGTGGTGCTGCCGCTGCTGGCGTCCTGGCTGGGGCTGTCGCACGGGCAGCTCGGGATGTGGGCGGGCGCGGCCGTGCACGAGGTCGCCCAGGTGGCGGCGATCGGCGCGGCCTCTGGCGTGCTCGCGACGGCGGTGACGGTCAAGCTCGCCCGGGTCGTGCTGCTCGCCCCCGTCGTCGCCATGACCACGTCCCTGCGCCGCCCCCGCAGTGTCCCGGCGGGGACAGCAGCGGCCGTCCCCGCCGGGACCGCAGCGGCCGCCCCCGCTGGGACGGCGGTGGCTGTGCCCGCCGGGCGTGGCACCACCCTCACCCGCCCGGTGGCACCGCCTGCCGCAGTTCCCGGGAAGAGGCCGCCGATCGTGCCGTTGTTCGTGGCCGGGTTCCTGGCGATGGTGGCGGTACGGAGCACGGGGCTGCTGCCGCCGGTGGTGACCGCGAACGTGCCGGCGGTCACGAACGCGCTGATGGCGGCCGCCCTGTTCGCCCTCGGCACGGGGATCGACCTGCGGAAGCTGCTCAAGGGCGGACGGGTCATGCTGCTCGGCGGCATCGCCACCGGCCTCATCGCGACGATCTCGCTGGCGGGGGTGTGGCTGATCGGGTGACGAGGTCGCCATGATGGGTGCCGTGCTGACACGAATGTTGTTGACGGTCGGTCTGGTCGCGGTCCCGCCCCCGGCGAATCAGCCGGTCTGGGAACTGGTCCGGATGCACAATTTCGGCGGCTGCGACTCGATGTCGGCGGTCGTCCCGCTGAGCCGGAGCGACGTCTGGGTGTTCGGCCAGAGCGAGCCCGTCGACGACGAATGCGCGGGGACCGCCCGTCCGGTGGCCCAGCACTGGAACGGCCGAGCCTGGCGGGCCGCCGAACTGCCCGGACGCCACTACGGCGCCATCGGCTCGGCGGGCGCGTCCTCACCGGACAACGTGTGGGCCTTCACCACGAGCGACACCGGCGAGTCCGCCGCCCTCCGCTACGACGGCCGTCGCTGGACGGACGCGGGCAGATCCGCCATGGGACCCAACCCCAACCTCAGCCACGGTCTGGTGCTCGGCCGCCACCACGTCTGGGCCTTCGGCTCGGACGTCCACTCGGCGTCCTGGTTCTGGAACGGCCGCACCTGGCACCGGCGAGCGCCAAGGGACGTCAGCCGGACCAGTGTCGTGTCCCAGAAGGACGTCTGGGCGATCGGCTGTTGCGAGGTCACCCACTTCGACGGCAAGGCCTGGAAGAAGGCCGCATTCCCCGCTGGCCGCGACAAGGGGACCACCAGCCTGACCGGCGTGCTCGCGGTGGCCAAGAACGATGTCTGGGTCTTCGGCGACACCGGTGAGCGGGTGCTGGCCGCGCATTTCGACGGCCGCGCCTGGTCGCCGGTCGACGTCCCTGTTCCCGCTCCGGCGGCATCCGGGTGGCGCCTCGGTGACGCGGTCGCGGACGGCCGGGGCGGCTTCCGGGTGATCGCGTACCCGCCGGATGACACGAGCTCCCGCGTGCTGTCCCGCTCGGCGGCGGGGCAGTGGTCGGCGAGCACCCCTCAGGTCGCCGGCAAAGTGATCAAGCTGTGGGACCTGGCGCTCGTCCCCGGCACCACGGAGGTCTGGGCCGCGGGCACCGTGCGGCAGAGCGAGACCGACTCCACCTCCGCGGTCTTCGCCCTCAGATAGGTGACGCCAGGGGCCGAGGAGGCTCGGCCCCTGGCCCGCCGGTCACGAATACCACTCGTAATGGACGTTGGTCTTGGTCTCGGTGTTGAAGTCGATCTCGCCGTCGAGGTAGCGGTTCCACATGGTGGAGAGTTTCGACGACCGTACGGTGCACCCGGCCCAGCGGACTCCCTTGGGACGGATGCTGCCGACGTAGTCGTAGCAGGTTCCGACCTTCTTGCCGTTGACCCAGAGCCGGGCGTTCAGGCTGACGTCGTAGAGCTTCAGGCGAGTGACGCTCTTGATCCGCACCTTGATGCGGCAGGTGTCCTCGCACTTACCGAAGTAGATCTTGTAGTCGAGCAGATGTGGACGGGCCGCCGTGCCCGATGCCGAGGCCGCCGTCGGAGTCACCGCGATGACCCCGGTCGCGACGGTGGCGGCTAAGAGCATGCCGACAAGACTCCTGGTCATGTTTCCCCCATGGCCATGAACAGCCGCTTCCCCCGTTGAAAGCGGCGCACTCCCTTCCGATTAACCATCAGGAAAGTGGAATGGTCAACATTTGTCCGCATTTGTACGGAGATTGTGATCTCGGTGGATACGGGTGCCTCTTGATCGCGAATATGGGACGTTTTTGTCCGGTCTGCTGGTGCTGTCGGGGGATAAGTGAATCAGCCGTTGGTGGAGGACGATCCACGGCGGCTGGAGCCGTACGACATCGTCGGCCGCCTCGCGCGAGGTGGAGCCGGCCCAGCGCGTGGCCAGGTTCTCCACCGCGCCCGTGCTCCACGCCGACCTGGCGGGCCGGCGGCCGTACATCGTCAGCGAGTACGTGCCCGGCCCCTCCCCGCACGACCTGGTCACCGTCGAGGGGCCGCGCCGCGCTCGACCGGGTGGCGATCAGCACCGCCACCGCGCCGGCCGCCATCCACCGTGCCGGGATCCTGCACGGGGACTTCGAGCCCGGCAACATCCTGATGGGACCGGAGGGTCCCGTCGTGATCGACTCCGGCGTCGCACGAGCCCCGGACGCGCCGGACCCGACCTCGGCGCCCGTCCCCAAGCCGACCCGCACCAAGAAGACCGCGAGCGCCCCGGTGAGCGACGACTCAGGGGCGGGCCCGACCTCCGGCCCGAGCTCCGGAGGTCCCCCGGAGACCACCGCCGCGCCCGAGCCGGCGCAGCCGTCGCCCACTCTCCGGAATCCCTTCACCTGCATTCCGTCGATGTGCTGACCGGATCTCACAGCCGCAGGAGCCGCTGCGCGTTCGTACGGCCGATCTTGACGAGGTCGTTCTCGTTCAGCTCCAGCCCGTCGAACCAGGCGGCGGCCTCGCGCATGTCCTCGAACGGGTAGTCGGCGGAGAACAGCAGCCGGTCGGCGCCCACCTCCTGGATCGTGTTGAGCAGCGCGGGCGTGCGGAAGTTGCCGCTGGTGGTGAGGTAGAAGTTGGTCCGCAGGTAGTGGCCGAACGGGTGCCGCACGTCGAGGCCGCGGGGCGCGACGGCGAGCCGGTGGTCGGTACGCCAGATGTTGAACGGCAGCAGCTCGCCCAGATGGCCGAGGATCACCGTGATGCCGGGGCGGCGGTCGAACAGGCCGCTGCCCATGAGCCGCAGCGCGTGCGTCCCGGTCTCGACCGAGAACGCCCATGCCGAGCCGTACAGCCAGGGATGGCCCTCGTACTGGGGGCTCGTGGCCTGCAGCGGGTCGCGCGGGTGCAGGTAGACGGGCACGTCCAGCTCTTCGACGGCCGCCCAGAAGCCCGCGTACCGCGGGTCGTCGAGGTAGACCACCGTGTGCTCGTCGCCGACCTGCGAGAACCCGTTGATCAGCGCGCCGACCAGCCCCAGCTCGGTGACCGCGCGCCGGAGCTCGGTCACGGCCGCGTCGGGGTCCTGCATGGGCAGCGCGGCGAAGGAGGCGAACCGGTCGGGCCGCCGGGCGACCTGCTCGGCCGCGTGGTCGTTGAGGCGGCATGCCCACTCGACCGCCTTCTTCGCCTCGTGCAGCGACTGGATCCCCGGCGAGAGCAGGGACAGCACGGCCTTCTCGATGCCGCATTCGTCCATGATCCGCAGCCGTGCCCCATGGATGTCCAGCAGCATGTCGCGGTGCGCGGGCCAGGCGTCGGCCGTGAAGTGCGTCGCCGACTGCTCGACGATGTCCGGGTCGGTGGCCCCGAAGTGCTCTTCGAGGGCGATCTTGTCCACCACTGACGTCCTCCTCGATCGAGAGAAGCGGGATGGCCGGACGACAGCGTACGTGCGCGGCCTTCACCCCGCGAGAGCCGTCACGGCGGGGACGCGGGCGCCGGCTCTGTGCTCCCGGACCCCCAGCAGGAGGATCAGGCCGAGCAGCGGCCCCGCGGCGAGCGTGGCGAAGGCCCAGAAGAACGAGTGGGTCGCCTGGAACACCGCGCCGAGCACGACGGGCACGATCGTGCTGCCGAGCTGCCAGAACGCGTTCGTCGCACCGGCCGCCGACCCGGCGAGCCGGACCCCGGCGAGCTCCGGGATCAGCGCGATCATCAGCGGGCTGTACACGTACGCCGCGACCCCGAGGAACGGCGCCACCCACAGGAACCCGCTCAGGCTGTCGCGGGTGCCGAACACCAGCAGCGTCACGACGAAAGCGGCGAGCACGGCGACGGCCGGGAGCTTGCGCCGGCCGCCGAACAGATCGGACACCATGCCCATGAACGGCTTCGCCGCGATGGCGGTGCCGCCGAAGATCGCGACCACGGTGCCGGCCTGCACGGGGGTGAGGTGGCTGCCCTTGATCATCAGCGCGTTGGACCAGGTGACGAAGCCGTACGTGCCCCACAGCGCGCCGAACCCGGCCAGGCCGAGCAGCCACAGGTCCCGGTCGCGGGCCAGCGGGCGCAGGTCAGGCACCGCGCGGGCGACGTGCGCGGCCTTGGTGCCGCGCAGCAGGACGAGGCACAGGACCGCGACGACCATCGAGGCCGCACCGAACACCTGGTACGACGTACGCCACCCGGACGCGGCGATGAGGCCAGGGACGACCGCGTTCGCGATCACCGTGCCCAGCGAGGTGGCCGTCATGAACACGCCCATGGCGAAGCCGCGGTCCTTGGGCGGGAACCACTGGGAGATGAGCTTGACCCCGGCCGAGTAGTCGCACCCGGCGAACACCCCGACCCCGGCCTGGAACGCGATGCCCATCGCCACGGAGTCCGTCTCACCGAACAGGATCATGAACCCGCCGGCGAGGAAGAGCGAGCAGCCGACGACCACCCGGGGGCCGAGCCAGTCGGTCAGCACGCCGCCCGCGGCGTTGGAGACGACGTAACCGACGTAGTAGCCGGTGGCGAAGACGCCGAGTCCGGCCAGCGACACGCCGAGGTGCTCGCCCACCGCCACCGAGGCCGGGCCCCAGGTGGACCGGTCCACGGCGGTCATCGTGAACGACGCCCAGGCCAGCGCCAGCACCACCCAGCGGTACGGGCGGCGGACGACGGGCGGCTCCGCGGCGAGACTCATGATGAACAAGGAATCACATGGAGTCGATGCGATTCACCGAAATCAAGGGTCCGGCAAAATTGTGGCTTCCATTGGCAAAAATGGTGCGGGACGCCTTTTGTTGGGAAATGAGAATGCGGCGCCGGATGGCTGTGCCGGGAAAGCGGGTCAGGAATACTCTGGGGGGTGGAGGCTTGGCGCCGTTCGGTGTCTCACGGGAGTGGCAGGGCCCCTCATGACGTTTTTGTTGGATAAATCCACCTTCATTGGGCGAAGGTGGGAACTGTCGGCGGCGCGTAAGGCGCTGTCCAGCACGCGGCTGCTCACCCTGACCGGCCCCGGCGGGGTCGGCAAGACCCGGCTGGCCCTCAGGATCGCGGAGAACCTGCGGAACAAGTACCGGGACGGCGTCGAGGTGATCGAGCTGGCCACCCTGGAGACCGGCGAGCTGCTGGAGCCGACGGTGGTCGCGGCCCTGGGGCTGCGCCAAGCGCACCCCGATCCCATGGGGCTGCTGGTGGAGCACCTGTCCAACCGGCGCATGCTGCTGGTCCTGGACAACTGCGAGCACCTGGACCTGCTCTGCGCGCACTTCGTGGAACGGCTGCTGCACGCCACGCCCCGCCTGCAGGTGCTGGTGACCAGCAGGCACTCGCTGGGCGTGCACGGCGAGCAGGTGCTCCCGGTCCCGCCGCTGTCCGTACCCGGGCCTGTCCCCGCGCTCCACGAGGTCCAGGCCGGCCCGGCGCTCCCCGAGGAGACGCGGGCCGGCCCGCTGACGCCCAGCCGCACCGTACGGGAGGCCGCCAGACACGACTCAGTGCGCCTTTTCGTGGAGCGCGCGGCGCACGTCGTGCCGGGCTTCTCCCTGAGCGCGGGCAACCTCGCCTGCGTGGTGCGGCTGGTGCGGCGGCTGGAGGGGATCCCGCTGGCCATCGAGCTGGCCGCGGCGCGGCTGCGCACCCTGCCGCTGGAGGAGCTGGCGTACGAGCTGGAGCAGCGCTTCGACGTGCTGGAGGCCGGCGGCCCCATGACCCTGCCGCGGCACCAGACGCTGCGGGCGACCATCCAATGGAGCTTCCAGCTGTGTTCGCCCGAGGAGCGGCGGCTGTGGGCCCGGCTGTCGATGTTCGCCGGAGGGGTCGATCTCGACACCGCGGAGACGGTGTGCTCGGGCGAGGGCATCGATCCGGTCGATGTGCTCGACCTCCTGGCCGGGCTGGTGGACAAGTCGGTCCTGTGCCGGGGCGGGCTCGGCTTCCGCATGCTGGAGAGCCTGCGCGCGTACGGCTGCGAGCAGCTGACGCCCGCCGAGCGGCAATGGCTGCGCAGGCGCTTCGTCGGCCACTACCGCGAGCTGACGGAGACGCACCGGACCGACCAACTGGTGCCCGACCAGCTGGACCGATACCTGGCCCTGCGCCAGGAGCTGCCCAACGTCCGCGTCGCGCTCCAGACGTGCCTGAACGAACCGGCGCTGGCGCCCCTGGGCCTGGGCACCGCGTCCGCGCTGTGGTGCTTCTGGGTGCTCGCCGGCGCGCTCACCGAGGGCCGCTACTGGATCGAACGCGGCCTGGGGCTGGTGCCGGAGCCGGGCCGGACCCGGGCGACGGCGCTCTGGGTGGACAGCATGCTCGCCCTGCGCCAGGGAGACCTCGACGCGGCGATACCGCGGCTGGAGGAGTGCCGCGAGCTCGCCGCCAGGCTGGGATACGAGGACCTCGTGCCGTACGCCGTACGGACCGCGGGCGTGGCCGCCTGCACCGCCGGCGACACCCGGGGCGGTCTCGCGCTGCTGCGCGAGTCGATGGCCCTCCACCGGGCCAGGAACGACCTGGACGGGCTCATGTTCAACCTCTACTTCGCGGCCGCGTACGGATCGACCGAGGATCCCGGCCTGGCCGCGGAGTTCGGCGAGGAGCTGCTGGCCCTGAGCGAGGCCCACCATGCGCTGGTGTCACGCGCGTACGCCCAGTTCGCGCTCGGCGTGGCGCGGTGGAACCTGGGCGACTACGAGCAGGCCGAGGCGCTCCTGACGGCGGCCGCGCAGTTCACCGGTGAGGTGGACGACCGCTGGTGCCTGACCCAGTGCCTGGAAGTGCTGGCCTGGATCGCCGGCGCCCGCGAGGAGCACGAGAGAGCCGCCGAGCTCCTCGGAGCCGCGCACGCGTTGTGGCAGGCGGCGGGCGCCTCACCCGAACGGCTCTGCTACCACGCCGCCTGGCACGAACGCTGCGCGCGGCAGGCCCGCCACGCCCTCGGGAAACCGGCGTTCACGTCCGCTTTCCGCCACGGGGCGAAGCTCGGCGTCGACCGCGCCGTGACTTACGCGGTACGGCCTCTGGAGGCCCAACCGGAGTTGCGGCACTTGTCCTGAGCATTCATCGGGATCTCGAACCAGAAGGCATTGCCCGCGGCACCCCAGCAACAGGCCAGCCGCCGGAACACCTGCAGATCGTGCGGCGTCGGCGTGTCGTCCGCGTCCTCCGGTTCGACCTCGCAGCGCAGCACGCCGTCGGTGGCCCAGACGGTCAGCCGGTACGCCCCGCGCGCGTGGTAGTCCCCATCCATGATCAGCTGGTCCACCAGCAGCTCGGCGGCCTCTGCCAGTCCGTCGAGCCCCCATGAGGCCAGCCGGGCATGGATGAGAGGCCGCGCCTGCATGTCCGATGACAGCGACCAAGAGGCGATCCGCTCGCCCGGCACCTGGCTCTCGTCGGCGCCCAGGGCCCTGGACTTGATCCAGTCCCAGGCCCGGCTCAGGGCGCCCAGGTCGAGATGGTGCCCGGCGCTCTGATTCATCAAGGCGTAGTCGTTCATGCGGCACTCCCACCTGCGAGTCGATGGACGGCGTCGTGGTCGCCGGCATATATGGATGGGCACCGTGGCCGGTGCTTGCACATGGTTGACGATTCCTTCGTTCCTCGACGGTGTTTGTCGATGAATCCAGCATGCGTGCGGCGGCGGCGCGAGCGGCACGGGAGGGATACCCATATGACTACCTAGGCCGCCGACGTAAGCACGTGGTGCCGGGCGTCTACGTTCTGTCAACGGCCCGCATATTGCCTGTGGGTAACGTTTCTCCCTGGAAATTCACTAATCGAAGCAATGGGGGATTGCCTTGTCCGATGAATCCGGGCCGGCGCCGTTCACCGCGATTCACGGTGACGAGCGGCACCACATTTACGCGGACCTCGCCGCCAAGGGGCCCGTCCACCCGATCACGACGCCGGAAGGCATGCCGGCGTGGCTGGTGACCGGCTACGCCGAGACCAGGGCGCTGCTGGCCGACCCGCGGCTGGTCAAGGGCGGCTGGACGTCGGGGTCGTACGCGCACCAACTGCCCGAGGACGTGGCGCGCGGCATCCACACGACCATGCTCTACAGCGACCCGCCGGATCACCCGCGGCTGCGCAGGCTGGTGACCTCGACGTTCACCCGCCGCAGGGTCGAGAAGCTCATCCCGCGGATCCAGCAGATCACCGACGACCTGCTGGCCGAGGCCGACGGCGAGGAGACCGTCGACCTCATCTCCGCGCTGGCCTACCCGCTGGCGATCGGCGTGATCTGCGAGCTGATCGGCATCCCCGAGGCGGAGCGGGCCGATTTCCGCGAGTGGACCCTGCCGGCCGTTTCCCCCGGCATCTACAGCTACGAGGAATTCCACGAGGCGGTCGCCTCGCTGCTCGCCTACAGCCGCGAACTGATCGCGAAGAAACGCCGCGACCCGCAGGACGACCTGCTCTCCGACCTGATCGCGGCCCGCGACGACGGCGAGGGGCTCAGCCAGGACGAGCTGACGTCGATGATCTTCCTGCTGGTGATCGCCGGGCACGAGACGACGGTGAACCTCATCGGCAACGGCATGCGCGCCCTCCTCACCCACCCCGACCAGCTCGCCCTGCTCCGCAAGCGCCCCGAGCTCCTCGACCCGGCGATCGAGGAGCTCCTGCGCCATGACGGGCCCGTGCAGAGCACCCTGTCGTACCACACCGTGGAGCCCGTCGAGGCCGGCGGGGTGACGCTCCCGGCGGGCTCGGTCGTGTACTTCGCCCTGGTCGCCGCCAACCGCGACCCCCGGGCGTTCCCGCAGGGCGCCTCGCTGGACATCACCCGGGAGGCCCCGACGCACGTCGCCTTCGGGCACGGCATCCACTACTGCGTCGGCGCGCCGCTCGCCCGGGTCGAGGCCCGCATCGCGTTCCGCACGCTGCTCGACCGCTTCCCCGATCTCCGCCTGGCGGTGCCCGCGGAGAGCCTGACCAGGACGCCATCGCTGATCATGAACGGCCTGTCCGCCCTGCCCGTCCACCTGCGGCTCCCGGCGGCCGCTTGATCTAGAGTCGGCTCTAGCCCGTAGGCTCCGACGCGCTCGGCACCCCATCACATCGCTAGGAGTCTGATCATGCGTCACCGCGTCCTCGGCGGCACGGGCATCGAGGTGAGCGTCCACTGTCTCGGCGCCATGATGTTCGGCGCGGTCGGCAACCCCGACCACGACGACTGCGCCCGGATCATCCACCACGCCCTCGACCAGGGCGTCAACTTCATCGACACGGCCGACATGTACTCGGCCGGCGAGTCCGAGGTGATCGTGGGCAAGGCGCTGCGGGGCCGCCGTGACGACGTCGTACTCGCCACGAAGGTGCACTTCCCGATGGGGGACGGGCCGAACCGGCGCGGCAACTCGCGGCGTTGGATCATCAAGGAGGTCGAGGAGAGCCTCAAGCGGCTTCAGACCGACTGGATCGACCTCTACCAGGTGCACCGGCCGGACCACACGACCGACATCGAGGAGACGCTCGACGTGCTGGGCGACCTCGTCGGGCAGGGGAAGATCCGGGCGTTCGGCTGCTCGACGTTCCCCGCCGAGGACATCGTCGAGGCGCACCACGTGTCCGAGCGCCGCGGCCTGCGGCGCTTCAGGACCGAGCAGCCGCCGTACTCGCTGCTCGCCCGCGGCGTCGAGGCCGACGTGCTGCCGGTGTGCCACCGGTACGGCATGGGCGTGCTGACCTGGAGCCCGCTCGCCTCCGGCTTCCTGACCGGCCGGTTCAGGAAGGGGCAGCCCATCGACCTGACCACCGGCCGCGCGTCGCTCAGCCCCAACCGCTTCGACCCCTCCATCCCCGAGAACGCCGCCAAGCTCGAGGTGGTGGAGGAGTTGATCGAGCTCGCATCGGACCTCGGCTGCTCGCTGCCCGAGCTCGCGGTCGCCTTCCCCGCGGCGCATCCGGCCGTCACCTCGGTCATCATCGGCCCGCGCACGATGGAGCAGCTGGAGGCGACGCTCAAGGGCGCGGCGCTCACCCTCGACGATCAGACCCTCGACCGCATCGACGAGATCATCCCGCCGGGCACCAACCTCTACCACCCCGACGGCGCCTGGCGCCGCCCGGCGCTGACGGACGCCGCCCGCCGGCGCCGCCTGCCTGGCGACCGGGCCGCCGGCTGAGCCCGCGCGGGCCCTCAGCCCAGGTCCAGCTCGGAGCCGCCGAACTTGTCCCGCAGGAAGCGGCCCTGGTCGCGCAGCGCCTGCTCGTCCCCCCGGTGGATGGCCTCGGCCACCTTGCGCAGCTGGGCGTCGAGCAGGGCGAGCTGGGCGAGCAGCTCCTCGTGCGCGCTGCGCTCCCGCCCGCCGCGGCGGGTGCGGGCGTAGCCGCGCGGCAGGTTCGCGTACGCCTCCAGGCTGGCGGGCAGGTATCGGCGGATCGTCTGCGACACCACGTGCAGCTGGTCGGGGGAGGACGTGAGCTGCTCGGCGCGGTCCAGCACGCCCCTCAGCACCTCGGCCAGCGCGTCCACGGCCGCGTGCACGTCGCCGGGGAAGCGCCCGCCGATCCGCCGCAGCAGCTCGTCCAGGTCGGCCCTGAGCGCCCGCGTCTCCACCTCGGCGTGCGAGATCGTCAGCCGGACCCGGTCCGGCGGGGCGAGCAGCGCGCCCACCCCGTACAGCGCCACCACGACCACCGGCCAGAACGCGCCCACCAGCCCCAGGAAGTGGGCCACCAGGCCGAGCAGCGCCAGGCAGGAGCCGGCGATGTTCCGGTTCGAGCCCAGGTAGCGCAGGACGCGCTCACTGATAGCCACGGATCTCCTTGAACGCGCTGCTCAGCGACGTCTTGCGGGCGTCGAACACGGCGCCGCCGGTCAGCTCGGCGACCTTGCGCATCTCCTCGACGTCGCTCTCGCCGAACAGCACCACGAACGCCGGCGCCCGCCGATCCTGCGGCAGCGCCCGGTAACGGGCCTCGAAGGCGGCGTAGTCGGAGCCATTGGTGTTGTCGCCGTCGGTCATGAGCACGATCGAGGTGTAGTGCCCGGGCGTCACGGGACGGTCGTAGGCGGCGGCCAGGCTGTCGTAGATCGCGGTGCCGCCGCCCGCGGACAGCCCTTCCGCGAACGCCTTGATCTGGGCGAGCACCGGCTCCGGGTCGCGTTCTGGCACGGTGAACGGGACCGGCCGCATCGGCGTGCTGCTGAACGGGATCATCGTGACGGCCTCGCGGTTGCTGAAGCGCGAGAACGCGCCGGAGGCGGAGGTGTCGGCGCCGGTCAGGGCGACCAGCGCCTGCCGCAGCGCGTCGATCCGCTCGCCCGCCATCGAGCCGGAGACGTCCAGCACGAAGCGCGCCTCCGCCGGGACCCGCACCTGGTTGAGGTAGGTGGCGATCAACTCGTCGGCGGTGCTGCGCCGGTTGGGGAACGGCAGCTCGATCAGCTGCCTCCCGCCGAAGCGCGGGTCCGGGGTCACGCCCGGCGCGATCGGCCGGCGGTGGGTGCCGGTCATGATGTCCTTCTGCACGGCCGGGCTGCGCAACCAGGCGGTGAGCTTGCCGTACAGGGCCTTCTTGGGCTCGGGGGCCGAGGCGAGCAGCGTGAGCGGGTAGTCGGCGGTGACCACGCCGTCGGACGGGTAGACGAGCGTCAGCGGCTCGCGCATCCCCAGCAGGACCGACTCGTAGTTGACCATGCCGTCCACGCGCCGGTCGCGGACGTAGGCGTCGGCCAGCCACCCCGACGAGCCGGCCGTCAGGCGCTGCGCCGAGAAGAACTCCTTCAGCCGCGGCGTCACCGACGCGACCTGCTCGGCGCTGAGCGCGCCGTCCGCGTCCGACAGCGCCGCGGCCACCCCCACCAGGGCCGAGAAGCCGGAGTTGGAGGAGGCGGGGTTCGTCATGGCGAAGCCGAATCTGCCCTCCTTGGCCGCCCGGGAGATGTCGGCCCAGGTGACCTGCTTGCCGTCCCAGCCGAGCTCGCGGGCCTTGGCGGGCTTCAGCCCCAGCACGACGGGGGAGACCATGATCTTGGCCTGGGTGGACAGCCTGGCCTGCGCGCCGTCGATCAGGGACAGGTAGCGGTTGGAGGAGAACCAGACCGAGTCCAGCCGGCCGTCGGCGCGGCCGCTCGCGACCTGCTCGGCACCGTCGAGCGTGCCGGTGTAGGTGAGCCGCACCTTGACGCCGGCCTCCGACTCGGCCCGCCGCAGCAGCGGCTCGAGGTCCTTGATCTCGCTGCCGGCCAGCACCCGGAGCACGTCGGGCGCGTCGGCGGGCTCCTCGCCCCCGCCGCAGCCCGCCAGCAGGGCGGCGAGCAGGACGAGAGGCAGCGCCCGTCTCAGGGCTCGTCTCATCGCTCGCCCTCCCGGGCCCGCTCGAGGTACGCCTTGGCATGCCCCAGCTCGGCGGACAGGCTGTCGACGGTGGCCGCCATGTTGTCCACGGCCTTCGCCCGGAACGCGTCGATCGTGTCCATCGTGGCGTAGACGTTGTCGAACGCCTGCCGCAGCGTGTCCAGGTCCACGGTCGTCGAGGCCGCCTGGTTCTGGATCGCGCCCGCCTGGGTGCGCAGCATCTCGCTGGTGGCCAGGATCAGGTCACCGGTCGTGGCGTTCAGCGCGGTGATCTGGTCGAGCACCAGCTTCTGGTTCGCCAGCGCCTGCGCGACCGTGACCGCCGTGCGCAGCGCCGAGACCGTGGTCGTGGTGGCGCGGTCGACGCCCTTGCTCAGCTCCAGGTTGTTCTTGCGTACGAGGTCGAGCGCCAGATAACCCTGGGCCGACACGGCGAGCTGGGTGAGCAGGTCCTGGTGGCGCTGGCGCACGGTGAACAGGGCGTCGGAGCGCAGCGCCGTGGCCCGCTCCTCGTCGGCCAGCACGATGCGCTCCTCGAGAGCGGCGTCCATGGCCTGGGCGAGGACCGCGTACTCCTGCAGCCGGGTCATCGTCTCCCACAAGTTCGCCTTCTCGCCCTCGATGGCGGCGTTGTCGCGCAGCAGCTCGTCCTGGCCGGACTTCAGCGCGCGGATGATGTCGTCGATGTGCTTCTGCGCGGAGTGGTACTTGGCGAAATAGTCGCGCAGCCGGTCGCCGAACGGGATGAGCCCCAGGAGCTTGCGCGTCCCGCTCGCCGCCTGCTTCGGGTCCAGGTCCACGACGGTACGGCGCAGCGCCACCAGCTCCTTGGCGACCCTGGCCTGCGCGTCGGCGCCCTCACCGCGGGCCGCGTCCAGGGCGGCGACCGGCCGCTTGAGCATGCGGTTGGCCACCTGGGAGGCGGACTTGATCTCGGTGTCGCCCATCGAGGCGATGTCGTGCACCTTGCGGGAGAACTCGGGGGAGCGGTGGTCGAGCCCGCTCAGCTCGCCCGCGAAGTCGCGGGCCCTGGCGGCCAGCTCGGCGGCGCGCTCGTCGGCGATCGGCAGCATGGTGGCCGCCGTCTCGGCCGGGACCGGGGCGACCGGCTCGGGCGGCGTGAGCACCAGATCGGACACGTGCGGGATCTCCTTGCTAGGGCCGGGCGGAGTCGATGGTGGTGATGAGCTGGTCCAGCCGCTCATACGTGGGTGGCTCGACGACGTCCACCAGCTCAGCCCCCGCCGGCGCCCCGGTCCTGGCGACCAGGCCGGCGAACGCCTGAGGGTCGGTGGTGCGGAAGCCGTACGCGGCCGCCAGGGCCTGCAGCTCGGCGTCCTTCGTGAGCAACTGCCCCACCCGGTCGCCCGGCGGGGTCAGCGGGACCAGCGTGTGCTTGCTGAGCACGGTCGGCGACGGATACACCAGCCGCATCTCCGGCTTGATCGCGCCGTCGCCGGCGAAGACGTGCGCCAGGTACTGCGCCTCGTAGACGACCAGCATCGGCGTCTTGCCCGCGCCCAGCGCCAGGTAGTCGTCGAACGACGCCTCGCTGGTGGACTCCGCGAAGCCCTGGTCGAGGACGGCGGGGGCGATCATCGGGGCGATCTTGGCGATCTGGGCGTCGGAGGTGGGCACGTCCTCGCCGTTGGCGACATAGCCGATCGCCGACAGATACATGGCGGCGGAGTTGGAGGTACGGATGTCGGTGGTGGTGAGGAGGACCCGCTTACGAGCCGGGTAAGCCGAATTACCGGGAAGCTGATCCCAGCGGGTGCCTTTGGCTATTAAATCGAGATATTTCCTAATATCAAGGATTTGGTAGCCTTTGTCGGAATCGCGGACCACGCCCGCCCCCGCCAGCAGCTTCGCGATCGGCTCGAACGTGGCCACCGCCATCGGCGAGTAGAACGGCGAATAGGTGGTGACCGCCTTGCGGTCGCGCTTGATCCGCTCGGCGGCCGGAACGCTGGAGGGGAAGGCGAAAGCGTAGCGGCTCAGGTCCACATCGGTGACGATCTGCCGCGACCCCGCGGTGTCCACCTCGACCCGCATCCCATGTTTGGCGAAGGCCGCCTTGACGCGGGGGTCGTCGAAGAACGGCTTCTTCTCCGACCCGATGACCCCCCGCACCACGAGCGCCTCCGGGGCCTCGTCCGCCCGGTTCCCCAAGAGGATCGCCACGCCCGCCACCCCGGCCAGAACCGCCGCCAGAATGACACCGATCCAGCGCTTCATCGCATCCTGTTTCCTGAAATAACCCCCATGGCTGGAATTATGGGATGGCGATTGCCGGATCCGCGCGTGCGGAAAGGCGACTTACTGCAGAATTCATCCCCCGTTCACGGTTGGGGCGCCGGGTCCACCGTGCCGGGGGCCTGCTCGGGCTGAGCGGGTGCGAGGCGGGGCGCGGCGCGCTGGGTGAGGGCGATGGCGGCGAGGATGATGACGGCGCCGACCGGCTGGTTCCAGCTGAGACCCTCGCCCAGGATGGCCACCCCGGAGATCGCGGCGAACACCGGCAGCAGGTAGGTGACCGTGGAGGTCGTGGTGACCCCGGCGCGGACCTGCACCCAGTAGAGCAGCAGGTACGCCAGCCCGGTGCCCAGCCCGCCGAGCCCGGCCAGGCTCCACCAGACCGCGGCGGGCGCGTGCGGGTCCACCAGCGGCACCCCGGCCAGCAACGTGATCACGGCCAGCTGGACCGCGCCGCTGAGCAGCTGGCCGGCGGCCAGCACGACCGGCGGCTCGGGGCGCCGGCCGGTGATGAAGCGGCCCATGTAGGCGCCGCCGATCCCGTAGCAGGCCGCGGCGCCGAAGCAGGCCAGGCTGCCGCCGAGCTGCCCGCCGCCCATCGGCTGCCAGATCCCCAGCACGACCATGACGCCCGCGAAGCCGAGGCCGAGGCCCGCCACCCGGCCGGTGGTCGCCTTCTCGGTGCGCAGCAGCAGGGTGAAGGCGAGCGTGCAGAGCGGGGTGGTGGCGTTCCAGATGGCGGCGACCACGGAGGAGACGTACTGCTCGCCGTACGCGAAAAGGGTGAACGGCAGCGTGGTGAGCACGATCGAGGCGATCTGGAAGTGACCCCACAGGCGGGGGTCGCGCGGCAGCCGCTTGCCGCCGAGCAGCACGGCCAGCAGGAGCACCAGCGCCCCGATGACCATCCGGCCGAAGGAGACCTGGAGCGGATGGAGGGACTCCACCGCGACCTTGATGAAGAAGAAGCTGTTGCCCCAGATGGCGGCGAGCAGCAGGAAACCGGGCAACCAAGGTTTGAGCACGGATGGAGCGTAGCGGTTGGTCCTGACACATAACCATTTGAACGAGTGAGTACTCGCTCATTAGGATGGCCCACCATGAACAGAAGGAGGCGAAGGGTGCCGGCCATGGCGCCGGAAGACCGCCGTGCCGCGCTCATCGCCGCTACTCTGCCCCTGCTGCGCGAGTACGGCGCCGCGGTGAGCACCCGTCAGATCGCCGAGGCCGCGGGCGTGGCCGAGGGCACGATCTTCGGCGTCTTCCCCGACAAGGCCTCGCTGCTGCGGGCGACGCTCATGGTCGCGTTCGACTCTCGGCCGGCGGCGCAGGCCCTGGCGTCCATCGGCACGCGGGCCGAGCTGCGCGCGCGGCTGAGCCAGGCGGTCGCGCTGCTGCGGACGGGGATGAGGGCCAACGCCAACCTCATGGCCGTGCCCAAGGAGCTGATGGCCGACGACGCCGAGCTCTTCAAGCAGATCGTGGAGGGCCGGCGCCTGATCGTGGACGGGCTCGCCGCCCTGATCGAGCCCGACCGCGACCGGCTGCGCCGCTCTCCCCAGGCCACGGCGCAGCTGCTGCTCGTGCTGATCGCGTCGAGCGAGCACCGCGGCTTCGGCCGGATCGGCGAGTTCGGCGACCTGGACGACGAGGAGATCGTCTCCGTTCTGCTCGACGGGCTGCTTGTGCGGCCCACTACCACCCCATCGACAGAAAGCGCCTCTTGATGCTGCTCCGTCTTCTGCGGGTCCAGCTCAGGCCGTACGGGAAAGAGATCACACTCGTGGTCCTCTTCCAGTTCGTACAGACCCTGGCCACGCTCTATCTCCCCACCCTCAACGCCGACATCATCGACGACGGCGTCGTCAAGGGCGACACCGGCTACATCATGCGCATCGGGCTGGTGATGCTCGGTGTGACCCTCATCCAGATCGTCTGCTCGATCGTGGCCGTGTACTACGGCGCCCGGACCTCGATGGCCCTGGGCAGGGACCTGCGGGCCGCGATCTTCCACCGGGTGCAGGACTTCTCCGCCCAGGAGGTCAACAGGTTCGGCGCCCCCTCCCTGATCACCCGGACCACCAACGACGTGCAGCAGATCCAGCTGCTCGTGCTGATGACGTTCACGATGATGGTGGCGGCCCCGATCATGTGCGTCGGCGGCATCGTGCTGGCGCTGCGCCAGGACGCGGCGCTGTCGTCGCTGCTGCTCGTCGTGCTGCCCGTGATGATCGTCATCGTGGGCGTGATCGTGGTGCTCATGCGCCCGCTCTTCCGCACCATGCAGGAGCGCATCGACCGGATCAACCAGGTGCTGCGCGAGCAGATCACCGGCATCCGGGTCATCAGGGCGTTCGTCCGCGACAAGCACGAGCGCGAGCGTTTCGGCGCGGCCAACGACCAGCTGACCGACGTGTCGCTGCGGGTCGGGCGGCTGATGGCGCTGATGTTCCCGTCGGTGATGCTGGTGGTGAACGTCTCCAGCGTCGCCGTGGTGTGGTTCGGCGGACACCGCATCGCCGACGGGTCCATGCAGGTGGGCGCGCTGACCGCGGTCATCTCCTACCTGATGCAGATCCTCATGTCGGTGATGATGGCGATGTTCATGTTCATGATGATCCCCCGGGCCGAGGTCTGCGCCGAGCGCATCGAGGAGGTGCTCGACACCGAGCCGACCGTGCACCCGCCGGCGAAGCCGGTCACCCCCGAACGACATCTCGGCGAGCTGGAGTTGCGCTCCGTGGACTTCCGCTACCCGGGCGCGGAGGAGCCGGTGCTGTGCGACGTGAGCTTCACGGCGCGGCCCGGCCGTACCACCGCGATCATCGGCAGCACGGGCAGCGGCAAGACGACGCTGCTCAACCTGATCCCGCGCCTGTTCGACGCGACCGCCGGCGAGGTGCTGGTCGACGGCGTCGACGTGCGCGGCCTCGACGCGGCCGTGCTCTCCCGGGCGGTCGGCCTGGTCCCGCAGTCGCCCTACCTCTTCTCCGGCACCGTCGCCTCCAACCTGAGGTACGGCAGGCCGGACGCGACCGACGAGGAGCTGTGGAAGGCCCTGGAGGTGGCCCAGGCCCGCGAGTTCGTCGAGGCGATGCCCGGCGGCCTGGACGAGCCGATCTCCCAGGGCGGCACGAACGTCTCCGGCGGCCAGCGCCAGCGCCTGGCCATCGCCAGGACACTGGTGCACCGGCCCGAGATCTTCCTGTTCGACGACTCCTTCTCCGCCCTCGACTACGCCACCGACGCCCGGCTGCGCGCGGCGCTGGCCGAGGAGATCGCCGACGCCACCATCGTCATCGTGGCCCAGCGGGTCAACACCATCCGCGACGCCGACCGCATCCTCGTGCTCGACGACGGCCGCGTGGTCGGCAGCGGCACCCACGCCGAGCTCATGACGACCTGCCCGACCTACCGGGAGATCGTGCTGTCCCAGCTCACCGAACAGGAGGCCGCGGCATGACGACCCAAGCGCCCGCGCGCCGGCCCCAGCCCTCTTTCGGGCCGGGCAGGATGATGTCCGGGCCCGCCGAGAAGGCCCTCGACTTCGGCGGCACGCTCCGCAGCCTGCTGCGGCTGCTGCGCCCCGAGCGCACGCTGCTGGCCGTCGTCCTGGCCCTCGGCACGGCCAGCGTCGCGCTGACCGTGACGGGCCCCAAGATCCTCGGCCACGCCACGGACCTGATCTTCGCCGGCATCATCGGGGCCCAGCTGCCCGCCGGGATCACCAAGGAACAGGCCGTGGCGGGGCTGCGCGCCAAGGGCCAGGGCACCTTCGCCGACCTGGTGTCGTCGATCAACCTGGTGCCCGGCCACGGCATCGACTTCACCGCGCTGGCCCAGGTGCTGGCCTGGGTGCTGGCGATCTACGTGCTGGCGGCGCTGCTCGGCATCGTGCAGTTCCGGCTGACCACGACCGTCGTACAGCGGGCGGCGTTCCGGCTGCGCGAGCGGATCGAGGCCAAGCTGGGGCGGCTGCCGCTGAGCTACTTCGACGGCCAGCCGCGCGGCGAGATCCTCAGCCGCGCCACCAACGACACCGACAACATCGCCCAGACGCTGCAGCAGACGATGAGCCAGCTCATCTCCTCGGTGCTGACCGTCGTGGGGGTGCTCGTGGTGATGTTCTGGATCTCGCCCGTCCTGGCCCTCATCGCGCTGGTCAGCGTGCCGGTGTCGGTCTACGTCACCACCGTCATCGGCAAGCGCTCGCAGCCGCAGTTCATCAAGCAGTGGTCCTCGACGGGCAAGCTCAACGGCCACATCGAGGAGATGTACGGCGGCCACACGCTGGTCAAGGTCTTCGGCAGGCAGAAGGAGGCCGCCGAGATCTTCGATCAGCACAACGACGCCCTGTTCACCTCCAGCTTCCGCGCCCAGTTCATCTCCGGGGTCATCCAGCCGGCGATGATGTTCATCGGCAACCTCAACTACGTGCTGGTCGCCGTGGTGGGCGGGTTCAAGGTGGCCTCGGGCTCGATCTCGCTGGGCGACGTGCAGGCCTTCATCCAGTACTCGCGGCAGTTCAGCCAGCCGCTCACCCAGGTGGCCGGCATGGCGAACATGGTGCAGTCGGGCGTCGCCTCGGCCGAGCGGGTCTTCGAGCTGCTGGAGGCTCCCGAGCAGTCGCGGGAGCCGGCCAAGCCCGAGCGGCCCGAGCAGGTCAGAGGACGGGTGGCGTTCGAGAACGTGTCCTTCCGGTACACGCCGGACCGGCCGCTGATCGAGAACCTTTCGCTGACCGTGGAGCCCGGCCAGACCGTGGCCATCGTCGGCCCCACGGGAGCGGGCAAGACGACGCTGGTCAACCTCATCATGCGCTTCTACGAGGTGACCGGCGGGCGCATCACGCTCGACGGCGTCGACGTCGCCGAGATGTCCCGGGAGGAGCTGCGCGCCAACATCGGCATGGTGCTGCAGGACACCTGGCTGTTCGGCGGCACGATCGCGGAGAACATCGGCTACGGGGCGGAAGGCGCCACGCGCGAGCGGATCGAGGCCGCCGCCGAGGCCGCCCACGTGGACCGCATCGCGCACACGCTGCCCGACGGCTACGACACGGTGATCGACGAGGAGGGCGGGACGGTCAGCGCGGGCGAGAAGCAGCTGATCACGATCGCCCGGGCGTTCCTGTCCGAGCCGGCCATCCTGATCCTGGACGAGGCCACCAGCTCGGTCGACACTCGCACCGAGGTGCTCATCCAGCGGGCGATGAGCTCGCTGCGCGAGGGCCGCACCAGCTTCGTGATCGCCCACCGGCTGTCCACGATCCGCGACGCCAGCCTGATCCTGGTCATGGAGGACGGCCGGATCGTGGAGCAGGGCACGCACGAGTCGCTCCTGGCCGAGGGCGGGGCCTACGCCCGGCTGTACTCGGCCCAGTTCGCCGAGGCCGTCGTGGAGGTGGATTAGACCCGTTCCCCGGCGGTCCGTACATCGATCCACCCGCCGTGGCCCCTGTGACGGCGGTGGGACATCCTGTCCTCTCGTGAGGGAGAACATGGACGATGTCACGGCCGATGTCACGGCCGCCCCGGAGACGATGCTCGACCTGCTGGAGCGCCGGGCGGCCGGCGCCCCGGAGGCGGAGCTCGTGCGGTTCGAGGGCGGCGCCTCGCTGCGGGTCGGCGAGTGCCTGGAGGGGGCGACCGCCGTCGCGGGCGGGCTCGCCGGCCTGGTGACGGGCGGCGACCGGGTCCTCACGTGCCTGCCTCCGGGGCCGCGCCTGGTCGAGGTGATGTTCGCGCTGGCCAGGCTCGGCGCCGTGGAGGTGCCGCTGGCTCTGGACGTACGGCTCGACGCGGCGCGGCGGCTCGCCGGGGCCGCCGGGGCGCGCCTGCTCATCGCCGGCACGGACGCCGTGCGCGCCAACCCCGACCTGATCGCGCTGGCCGCGGGGATGGAGCGCGTGGTGCTCGTGACCGGGCGGGAGGCGGCCGAGCTGCCGGGCTCGGCCGACCTGGACGACCTGCTCGCCGCGCCGCACCGCCTCCCGGCAGGGCGTCCGGGACCGGCGGACCCCGCCGTCGTCATGGCCACCTCGGGGACCACCGGCCGCGCCAAGGGAGCGCTGCTGCCGCACTTCGCCGGGGTCCGGCACGCCCGGCGGGTCGCCCGCACCATGGGCTACGAGGCGGGGGACGTGCTGTTCAACGTCTTCCCCTGGAACCACATCAACGTCCGGCACGCGGGCCTGCTGCCCGCGCTGATCTCCGGCGCCACGCTGGTGGCCCATCACCGCTTCTCCGCCTCCAGGTTCTGGGAGATCTGCCGGCGGGAGGGGGTCACCGCGTTCAACTTCATGGGCGCCATCGCGGCCATCCTGGAACGGGCGCCCGCCAGCGGCTCCGACACCCGCCACCGGGTGCGCCGCGCCTACGGGGGCCCGGCGCCGGAGGGCCTGTCGAGGCGGTTCCTGGAGCGGTTCGGCGTGCTGCCGCTCGGCCCGGACGACGAGAGCCTGGGCCTGTCCGAGATCGTCCGCCGCACCGGCGTGGCCAAGGCATCGGTCCACCGGCTGGCCCAGGAACTGCTGCAGTGGGGCCTGCTGGAGCGGCGCGGCCCTTCATGGAGGACCTCTACCAGGCGACGGGGGAGACCATCCACCTGGCGGTGCTGGACGGGCTGGAGGTCATCTACCTGGAGAAGGTCTCCGGCCACGGCCAGGTGTCCAGGCCGTCGCGCATCGCCGGGCGCATGCCGCTGCACTGCACGGCGACCGGCAAGGCCCTGCTGGCGTTCGGCCCGGCGGCCCTCTTCGGCGACGTCGTGGCCACCCCGCTCACCGGCGCCACCGGGACCATGGTCGCCGCGCTGTCGGTGACGGCGCCGACCTTCCGCGCCGACGTCAACAAGTACGTGGCCTGCTCAGCATGGTGAGCAGGCGCATCACGAAGTCGATCATGGCCGCCGACGGCGGCCGGACCTGATCAGGCCGTCAGGAACGCCGCCACGGCCGCGGCGACCTCGGCGGGCTTGTGCTCCATGAGCGGGATCGTGCCGCCCTCGACGACGGCCGACGTCACGCTCGCCGCCCCGGTGAGATGCTCCCGGAGCGGGGCCAGGTTCGGCAGCGCGAACGGGTCCGCGGCGCCGGCCAGCAGCAGCACGGGCGCCGTCACCAGGCCGATCCTGTCCTCCATGACGTAGCGCGCGCACGCCCGGTGGCCTTCCGCCGGATCGACCCCCGGCGCCAGGGCGTCGCGGACGAACCGGTCGAGGAGGCCGGTGACCGGTTCGGGATAGTACGGCTGCCGCAGCCGCCACAGCTTGACCAGGTGGTCGCCCTCCGGGGACGGCTCGGCCTCGTCCACCCCCGGGCCGTGCGCGTGGGAGGCGCGGTAGCGGGCGTCCGCCCACGGGGCCGACGACAGGACCAGCAGCCCCACCCGCTCCGGCGCGGACGCCGCCAGCTCGACGGCCACCGCCCCGCCGGTGTGGTGGCCGAGCACGTCGGCCCGCTCGATGCCGAGGCCGTCCAGCAGCGCCAGGGCACCGGCCGCGAACAGCTCGATCGTGTGGGGCGCCGGAGGCTTCGCGCTGGCCCCGAAGCCGACCATGTCCATGGCCAGGACGCGCCGGTGCGGCGCCAGCAGGGGCATCAGCTCGCGGAACTCGTCCCACGATCTGGGGGTCTGGTGCAGGAGCAGCAGGGGGCGGCCCGCGCCCTGCTCGGCGTAGTGGAGCTGGCCGAAGGGCGAATCGGCGTACCCGAAGCGCGGCGGCACCGTGATGTCCAAGGGTCCTCCCTCATGCCGGGTCGTCACCTGATCTTTACATCGGACCGCCCGGCCAAACCTATACATTCATGGCGTTATGCACTATTCATGGGACAAATAGAAAGTCGTCGCGAGGCGAGTTCCAAGGTCCTCACAGGTGTTCGTGGCGGCATCGGTCGACCCCGACGACGATGAGGAATACCCCAATTCGGTCCTCGGCAAGGCCCAGTTGATCTTCGGGGCGTTCGAGTCGGGGGCGGTCCAGCTCCGGCTCACCGAGCTCAGCCGGCGCTCGGGGGTGCCGAAGGCGTCGGCGTACCGGCTCGCGCAGGAGCTGGTGCAATGGGGGCTGCTGGAGCGCAAGGGGGACTCCTACCAGCTCGGCATGCGCATGTTCGAGCTCGGCCAGCGGGTGCCGGTCTCCGCCGTGCTGCGCCGTGTGGCCCGGCCCCTCCTCAACGACCTGTTCGCCGCCACCAGGGCGACCATCCACCTGGCGGTCCTCGACCGCGGTCACGTGCTCTACGTGGAGAAGGTGGCCGGCGAGGCGAACGTGAACACCCACTCCCGGGCGGGCGGGCGCCTGCCCGCGGCGTGCACGGCGACGGGCAAGGCCCTGCTCGCGAACCTCCCCGACCTCGAGGAACGGCTCCGCCGCCTCGCGCGCACCGGCCTGCCGCGCCTGACGCCGCGCACCGTCGCGTCCGTGGAGGACCTGCGCCGGCAGCTCGCGGTCGTCAGGGAACGGGGCCACGCCATCGAGAAGCAGGAGATCCTGCTGGGGTTCGGCAGCATCGCCGTGCCCGTCATGGGAGCCGGTGGAACGGTCCTCGCGTCCGTGTCGGCCGCCGCGCCGCTGTCCCGCCTGGTGGCGAAGCGGCTGCTGCCCGGACTGTTCGCGGCGGCCGACGGCATCTCCCGCGCCGTCGAACGGGAGTGCTGACGATCATTCTTGGAGTCAGAACGCGGCGCGCATCCAGCGGGCCGACGCCTGCGCGCTCTCGTACGGGTCGGTGATGTCGGGCCGGTCCACCTCCACCATCAGCCATCCGTCGAACGCGTCGGGCAGGTTGCCGATGATGCCGGTCAGGTCGAGCTCGTCCCGCCAGGGTTCGACCCAGAGCCCCGCCAGCACGGTCTGCCGGTAGTCCCACCCCTTCTCGCGGCCCTCGGCGGCGACGCTGAGCCGGCAGTCCTTCACGTGCACGAAGGGGATGCGGTCCGCGTAGTCCTTGACGAGCCCGGCGACGTCGGCGCCCGCCCACGCCAGGTGGCCCGTGTCGGGCAGGAAGCCGAGCCGGGACTCCGGCAGGGCGTCGAGCACCGCCCGGCCCTCCTCCTCGGTCTCGACCCAGGTGCCGACGTGCGGATGCAGGCACGGCCGGACGCCCTCGGCCACCATGGCGTCGCAGATCCGCCCGATCAGCTCCGTCACCGCCTCGACGCGCGAGGGGGCGGCGTCGTGCCCCAGTGCGGGGGTCAGGACGCGCCAACGGCCCCTTCCACGCCCTCCAGAACGATCCCGCCCTGACCGTCCTCGAGTCCGCGGCGCGGCTCCGGGCGACACTCGAGGCCGGCGTCACCAGCGCGCGCGACCTCGGCGGGCTGTCCTCGGGCTTCCGCGAGGCGATCGAGCGCGGGCTGATCGCGGGTCCGCGGCTGAAGCTCGCGGTGAGCCCGATCAGCCACACCGCCGGGCACGGGGACATGCACCTGTACGGCGGGACGATCGCGCCCACCGTGCCCGAGCTGATCGAGATCGCCGACACCGTCGACGAGGTCCGCAAGGCGACGCGCCGGGTGCTGCGCCAGGGGGCCGACCTCATCAAGATCTGCACGACCGGCGGCATGGGAAGCAGGCACGACCACCCCGACGACGAGGGCCTGCGCCTGGACGAAGTGCGGGCCATCGCCGACGAGCTCGACCGCCACGGCGGCAAGCCGATCGCCGCCCACGCGCAGGGACGCAAGGGCATCCTGACCGCCCTGCGGGGCGGGGTGACCAGCGTCGAGCACGGGTACGGCATCGACGACGAAGGACTCGACCTCCTGGAGGAGCGCGGCGCCTTCCTCGTCCCGACGCTGTCGACCGTGTTCGCGATCAACAAGGAGACGATGCAGCCGTACCACTACGCCAAGAAGGTGAAGTGGTCCGAGATCACCAAGAAGAACATCGGCCACGCGATCGCGCGCGGAGCCAGGATCGCGCTGGGCACGGACGCCGGCGTCTGCCCGCACGGGGAGAACCTGCGCGAGCTCGGGCATCTCGTCGAGCTCGGCATGTCCCCGATGGCCGCCATCGTCGCCGGGACCCGGACCGCGTCCGAGCTGCTCGGCATCTCCGGCGAGGTGGGCACGCTGGAGGCGGGCAAGCTCGCCGACCTCGTGGTCACCGACGCCGATCCGTTGCGGGACATCCACGCGCTGGCCGACCCCGCGCACATCGAGATCGTGATGAAGGCGGGCGTCATCGTGAAGGACCTCGGTCTTGTACGTACGCGCACGTAGGCCGGGTTCAGTCTGATGCCCTTTGGCGGGGTATCCGCGGCAATGGCCATGGGCCATCTCACAATGAGGCCATGGCCTACCCTCCACAACCTCACCCACAAGACCCGTGGGGCCCGCAACCACGGGGAGCACACAGCCGCCCCGACTACGGCCGGCCGCCGTACGGTCAACCGGCCCCGCAGCCCGGCCACGAACCGCGAGTCACCCGCCAGGGGCCCGACCCCCACCCCTGGCAAGGGGGCCCGCCCTGGTCACCCGGCCCGCAGACCCAGTACATCCAGGACGACCTGTACGCCCTGCCCCTGGCCCAAGACGAGTACGCCCTGCCTCCCAGCCGCAACAGAACCCTGGTCATCGGGTTGTCGGCCGGCCTGGGCGTCCTCCTCGTGGGCGCCGCGATCGGCGCCGTCACCTACTTCAACTCCTCGGGCTCCAAGCCCACCATCGCCCTGCCGGGCACATCCTTCCCCACGACGGCGCCCCGGCAGTCCGCTCCGCCGTCGGAAGCGCCGACCACCCCGTCCCCCTCGTCACGCGCCCAGGCGGGATCGCCGATCGCCGACTCCGAGTTCGACGACTGGAAGTTCAACCTGAGCGGCGTCAAGTTCGACGCCAACAAGGTCGACGGCTGGACGTACGACACCTGCGATCCGGTGGACGGCCAGGGCGTGCTGGCCAAGAACGACTGCGAGCGCGCCGTCCAGGTCGCCTACTCGGCCTACCGCGGGCACCTCAAGGCGGTGCAGGTCATGATGTCGTTCCCGACGGACAAGGCCGCCAGGACCACCGCGACGCGGCTGGCGAAGCTCACCTCGGACGCGATGAACATCCGCAGCGACATGGTCCTGCCCACGTACGCGTACGGGAAGATCCGCACGAACCCCGCCAAGAAATACGTGGTCGTCACGATCGTCACCGCGGACAAGTCGGCCAGGTCGAAGGCCGCGAAGTTCCACCTCTACCTGCAGGCCCACTCCGTCAGCCATCTCCTCCTGCGCGACGTGATCGTCACCAGCTGACCTCGCTCGAGAGGAAACTCTCAGGTACGCAGGGTGCTGGCGTCCTCGCCGCCCTTGTACGTCTTCGACGCCCGGTGAAGCCGGTTCTCCTGCTCCCGGAGCGCGGTCGCCAGCAGGTCGAGCCCCCTGCCGATGTTCTCCATCCGCTGCCCGCGCGCCTGCCAGTACGCGCGGCCGTAGTCGTCGTCGCCGAGGGCGGTGCGTGCCGCGCTCGACGCCCCCTCGAACCGGTCGTGGGCGCCCGACACGTCACCGGCCATGCCGTCCGCCGTGCTCGCCAGCCGGTGGAGCTGGCTCTTGCTGTAGACGGCGCCGTCGTACCCCACGGCTGAGGAGCCTAGCTGGCATGTGCAGACATCGGTGGAAGAATCAGTAAAGAATGGGGTTTCTGAGGTTTTGGTGCGCGTGAGGGACGGAGGTGACGATGGACGAGCCGTGGCGGCTGTTGGAACAACTCGTCCAGGAGGTCAACCAGCAGACGGAACAGCTCAAGGAGATGCAGGAGAAGGTAGGGGAGCTGTCGGCGACGGTGAAGTCCAAGGACGGCATGGTGACCGTGACCGTCGGTCCCCGCGGTGAGGTGCGCACGATCGAGTTCGACCCCCGGGTCTACCGCAAGCTGTCCCCGTCGGAGCTGTCGGCCTCCATCGTGGAGCAGATCGGGCGGGCGACCACGCAGGTCTCCACTGAGATGAAGGAACTGATGGAGCCCTTCGGCGTACCGGATCTCCCGTTCGAGGACCTGTTCGGCGAGGGAACGAACTTCGAGTCGTTCCTGCCGAAACCCGGCACGTCAGAGCCGCGGTGATGCCGCTCGATCTCAGCCTGGTGCCCGAGATCGTGAAGCCGCTGGCGCTGCCGCTGACGGGCGGGGCGCTGCCGGAGACCGACATCGACGGGGTCCTCGCCGAGGCGCAGGTACTGGAGAACCTGGCGGAGCTGCTGGCCGCGATCAAGTCGGACGACGCCGCCGCGGTCGTGCGTTCGCTGCGCGACCAACAATGGCAGGGCGCCGCCAAGGAAACGTTCGAGCAGGTGTTCAACGCGCTCGGCGGACAGCCGGACGCGGACGGCTCCCCTTCGGACGAGACGCTGATCGATCTCCTGGAGAAGAGGCTCCGGGAGGAGGCGGAGGCCCTGCGCGAGCACGGCGTGCGGATGCAGCACACCGAGTGGATGATCTACGCCTCGCTCGCGCTGCTCGGCGCCATGATCGTCAAGCTGCTGGTGTGGATCTACGTCAACGGCCCGGCCGTTCTCAAGCTGATCCAGCACAACACGCTGCTGACCCAGGTGAACATCCAGACGCTGAAGCGGCTCGTCCTGGTCAACATGCTGAAGTTCGCCGGGATCATGGGCGGCCTGGACCTCGGCGTGCAGGTGGCGCAGCAGATCTGGGGGGATCGCGAGGCGGGGGACTTCGACCTCGCGTCGCTGGCGATGTCGCTCGGCAGCGGCGCGCTGACCGGCGTCCTGTTCGCCGGCGCGAACGCGGCCCTGTCACGGCTGCTGAGCCGGCAGATGGTGTACGTGGCGTCCGAAGCCGAACTGGCGGTCCGCGACAAGATCGCGGCGATCGCACAGAGCATGTACGGCCAGGCGCTGCTGGGCGGAGCGGCGGGCACCGCCGGAGCCGTCCCGGGACTGGCGCTCAGCGGGCAACTCGACGGCGAGCACCTGGCGTACACCTTCATCTCCGGCGTCGCGGGCGGGCTCGACATCCCCGCCTCGGTACGCGTGAGCCACATCCCGATGCGGGCGGTCGCGGAGCTCAGCGACGGTCCGTCCGTCACCACCCCGAACGCCGACGCCGACCCGCCGCCCTCCTCCGGCGATCAGCCCCTGCCCCTGCCCCTGCCCTTTCCTGTGCTCCCGCCCTCGCCCTCGACCTCGCCCCGACCCGTACGGCACAACACCGCCCCGCCGCCCGCGGGCCGCCTGGCGCCGCACCATTCCCGGCCCGAACAGCACGCCGACGTCGGCACCCTGATCAACCGGCAGCCGCCCGAACCGGGGACCAATCTGCCCCAGCCGCACCAGGGCCAGGTGATCGTCGGCGAGGTCACCCGGCGCCACGACGTGCTCCTGCACCCTCCGGCCGGGGACAGAGCCGAGCAGGGCGACACCCTCGCACGACCCCAGCAGAACCTCCCGGCCGCCCGGCCCCCGATCGGCGACACCGCCCCCGCCACCCGAGCCCCTACCGGCGACACCACCCCCGCCGCCCCGCGGGCCGAGCCTGCGACGCCGGGCAGCCTCCAGCGCACGTCGCTGCTCCCGGCCACGGTCCCCGCGATCATCACTCCGGCCCCGGACGACGCCGGTGCCGGTGCCGCTGAGCAGGACAACCACCACCAGGGCCAGGACGGCCAGCCTCCCGGAAGCACCGAAACGGCGCCGGTCGCCCAGGAGCGGCACACGGACGACTCAGCCCCCTTGCCGCGCGACGACAGCGATCCGCCGGCGACAGATCAGCGGGCGCCGGCAATCCCGGACAGCGATCAGCGGGCGCCGGCAATCCCGGAGGCCGATCAGCGGACGCCGGCACTCCCGGAGACGCCCCAGCACGCGCGCACCGACCTCCAGGGCGGCCAGACCATCGTGCCCAGGTCCAGCCCGCTGCCCGAGAGCCCGCGCCGGATCGAGCCGGTGACGCGGCAGGTGGCGGACCTGCTCAGCCAGGACGGCGCCTACGACCCGATCAGCGGTCCCGCCTGGGAGGCCGCCCACTCCGCCACGGTGGAGCGGCTGACGGACACGATGCGGTCCTCGACGAAGGACATGCTCGGCGTGGGCCGCAAACGAAATCTGCAGGAGGCAATCGGCGACCCCGGGAGCGACCTCGTCCAGAGCGAGGTCCGCGTCATGGGACGGACCCTCAGGACCTGGCAGGCGGTCCAGCGAAGCGACCTCCCGTCCTTCGTGGAAGGCTCCCGCTCCTACGCGGACGGCGACCGCCGGATCATCCACCGGCTGCCGTTCGACTCGCCCGAAGCACAGCACACGGTGAGACGGCTGGCCGTCGAGGAGCTGCTGCGCACCTGGGGATACGGTGCCGGCGAGATGCTCCCGGAACGGCTGGCCATGCACATGGCCGCGCTCGACGAGTTCGGGCTGACGGGGGTCCTCGACCTGTCGACGTACGGTGATCTCAACCGCGCCAGGACGGCCGCGAAGGTCCACGCCCGCTCCGGGGACATGCTGCGGGACTTCCTGCGGCAGCAGTACGCGGAGACGCAGCGGGAGCTCGCGAGCCGCGGCATCGAAGAGCTGGTGCTCTACCGGGGGATCACGTTCGACCAGCACCCGGTCCCCGGCCTGGCCGAGGCCGCGGACGGCGACGTCGTGGCGGCTCCGCCGGCGCTGCCGCTGCAGTCGTGGAGCGCCATGCCCGGGGTCGCCAAAAGGTACACCGGCCTGGGAGACGGGGCGGTCATGGCGGGGGTGTTCCCGGCCTCCCGGGTGCTGTCCACCCCGTGGACGGGAATGGGCCAGCTGCCTCTCCACGAGTTCGTCGTGCTCGCCACGCCCGGCGAGGTCACCGTGCTGCGGCCGCCGCACGTCGCCGCGACCTCCGCCGAATATTCCGACCTTCCACCCCGCTGGCAGGTCTCGAAGCCCAGCGACGGATGGACCCAGTGCGAGCAGGGGCACCGGCACTGGGGAACGGAGGGCGGGGCCGGTCTGCTGCTCTTCCACCGCCCTCCCGGCGGTGACGTCCACGTCCTCATTCAGCTGCGTTCCATGGAGACGCAACACGGCGGGACCATGGGGCTGCCCGGCGGCGCGCTCCACCGCGGCGAGGATCCGGTCGACGGCGGCCTCCGCGAAGCCGGCGAGGAGAACAGGCTGGACCCGCGCGAGGTGCAGGTGCGCGCGGTCCACCACGACGACCACGGCGGCTGGGCGTACGACACCGTCATCGGCGAGATGTCCCACCTGGCCGACGTCTGGCCCGCCTCCCGCGAGTCGCTCGACAACGTGTGGGTGCCGCTGGAGGAGGTGCCGCAGCTCAACCTGCACCCCGACCTCGCCCGGGCCTGGCCCGAGGTACGCACGGCACTCGACCGCGTCCTGGCGGCTCCCGACCCCGGCCCCCGGCCACCGCACCCGGCGAACACGCACGAGATGCCCGGCCTCCCTGACACCGAGGGATTCTCCCCGATCGCGGATCCGCGGCCACGGAACTTCGCCGAAGCCGCGGCGATCTTCCACCGCTGGACGCCCGGCGACGGCCGCCCCCACCACGACGGCCCCCCGAACCGGATCGAACGGCTGCTCAGCAACTCCCCGGCCGTGCCGGACGCGGAACTCCTGGCGGAGGGCCGGAGCCTCGTGGAACAGCTGCCCGTCATCGACGAGAGCGACACGACGGCAAGAGCCCTGGCCTCGATGAGCCGGATCCTCGCCTGGCCGAACCCGCGAAGAGCCCTCCACGACCTGGCGGCCGAACTCGGCTTGAACCTCGATTTCGACGCCTTGGTGGAGCTCTTCGACAATGCCCGGCAATTCGGCATGAACCCGGACGGCCTGACCGGCCGTACCGACCTGGTCGCAGCTCTCAGAACGGCCATGGCGGCGGACGCCCCTCGCTGGACAGGGCAGCGGCACCAATCCCTGTTCTCCTTCCGCGACGCGACCGCCGAGCAGGCGCGCACGATCGGGCTCCTGGTCGGGATGATGGACAGGCCCCTCACCTCCACCAGGGCCCGGAACCTCGTCAGGCCCGTGCTCGACCAGTACGGCATCCGCGACGTCAGGCAGTTGCTGCCGGTCGTCCAGAAGGCCCACGAGAAGGGCTACTTCCCGGCCGGGACGACCGGGGACGCGGCGTTCCACGCGGCCATGGACCGGTTCTGGCAGGACGACCCGTACCTGTGGAACGGGGTGCTGCTGGCTGACAGATACTCCTTGACCGATCTCCGCGACCCGACGGCGCGGTTGTCCGCGCGCCTGGAGGAGATCGTCGCGGGCTCGGGCCGTGACACCGTCCCGCCGCTGGAGCGCCTGGCCGGCGACCTCGGGCTGGGACGCTCCACCGAGCAGTTCGTCCGTCTGGCCGAGGACGCGCAGGCACACGGTGCCGACCTGGCGCGGGCGGCCGACCGCGAGGATCTCGTCGGCCGCCTCACCGCCTACCGGGCGCGCGACCCGTATCTCTGGGACGGGCTGCGGATCGCGGCCGAGCGGGACATCACGCAGCTGAGCAAGGACGAGGCACGGATCCTTTCCCGCCTCGCCGAGATCACCGGCTCCGAGTCGCCGTCCCGGATATGGGTGTTCGATCCGCTGCGCCGGTTGGCGGGGGACGCGGGTTACCACCATTCCGTCGAGCAGTTGGCGCGGCAGGCTGCAGCGGCACTGCCGCACGTCGTCGACCCCTTCGGGCCGGTCGACAGACAGCAGGTGCTCGACGCCCTGCGTGCGGACGTCGTCAGGCGGCCGGACCCGCAGCATGTCCCGCCGGGCCTGCACGACCTGTCGCCCTCGGCCGTCCGGGACGCCCGGCAGGCCGCGGCCGGCGAGCACGCGCAGGCGCAGCAGGCGTTCCGCCAGGCACACCCTTCCCTGCGCCGCGCCGTGTCGCGGTTCACCGGCCCCGACGCGCTGGCCGTGGCCGAGCAGGAGCGGGTCGCCTCGCTGGAGGCCCGCAGCCGGGCGTGGCAGCGCTGGCCGGAGCGCCCTGAGGTGTCTTTCACGAGGGATTTCGCGGCGTACCGGCGCGCCTACGATCAGGCGGTGCAACGCGCCGTCAGGGGAGAGACGGTGATCCCCTACATGCTGGAGAACGCCACCGCGTCCCTGGCGGCCCGTGACGGGGGGCGCGGGTTCGGGGTGGAGATCGAGTTCGTCCTGCCGAAGCACAACGTCCGCCAGGCCCTGCGGGCCATCGCCCGTGCCCTGCACAAGGCCGGTCTGACCGGTGACGCCGAGGTGCACGGCTACCACACCATGCAGGGCCAGGGCTATCACTCAGGGAAGAACGGCGGGCGCGGCCTCTGGAGGCTGGAACAGGACAACACGGTCGACGGAGAGCTGGTCTCGCCCATCCTGTACGACGAGCCGGCGGCGTGGGAGAACCTCCACACCGCCATCCAGATCATCCGCGCGCACGGCGGCACGGCCGGCGCCTCGACCGGCGGGCACGTCCACGTGAGCACGCACGACTACGACCACATCGTGGAGAACTACACCAGCGTGCGGAACTACACGGAGTATCACACCGACACCCTGTTCAGACTCGGGCACAACCCGGAGCGGGAAAGTCACCGGGGTCTGGCGCAGTGCCGGCCCAACGAGGTGCCCGCGGCGGGCTACCAGTCGATAGCCCAGGTGCGGAACTCGCACAGCGACCGCAAGTCCGCGGTGAACATGCAGAGCATGAAGGGGACCGCGAAAGACCACATCGAGCTCCGGCTGTGGGACGGTTCGCTCGACGCCGCCGTGATCCAGTCACAGGTGAAGGTGTCGCTCGCGACCGTCGAGACGGCGTTCCGCACCGCGATGCTGGGCGATCTGCCCAACCTGGGACGCATCGACCGGCTGGGCACCCACGCCGAGCTCCTCAAGCTGGATCCCGGGCTGGACCTCACCGAGCGGGGAACCCTCTCCTTCCGGGTCCTGATGGACGAGCTGTTCTGGCGGGCCGCCGACAAGGAGCAGCTCACCGCCCTGTTCGCCGCCACTCGCTGGGTGCCGGCGACATGAGCGACCGCACCGCGAAACGTGCCGTGATCGTCCGCAACACCTCGGCGGCGGAGCCGCCTCCGGCCGCCCCGGTCAACGGCGACGGCCGGCCGTACCGCTATGAAATGATCTACGCGGGCGGGACCTACCGCGGCTACGCCGACGACGCCGCCGAGCTGGCCGGGATGCTCATCCCCGGCTACGCCGCGCTCGCCACCGACGGCGAGCGTGCCGCGGCGCGGGTCCGCCTCGCCATGGACCTGCAGGTCAGGCTGCAGGCCGAGCTCGCGGCCGGGCCGGAGCTCGACGCCTGCGACGAGGCCGAGCGCGCCGTCCTCCTCGGCGGGCGGCACGAGCCACCGGCCCCCTCCCGGTGGGAGGCGCCGGTGCCCCTGGTCCTGGTCTCGGCCTTCTACGAGCCCGCCGGGGCGCTGCCGCGGCCGTCGGGGCCGGCGGAGCTCCAGATCTGGCTCGATCCGGCCGACGACTGGGCCCTGCTGACCAGCCTGCACACGGCCGGCGTGATCGTCGTGGGAGCTCGGGGCGACACCTGAGGCCGGAGGCTCACTCGACGGTCTCGGCCTGGAGCTCGTTGAGATAGTTGTAGATCGTGAAGCGGCTGACGTTGAGCCGCTGGGCCGCCTGGTCCACCGCGCCGCGCAGGGTGAAGAAGCCACGTTTGTTGAGATCTTCGACCACCGCGACCTTGTGCGACTTCTTCATCAGGTCGACCGGCACCCCGGCCCCGTTGATGGCGTTGTCGAGGATCCCCTCGCCGAGGCTCTCCAGCGACACCGGGAAGGTCTCCGCGGGCTTGCCGGGCGGGGCGTCGAGTATCGGGCCGGCCCCCGGTGAGATGGCGGTCATCGCATGGAGGATCTCCTCGGCCCGCTTCAGGTCGCCGATGTCGGTGTTGACGCACAGGCACACCACCGACTTGCCGGAGGGGGCGTGGAAGAAGATGCTCGACGAGCGCATCACCAGCCCGTCGGCGGTCTCCGACCGGTAGCCGATCAGGTGCTCGGTCCAGCCCGCCTTGAACGTGCGCAGCCCCAGGTCGGTGGGCGGCCCGCCGATGTCCCTGCCGGTCAGCGTGCCGCCGATGGCCGCGATCGTGTTGGGCATCGTGGTCAGGTTGTGCAGGACGGCCTCGGTCTTGGGGCCCATGGCCTGGGCGAGCGCCGGGATGACCGGGCTGAGCAGTTCGACCACCAGGGCGGCGTGGGCCCGCTCGCTCGTGGTGAACGTCGGCTCGCCGTCCGCGGACGTGCCTGTCATGGCCGCACCCCTGTCTCGTGTGTCGCAGGATCGATCTCAACAGTATGTCGAAGTTTTCACTGGTGCCGGGGCACGGACTCGACCAGGCTGATCGTGTACGGGTGCCGGGGGAGTCCAGGATCGTGCCCGTGTCCCCGCTCTCGGCGATCTCGCCGTGCCGCAGCACGATGGCGCGATCGGTCATCTGCCGCACCACCGCCAGGTCGTGGGTGATGAACAGCATGCCGGTGCCGTGCTCCCGGCGTACTTCGCGCAGCAGCTCCAGCACCTGCGCCTGGACGGACACGTCGAGCGCGGCCACGGGCTCGTCGCAGATCAGCAGCCGGGGCCGGACCGCGATGGCCCTGGCGATGGCGACACGCTGGCGCTCGCCGCCGGACAGCGCGCTCGGCTTGCGGGCGGCGTAGGCGGCGGGCAGGCCGACCAGGTCGAGGAGGTCGCCGACCCGCTGCCCGGTGCCGCCGACGGCGAGCGCCTCCGCGAGCGCCGCGCCGATGGACAGCGCGGGGTTGAGCGAGGCGTACGGGTCCTGGAACACCGCCTGGACCAGGCGGCCGGCCTGCCGCCGCTGCTTCGCGGTGAGCCGCCGGTGGTCGGTGACGTCCAGGTCGCCGAGGCGGATCGTGCCGCCGGTGGCGGTCTGCAGCCCGAGAACGCACCGCGCGATGGTGGTCTTGCCGGAGCCGGTCTCGCCCACGAGCCCGAGCGACTCGCCTTCGGCGATCTCGAAGGACACCTCCCGTACGGCCTGCTTCGTCACCGCCCGCGAGACCATGGATGTGGTGCGGTAGGTCATGCTCAGCCCGGAGACGGACAGGATGGGCGCGCCGGCCCGCGGCCGGGGCACCGCGGCGGGCTGCGTGGCCTCCTGGCGGCGCAGCCGCAGGTCGGCGCGGATCTCGTCCAGGCGGATGCAGGCGGACGAGCGGTCGCCGCCGACGAGCGCGAGCGGCGGCGACCTGCCCGCCGGGGAGCGGGAACGCCTGGCGGAGCGGCTCGCCTCGCTCACCGGCATCCCCGCGAGCCGCTGGGTGGAGCGGAACCTGCGCCTGTCCAAGCACGACTTCCGGGTCGAACTCCTGGCCGCCGAAGGGCTCGTCCTCTACAGGTACGCGGGACCGCCGGCCGTGCCGGAGCCGGCCGGCGAGGGGTCGTTCGGCGCGCGCGTCGCGGGACCCGTGAATCCCACCGGGGTCTCGGCGATCGTGGACGCGCTCGAACCCGCCGTCGCGGCCCACCTGAAGGACTTCCTCGAGGTCGACTGGCCCGACGACTACCGGGGCATGGAGCCGCCCGCCGACGCCGAAGGCCGCGCCCCGGCGGACGGCTGGCGGTGGGGAGCGACCTCCCCCTTCGGCGACTGGCCCTACATGGACTCCATCGCCCGCGCCATGGAGCGGGCGCCGTCGATGCGGCTGCTCATCTGCACCGGCCTGTTCGACCTCACGACGACGATCGGCGCCGCCCGGCACGCCGTACGCCAGTCGGCCTGGCCCCGCGAACGCGTCCGGACGGCCGGCTACGCCGGGGGGCACATGATGTACAGCGTGGAGGCGAGCCTGCGGGAGCTGTCCGGCGATCTGCGCGACTTCGTCAAGAGCAGTCCTGGGACATAACAGGTACGCGATCCGCCGGTTTCTTCTATGTTTGTCCCTGGCCGTGACCATGCGCCCAAGGAGATGTTCGTCGTGAAGAAACCTCTCGAAGGAGCCGCCCTGCGGGCCGGTGTCGTCGCCGTCGCGCTGACTGCCGGCCTGCTGACCGCCTCCCCGGCCACCGCCGTGACCGGTACGGAGTCCGTCGCCCTGGCCTCGCAGAACGCCGCCGCGGCCCGCCCGGGCAACGGCAGGATCATCTACGACGGCCTCAGCGGCGGCCGCGGTGTCCTGAAGATCAAGAACGGCACGCCGCGGGACGGCGTCGTCACCCTCGTCAAGGGCAGGACCAAGGCGATCAGCATCTACGTCCGTGCGAAGTCCTCCGCCAGCATCAAGGACGTCAGGGACGGCTCGTACCGGATCTACTTCACCACCGGCTCCCGCTTCAGCACCAGCAAGCGCAGGTTCGCCGTGGGGGCCAGCTACCAGCGCTTCACCCAGCGGCTGAAGTTCGTCACCACCGCCACCTCGTACAGCATCTGGAGCATCACCCTCCACCAGGTCAGGGGTGGCAAAGCGCAGACCACGCAGATCAACCCCAAGGACTACCCGGCCTGATCGCCGCGACTCAAGTGCCGCCGTGATCCGGCGGCACTTGAGCGTCAGTGGGCGCCGGCCGTCTGGGTGTCCTTCTTGCGTGCCCGGTAGGCCGCCGCCTTGATCTTGTTGCCGCAGGACTCCATGCCGCACCACTCCCGGCGCCCGCCGCGCGACCGGTCGATGAAGACCTTGGTGCACTCGGGATTGGCGCACTCCTTCATCAGCGGCGCCTCCGGCCCGCTGAGGAGCTCGATGGCGTGCCGCGCCACGGTGGACAGCGCCTGCGCTGGGGTCGCCTCGACCCACCTTCCCTCGGCGGTGAGCTGAGGTGTGGCCGGAGGCTTGCGCGCCGTCTCGTTGACCAGGGCGAGCGCCTCGTCGTCGTACCCGTCGTCGGCCAGCCGGGCGGTGACCAGCGCGTAGATGGCCTCCCGCACCGCCACCGCCTGGACGAGGTCCGCCTCCTGGCAGGGGGAGACGGCATCGACGATGCCGGACTCCAGGTACCAGGCGTCGAGCCGGTCCGGGACGTCCAGCGTCTCGAAGCGCGTGGTGCGGCGGGCCCGGAGCGTGCAGGCCAGGTCGAGCGCGGGGTCACCGCACAGAAAGACATGCTTCACATCACCAGTTTGACAGGTGACATCTCGCCGTGCAATCGTCGTCACCTCTCAAACCGGTGACGTCAGGAGGCTGCGGTGGAGTACGACTTCGTCGTGGTGGGCGCGGGCATCGCCGGAAGCGTGCTGGCGGCCCGGCTGTCGGAGGACGGCGGTGCACGCGTGCTGCTGCTGGAGGCCGCCGACCGGGACGATCGCGCCGCGGCCGGGGCGTTCACCCCCGGGCACCGCACCGGCTACGACGCCTGGCCGGAGGGATGGAGGTTCGACGACCTCCTGCCGTACCTCAAGCTGAGCGAACGGGCGCACGCCTGGTGGCCGGGCCGGAGCGGACCGGCGGCGCGGCCGAACCCGCTGCTCGAAGCCTGCCTGAAGGCGGCCGTGGAAGCCGGGCACCGCAGGGCCGACGACATCTCGTCCGGCCTGGAGGAGGGCTTCGGCCGGCCCGACCTGAACATCAACGGGGACTCGTACCTGGCGCCGGCCTCCGGCCGCGGCAACCTGCACGTCGTGACGGGCGCGCTCGTCCACCGCGTCCTGGTCGAACGCGGCCGGTGCGCGGGCGTGATCTACACCGCCGCGGGGGAGAGGGTCACCGTCCGGGCCGCGCGGGAGGTGGTGCTGGCGGCCGGCGCCATCGGGACGCCGCACCTGCTGATGCTGTCCGGCATCGGGCCGGCGGAACACCTGCGGGAGACGGGCGTCGAGCTCGTGCACGACCTCCCGGGCGTCGGGTCGAACCTTCAGGACCACGTCACGGCCGGTCTGGTGTACGCACCCGCCCGCCCCCTCCCGCCGCGCACCGACCACGACGAGGTGCTCGGCCTGCTGCGGAGCCCTTTCGCGCAGGACGGGCCCGACCTGCAGATCGGCTTCGTGGACGTGCCGAGCCACTCCCGCGCGCTGGGCGGCCCGTCCCGCGGCTACACGATCCTCGTGTCCCTGACGCGCCCGCGCAGCCGCGGCACCGTACGCCTGGCCTGCGCCTCCCCGGCGGCCCCGCCCGTCATCGACCCCGCCTACTACTCCGACGTCCGCGACCTGGCCACGATGGTCGCGGGCCTGGAGGCCGCCAGGGAGATCGGCCGGGCGCGGGCGCTGGACGCCTGGCGCGGCGGCGAGGTGCTGCCCGGCGCGGACGTGCGGGACAGGAGGGCACTGCGCGCGTACCTGCGCACCGGCCTGGCCTCGTCCTTCCACCCGGCCGGCACCTGCGCGATCGGCGCCGTGGTCGACGGTGAACTGCGGGTCCACGGCATCGAGGGCCTGCGCGTCGCCGACGCCTCGGTGATGCCGTCGATCGTGTCGGCGAACACCGGCGCGACCGTGTACGGCATCGCCGAGCGGGCCGCGGAACTCATCGCCTCGACCTAGCCGCCCGTCTCGTCGTCGAGCCATCGGGGATGGTTCTTCCTGGCCCACGCGGTCGTCACCCAGCCCGTACGCATCCCGCGCCGCGCCTGCGGGTCCCGGTACGCCAGCCGGATGTGCCCGATCACGACGACGGCGATCGCCACCGCCGTCAGGTCGTGCACGAAGATCGCGCTCGCGCGGGGGATCCCCGGCAGCAGGCCGGTGAACCACATCAGCAGGCCGGTGAACGTCATCACCGGCACGGCGCCGGCGATCCACCCGGCGTAGACCTTCTGCCCGGCGTTGAACTTGCCGGCCGGGCGCGGGCCCGGAACACCCCTGCGTACCGCGCGCAGCCACTCCCTGTCGTACGGCGCCAGCCGGTTGAGCCTGCGCAGGTCGGCGCGGAACGCCCGCGAGGCGAGACCGAGCAGGACGGGCACGGGCAGTAGCAGCCCCGACCACTCGTGCACGACGACCACCAGGTGGCGGCGGCCGACCAGCTGGGCCAGCGGCGAGAAGTACAGGCAGGCCGCCGCCCCGGCGCACAGCAGCATGAGCCCGGCGGTCGCGCGGTGAACCCATCGCTCGCCCCGGCTGAACCGCCGCAGCGAGCGCTCAGGCCGCCGGGTCGAGCCAGCCGTCGACGTCATAGCCGTACTCCTCCCAGTAGCCCGGGATGACCTTGTCGGTGACGGAGATGCCGGACAGCCATTTGGCGGACTTGTAGAAGTACATCGGGGCGACGTAGAGCCGCACCGGGCCGCCGTGGGCGTGCGTGACCGGCGCGTCCAGCATGTCCAGGGCCACCAGCACGTCGGCCCGGCGGGCCTGTTCGAGCGTGAGACTCTCGCTGTAGACGCCGTCGAAGCAGGTGAAGCGGACCGCCTTGCCCTCGGGGCGCACCCCTGCCGCGTCGAGGAGATGCGAGAGCAGCACGCCGGAGAAGGGGACGTCCGGCACCCGCCAGCCGTCGGTGCACCGTGCCTCGCCGACGACCCGGGTCTGGGGGAGCGCGCGCAGCTCGTCGAGCGTGTACGTCCCCGGCCGCTCGACCAGGCCGCCGATCTCCAGCCGGTAGTCGGCCGCGGTCTTCCTGGGCACCGAGGCCGCGACGCTGTAGTACCGGAAGCCGCCCGGGTTGGGCAGCAGCCCGCTGAGCCCGGTGGGGTCGTTCTGCGAGGCCGTGCCGAGGAGCCGTTCCCAGCCGCCCCGCACGAGAGGCGCGGCGGCCAGGCCGGCGGCGCCCGCGCCGAGCATCGAGAGCATCACCCGCCGCGCGATGGGCGGGCCGCTCTCCGCTGAATGTCGTTCATGAGTCACAGCTGCGATTCGAGCAGCCGCGGCTCCCGTCCGCGACGAAAAGCGGGCTCCCGTAAGACTTCCGTCAGGCTTGCTCGTGCCGGTTGCGAGGAGGACTCCATGAGCACCGAACCCACCACCGACCTGCCGGCTTTCCCGGCGACCGCGGCTCGCGCCGCTTCGTCAGCCGTTGAGCGCGCTGGCGAGGGTCACGGCCGCGCTGACGAGGAGAGCCGCCAGCACCACCTTGCGGAAACGCTCCGCATCGATACGGCTGAAGATCGCATTGCCGGCGAACCACCCCAGCTGCACCACGGGCAGGCCCACCAGCCCGATCCAGAGCGACTGGGTGTTCACCTGGCCGGCCACGGCGAACCCGATCAGGCTGAACACGCTGGTGCCGGCGAACACCACCGAGAGGGTGGCGCGGAACTTGGAGGGCTCATAACCCATGCCCTGGAAGGCGGCGACCATCGGTGGCCCGTTGGTGCCGGTGGAGGTGGACAGAGCGCCGGACAGGAGGCCGACTCCGACCAGTACGGGCACGTTTCCCGGCACCTTCACGCGCCGCCACACCATCACCGTGCAGCCTAGGACTCCGACCCCGATCAGTGCCGTGAGCACCTGCTCGGACGTCACCCCGTACACCCAGAGGCCGAGCGGCAGGCCGAGCACGATGCCGGCCATGGCGATCATGGCCACTTTCCACTCGGCGTGGTGACGCTGACGTACGGCGATCGTGATGGTCATGGCCAGGGCGGACATCGTGGTGGCGACCACCGCTGTATGCGGGTCGACAGTGAGGGCCAGCAGTGGTGTGGCGACCAGGGCGTACCCGAATCCGGTCACGGCGTGCACCGTTGAAGCAATCAGGATGATCACGGCGGCGGCAAGCAGCGTGGACACCTATCACACTTTGCCATAGATCCATTTAAATGATCCAGTATTGTCGGGAAATTGAGGAGACCGTCCGGTATTAGGAGCCAATGACATGGGTGGTCAGGACTCTGCGAGTTACGTCGTCAGCCCGGCAATCGACGGTGACCAGGCCGTCATATTCGTTCCCGGTCTAGGAGGCCGGACGAAGTTCGTGGACCGGTGGAACGAGCCGGGCCGGGAACCCGTCATCCGGCGGGCCAACTGGAGCGAGCCGATGAGCGTGCCCTCCATCGACGAGCGCGGCGCGGCGCTCGCGTCCCTCATCGCGCACTCAGGCGCCACGGATGTCGTGCTCGTGGGCCACAGCATGGGTGCTCTGGTCTGCCTGGAGGCGGCCGGGCACCTGGAGCGGCAGCTTCGCGGCATCGTCGTCATGTGCCAGTACCCGCCGCACCGTACACCGCTCTCGCCTCTGGCGGAGCTGCCGGACCGGGCGCTGGCCGAGGAGATCGAGGCGCCGCTCCACATTATGGACACGGTCGCTCTTCCCGAATACGCGCGTCTCTGGCGTTCTGAATACCACCTGCTCAATCGCTATCTGGAATCAGATCCGCGCCCGATGTCGAACGCGCCGATCGTCGCGGTCGGCGCCACCGGCGATGCGAGCTCCTGGGACACCGAGTGCCTCGATGACTGGAGCCATTACACGACGGACTGGCTGTCGGTCCATATGATCGACGGCGGCCACCAGATCGTCGAGGAACTGCCTTCCGAGATCCTTCGTGAATGGGTCAGGAAGGTTCGTGGCTGAGCAGCCGTCGCAGCTCGGCGGCCAGCTCGGCCACCGTCGGGTGGTCGAAGATCACGGCGATGCCGACGTCCACGTCGAAACCCCTGCGGATCTCCTCGACCAGCCCCACAGCGGCGAAGGAGTCGCCGCCCAGATCGAAGAAGCTCTCGTCGGGGCGCACTGACTCCACACCGAATTCGGCACGCCACATCTCCGTCAGGCGGGCCTCCAGCGACTCCTCGTCCGACGGCGCTCCACCCGACACCCGCTCGGGTGAACCCGGTTGTGCACGTGCCACGGCCGACGCGTCCGGCGTGACCTCGGGGTTCTTCAGGACCGCGGCCTCCCCCGACAAGGTGATCGCCACCTGTCTGTGGCCGGGCCGGCCCAGGATGCGCAGCAACATGCCGACCCCGGTCGCGGGCGTGATCCCGGCGTCCTGCCCGGCATCGGTGTCTCGCTCCTCGCGGTAGGTCTCGGGGGCGACCATGGACTCGTCGACGCGGCGCATGGTGAAGCCCCTGACCTCGACGGCGACGTCACCGCCGGCGGTCAGCACGTCGATGTCGGCCACGATCGTGTCCGACCCGCTCGGGCGCCGGCGGATGTGGCTGTACGCAAGCCCCGGTATCGGCCGGTGCACCACGATCGACTGGTAGGCGAAGGGCGCGTGCGGCGGCTCATGGTCGGGATCCCGCGCCAGCGACACCGCCGCGTCCAGGAGGGTGGGATGCAGGGCGTGCTCGTCGAGCTCGTGGTCGAACGCTTCGGGAAAGGTGAGTACGGCGAGCTTCGTGCCGACGTCCTCCCCGGAGGTCCAGATCTCCTCTCCCGGCCATCGTGGACCGATGGTGAACATTCGGTTGTCAGGGTCGTTCACGGGCACCCGCCGCTCGGGCAGCGACGCGCGCAGCCCGTCCAGGTCCACCGTGCCCGCCCTGGCGTCCGCCAGCCGGATCTCACCCGTCGTGTGGACGCGGTAGTCGCCGGACGAGCCCGACGAGAGCGGCGCGGAGCGTACGGTGAATCGCCAGAAGTCCTCATGCGGTTCGAAGCCGACCTCGAGTGACACGGGCTCCGGGGTGGTGATCGGCTGCCGGAAGACCATGTGGCGCAGCTGCGCGGGCCGCCCGTTCGGGTGATCGACCGCCTCGCGGAAGGCCCGCAGGACGAAGTCGACCTGGGCCGTGCCCGGCAGCACCGGCACGCCGTTCATCCGGTGTTCGTCCAGGATCGGATAGTCCTCGGCCGACAGCGGGGTCGACCACCGGCGCACCCCCGTCGCCGATCCGGAGCGCCCGGCCTGCCGGCCCTCGCGGGCAGCCATGCCGACCTCGGCCCAGGACGGCCAGTTGATGGCCATCGAGGCGCAGCCGGCCAAGGGCTGCCGGCGCACCACCGCGTCGAGGAAGGCGTTCGCCGCGGCGTAGTCAGCGCTGCCCACCAGGCCCCTCAGCGCCGCGCGGCTGGAGAAGGCCACGAAGAAGTCGAGGTCCGCCCGGCCCCGCAGCACCTCGACCAGGGCCAACGTACCGTGGACCTTCGGCGCGAGCGTCGCCGACACCTGCTCGCGCGTACGGAACTGGAGCATGCCCCCGCCCGCCACGCCGGCGAGGTGGAAGACCCCGTTGATGCCCCCGAAGGAGTCCGACGCCCGGTCGATCGCGCGCCGCAGCGCGTCCACGTCGGTCACGTCGCAGGCCTCGACGCGGCACTCGGCTCCGAGAGCCCGGATCTCGGCGAGCTCGGCGTCGTGCCCGCCTGTCGTACGGCGGCCCAGCAGCAGCAACCGTGGTCGCAGGCCGGTGTCCGCCAGGCCACGCGCCACGGCCAGACCGAGGCCGCCGAGTCCGCCGGTGATGACGTAGGCGCCCTCGCGGCGCAGGTCGACAGGGCCCGCACCGTCGGGGACGAGCTCCCGCTCCCCGGGGACCCAACGCCGATCCCCCCGCAGGGCGACGATCTCTGACCGCTCAAGGCCGCGCAGCTCCGCGAGCAGCCGATCGCCGGTCACGCCGCCCTGGACGTCGACGAGCTTGCACCTGGCGCGCGGGTTCTCGAGCATGTAGCTGCGCAGGAGTCCGAGCAGCATGGCCCGCACCGGGTGCACGGTCTCGCCGCCCGTCACGTCCGCGGACAGCTCGGTGACGACCAGGACGTCGCGAGCGCGCTTGTCGGGCGCCCGTCGCGCCGCTTCCTGCAGCAGCTCGACGATCCGGTGGAAACCGGCGTCGAGCTGGTCGTCGATGCTGCTCAGGTCGGGTTCGGCCGGGCCGCCGAGCTGCGTCGCGTCGACGATGAGCTCCGGGTATCGCCGCGAGTCCCTCAGCTCGTCCAGCAGCCGGACGACGTCCGCCGAGTGCCCGGGGCGGATCACGAACCCGTCCGCCGCCCCCGAATACGAGGAGCCGAGCCGCACCGGCAGCGCGTCCCACCCGGCCTTGTCGAGCAGGGCGACCAGCTCGTCGGCTCGTCGCGGATCGTCGGGCAGGAACACCAGTGGTCGCTCCCCGGCGTGGGTGTCGCGGTGCCCGGCCGGTGCGGCCTCCACCCACGTCGGCAGACGGAACACCGCACGGCCCTCTGGTTCCCTCGCCTCCTGAGCGGGCGAGCTGCTCGGAGACGCCCGCTCGATCCAGTGCCGCTCGCGTTGGTACGGGTAGCCCGGCAGAGGTACGCGTTCACGAGGACCCGCGGCACCGAGCGCCGACCAGTTCACCTCCGTGCCGAGGGTCCACATCCGGGCCAGCGCATGGAGGAACGAGGCGCGTTCGGTGGCGCCCTTCGACGGCCCGTTCGGGAGCGTCGGCACCGTCAGGTGCCGCTTGGCGCGCACCTGAGGATGTGCGCGGGCCAGGGTGGTGAGCGTCCGCCCGGGGCCCACCTCGACCAGCACCCGGTCACCGCCGGACAGCACGGCCTCGAGCGCCTGCTTGAACAGGACGGGCCGGGTGAGCTGCCGGGTCCAGAAGTCCACGCTGCGCACCTGTGCCGCCTCCACCAGGCCACCCGTGGACGCGGAGCAGATCTTCCAGCGCGGACGACGTGGCTGGATGCCGTCGAAGGCCAGGCGGAACCGGTCGGCAGCGCTCGTCATGGCCGGGGTGTGGAAGGCGTGCCGGGATCTCAGCCGGGACACGGCGAGTCCCGTCCCCGCGAGGACCTCGTCCTCGAAGCGCCGCACGTCGCCGGCCGATCCGCCGACGACCGTCTGCCGGTCGCCGTTCACCACGGCGACGCCGAGGCTCCCGAACAGCAGCGGCGACACGGTGTCCAGGTCGGCCGCGACCGCCACCATCGCGCCCTGGGGTGACTCGCCCATGGCCCGGGCCCGGGCGCTCACCAGCCGTACCGCTTCCTGGAGGGTGAACACCCCGGCGAGCGCGGCGGCCGCGAACTCCCCGACGCCGTGGCCGAGCAGCACGTCGGGCTCGACGCCCAGCGCCAGCCACAGCCGTCCCAGCGCGTACTCGACGCCGAAGAGCAACGGCTGCGCGACGGTGGTGTCCTCCCACGCCTCCTCCCGGATCTGTCGCGGCGCCAGGCCGTGGGCCTCGAAGAGGTCGAAGCACTCGTCGAGCGCCGCGCTGAACGCCGGCTCGGTGCGACAGAGCTCCGCCGCCATGCCGGCGTGCTGCGCCCCTTCCCCCGGGAACAGGAACACGGTGCTCCGGTCCGCCTGCTCCTCCGGGGTGACGATTCGCCTCGTGTGGTCGAGCACGGCGGCGGCCGCGTCGGACATGCTCTCGGCCACCACGGCGCCTCGGACCGGGTGCGGCGTGCGCCCCTTCTGCAGCGTGAACGAGACGCTGGAGAGCGGGTCCGCACTCTCCTCGAAGGCTCGGGCGAGCCGCTGCGGGTAGGCCTCGGCCGCGGACGGCGTCCGTCCCGACCACACGATCAGCTGCGTGGGTCCCGGAGCCGGGTCGGCCGCGCGGACCGGCGCCTCTTCGAGGATGGCGTGCGCGTTCGTGCCACCGATCCCGAACGAGCTGACCCCCGCCAGGCGCCGGCGGCCGGCCGATCGAGGCCAGGGCCGCAGCGTGTCGTTGACGAAGAACGGTGAGTCCCCGAGCCCGAGGAGCGGGTTCACCTCCTCGAGGTTGATGCTCGCGGGAATCTGCTCATGGTCCAGCGACAGCGCGGCCTTGATCAGCGAAGTGATCCCCGCCGCGTGACCCAGGTGGCCCACGTTTCCCTTGATCGATCCGATGGGACACCGCCCGGTCGCGAGTCCCGACGCCGCGCCGAACGCCTTCTTCAGCGCTGAGATCTCGATGGCATCACCCAGCCGGGTCGCGGTGGCGTGCGCCTCGACGTACCCGATGTCCTCGGGACCCACGCCGGCGACCTCCATGGCTCTCAGCACGACCTCGGCCTGCCGATCGGCGCTGGGCGCGGTGAAGCCGACCTTGTTCGCGCCGTCGTTGTTGACGGCCACGGCCCGGATCACCGCGGAGATCCGATCGCCGTCGGCCACGGCGTCGGCGAGCCGCTTGAGCACCACGACGCCGACGCCGCTGCCGAAGATCGTGCCGCTGGCCGCCGCGTCGAAGGGGCGGCAGTGGCCGTCCCGGCTCAGCGGGCCGTCCTGGGCCCACCAGTACCCGTGACCGACGGGGAACTCGACGTCGGCACCACCGGCCAGGGCGACGTCGCACTCGTGGAGCCGGAGCGCGTTCACGGCGAGATGCACGGCCACGAGCGAGCTCGAACACGCGCTCTGCACGGTCATGCTGGGGCCGTTCAGGTTCAGCTTGTACGAGACCAGCGTGGACGCGCTGTCGGGGTTGTTCCACATGCCGGCCGCCATGCCGGTGGCACTCCGGAGCGCCTCCAGGTTCCCGAGGACGCGGCCGATCCCGTAGCGGTTCGCGGCGACCGACGAGAACACGCCCGCTCTGCCGAGTCTCGAGGCGTCATAACCGGCGTTCTCGACGGCGGCGTGCGAGGTCTCCAGATACAGCCGCAGCTGCGGGTCGCACGCCTCGGCCTCACGCCGGGTCAGGCGGAAGAACTCGGCGTCGAACAGGTCGATGCCCTCAGGCTCCGCCACTGCCCGCACGTAGGCCGCGTCGTCCAGCGCTTCACGCGACACGCCGCTCGACCGGAGCTCGTCCTCGGACGGGAAGCGCACCGCCTCCTCCCCGGCCAGGAGGTTTCTCCACAGCTGCCGGGTGTCGGCCGCGGCCGGGAACCGACCGGCCATCCCGATGATCGCGATCGGCTCAACGAGGTTACCCATGTCGTCCGCCCTCCGATTCGCTTGCTGCCCAGCCGTTCAGGGAGCGAGCCAGGTGATCGGCAAAAGTGTTCAGGGTGGGAAATTGAAAGACGAGCACGGGAGAAATCTCCGTCCCGAGACGGACGGAGACCTCCGACACGAAACGCATGAGGGACGTCGAGGTGAAGCCGGCGTCGAAGAAGCCGCCGTCAGGGTCGATCCGGCCTCGGCCCAGAACGGACCGCGCGCTCTCGTGGAGCACCTCCCACAGCGTCGCCGTCCGGTCCTCACCCTGCGCGCCAGGCCGGTCCTCCGAGTCGCGTACCTCGATGCTCGAGGGCATCACCGCGGGGTCCAGACAGTCGCTGAGCACCGCACGGAGCTCGTCGCCGTCGACCGCCGTCGTGGGGCTCCGTACGACGGTCAGGCGCACGGATCCGACGCCGCCGCTGTCCTCGACGAACGTCGCCACCGCGCCGACGACGCCGGCGACGCGGGCGGCCGCGCCCTCGATCTCGTCCAGCTCCACCCGCGTGCCGTTGACCTGGACCTGCCGGTCCGCCCGCTTCATGAAGCACAGTGAGCCGTCCGGTAATCGACGGACGATGTCGCCGGTGTCGTACCAGCGCCGGCCGTCATGGTCGGGGGCCAGCAGCGGGGTTCCGTCGGTGTAGCCGAGCGCGCAGGCAGCGGCCTCCACGTGCAGCCGGCCGGCACTGTCGATCTTCACAGAGGCATGGCCGAGCGCCCGTCCGATGGGAACCGGGTCCTCGCTCGCGGCCCCCTCACCGGGCGGCACCTGGTGCATGCACACGACCTGCGGGGTCTCCGACGCCCCGTAGCAGTTGGCGATGGTGGCGCGTGGGGCGAACCGCGCCGTCGACCGCAGCGCCGCGGCCGTGAGTCGTGCCCCCACCGAGCAGACCAGCCGCAGGCTCTCGACGGGGAGCCGCGACGAGCCCGCCATGAGCTGGAGGAGGACCGGCGAGCCCTGGAGCACGGTGATGGAGTGCTCGGCGAGCCAGGCCGCCGTCAGCCGGGGGTCCGAGGCCGTGCGACTGTCCGGGATGAACAACGTCGCACCGGTGAGCCAGGGGGCCATCAGCTCCCGCAGGCTCGGGTCGTGGCCGGGCCTGCTGAGAAAGGCGATCCGATCGGATTCGTCCAGGGGCAGTTCCTTGAAGAACGCCACGCCGGCGGCCTCGAAGGCCGCTCGTCCGACGACGATCCCCTTGGGCTTTCCCGTCGTGCCGGACGTGAAGAGGACATGACTGGCTTCTCGCACGTCCTCGCCATGGAGCTCCTGGCCGGTGTCCAGCAGCTCCAGACCGGTCAGGGTGGGCCCGAAGGTCGCGGCGGCGCCGGTGGCCGTCAATGCTCCGCGCACCCGCTCGGGACCCCAGTCCCCGAGGATCGCCGGGACGGCGCCCGCGCTCCAGACTCCCATGATCCGCGCGACGAACTCCGGGCTCCGCTCTGCCGGCACGCCCACCACGCGGCCCTGCAGGCGGTGGCCCCGCACGACGTCGCTGACGTCCTCGCTGAGTGCGGCGACGTCGCCGAAGGTGAGGTCACGATCCTCGTGGACCAGGGCGACCCTGCCCGGGTCACGAGGCACCCGTCCGAGAAGTCCCGGCGCGGCGGTGCCGGCTGTGTCACGGACGGGGCCGGTCGGCTCGTCCACTCGCCTCACGCTAGCCTCCCTCGGATCGATGTCGCGTCACAACAGCTCGTCCCACACCGAGTGGAAGTACCTGGGGTGAGTGCTGCGCAGCTCGCGCCAGTGCTTCCTGCGGTTCTCCTCCGGCGCGGTGTCGGTCCGGCGGTCCGGCCGATCGCCGGCCGCCGCCCACGCCAGGTGCATCAGCGGGAGCACGGCCGAACCACGCCGGGCCTTGCCGAGCTCCGCGCCGGCGCCGGTGACGACTCTCGACAGCCCCGTCGCGTAAGCGTGCTTGATGGGTTCGTAGATCGCCGCATTGAAGTACACGAACGGGTCCGGCGCTTCGTCGTCGAGCCGCCCGAAGTCCGTCACGTACAGCCGGTCGTGCCAGCGGCACATGACCCCGGTGCCGACGACACGGCCCCGCACGCGGCAGAGCACGGCCGCCGACGCGGCATCTCCCAGCGCGGACGCGTACGCCGAGAGGCGTCGCGTGACCGCGTCCACGCTGTACGCCATCCCGTGCTTGGACCGAACATTCACGATCATCGGCGCGACGGTCGTGATGGCCTCGCGGAGCGGGACGATCTCGGTCGCACACTCCTTGGCGAAGACCCCGACTTCCCTGCGGACGCTGGTGCGGGTGTTCCGCGGCAGCGTCGCGAGGTAGTCATCGAAGCCCTCACCGGGGAGCTCCAGCTCGGTCTGCGCGACGCTCGCCAGTCGGTGGTGATCTCCGTCGCCGGCGACCGGAGCGAGGTCTCTCCACGCGGAGGCGTCGAGGAACAGGAAGAAGGTGTACGGGAGCCCGCGCTCGGCCGCGACGGCACAGGCGGCATCCCGAAGTGACCGCAGGACCGCCGTCCTGGTCGGACTTGGCAGGCTGCGGTCAATGATGAGCCGCGTGCTGAATCCCGCACGGGAGCCGGCCAGCAATCCCAGCCGGCCGCCGAGCGAACCCGCGGCGTGCAGAAGGTCCTGGAAGTGGAGCTCCGGCCAGTACAGGTAGTCCCCATGGCTGGGGAGCGAGTCATAGAGGGGAAGGGCACCGAGGATCCGAGGGTGCCCGGGCTGTCGGGCGATCAGGTACGTGACAGGCGCTTCACCGGACTGCTCCAGAGCCCGCAGCCATGCGCGGCTCTGGAACATGTCCCGCGGGTCGGCGACGTCATCCCACACATACCCGGCGACGTCGTCCAATGAGGAGACGCGCTCGACCGTCATGAGCCCGGGCACTTCTGGCCGTACATCTGGAATTTTCTGGTGCGTCATCGAAACACCGCAGTCACGCGGTCTCGTGATGGAGCCATTCGAGCAAGTCGGGCTCCGCGAACTCGGCTATCCGGCGGTCGTAGTGTGCTCGATCCTCAACGGTGAGGAACTGCTGCCATTGGCCCGACTTACCACTGCGGAAAAAGCGTTGGCGATCGCGGATGTAGCCGAGTTGCTCGTCGGGTGCGAGTTCGGTCGCGCGATTTCGCATCTGCTGGAACGTGGCGGCCTCGACCAGCTCCGGCCACCTGCTCTCGTCGATCTCGATGCCGAGCCGTTCGGCGAGCCGTCGCATCTGGCCGGGGAGGTCCTCGGAGAGCTCGGCGTAGTGCAGCAGGATGACGTTCGGCTCCTCGCGGCGGACCCATGCGCGGCTCTGCGTCCAGATCAGCGCACGCAGCGAGTCGAGGTTGACGTACGGCGAGTCGTCGTTGTCCACCCAACGCAACAAGTACGTGCGTTCGTCGAGGAGGTCCCTCTCGTCATGGCCGTCGACCGGGGCGTCCGCCGCCCCGTTGCCGGGGTGGGCGGCCTGGTGGATCAGCCGGCGGATCACGTCACGTTTGAGGTTCTTGCCGTGGCTGCGCAGGGAGATGGCGACATCACGGGGATCCCGCCCCACCGTGATGTAGGTGACCTGCGGATCAGTCGGGATGCCGTCGAGAGGGATGTGGGTCTTGATGAAACGGCGGTGCTGCTGAGCGGACAGGTGGTCCCAGACCTCCTGCTTCGGGCGTACGAGCATGTCGATCCACGGTGAGAGGCTCGACAGCGGCGCGGGCAGCTGGGGTGTCTGGAAGACCAGAAGCGCGCAGATCATCTGGGTCCAGGTGGTGCCGCACTTCGCCGGGGAATTGATGACGATGTCGCCAGGCCGGAATTCGAACCCGTCCCACCGAGAGCTGTCCTCCATCGGTGTGAGGTAACGAGCTAGATGCGTCGTCATTTGTGTGAGTTTAATCACTGCACGGGAGTTACGGAAGGTATGTGATTGTCTGTGTGCATTCCGTGTAAGAATCACAATTAGCCATATTACTGATCTGGCGAGCCGGGAATTGTCGAAACTCCAGGTCAGGGGCCGAGTCATCACTGCTTAAGGGCTCATATGAAATAAGCCGCTGGCTGGCATTCTGGTCCGGCTGCTCACCAACCGCGCAGGGAGTAGGCGGTCACGCCCTCGGGCAGTTCGGCGACGCGTGACAGCGCGCCGGTGTTGATGTTCCAGCCGAGCAACCTGTCCCCGCTCTCGATGATCACCGTGTCCTGGCTGATCCAGCCGCGCACCGGGCAGCCGCTCTTCCCGCACCTGATGTCAGGAGAATCGCCCCAGGGCAGGAGCAGCGTCCTGACCACCCGTCCCGTGTCGGTGTCGGCCACGACGACCACGTCGGCTTTCCCCGCCTGGTCGCCGTGGGCGGACGCGGACCTGGCGACGAGGTTGCCGCGCTGCCATCCGTGGTTGCCCAGGACGCCCACGGGCATGCTGCCCTCGTCGGTGATGCCCCGGACGTCCAGCACCACCTCCGACCCGCCCTCCTGGATGACCGTCCGGCCGCCTTCGCCGGGCGAGACGATCCTGAGGTCGCGGTAGCCCGCGACACCCGTGAAGCCCTTGTACGCCTGCCGCCGCACCTTCCCCGTGGCCAGGTCGAGCAGGTAGTCCGCCTCCTCCTGCTCGACGAGGAGCTGCTCGCCGCGCCAGAGCACCACCTCGTTGAACCCCGGCACCGGGTAGCGCCTGGCCTGGCCGATCACGAGGTCGACGACCACCACCTCGTTCTTCTGCGGGAAGGCGGCCATCGTCCCGTCGGGGGAGAGCGAGTTGGGCTTCAGCGGCGTCCCGCCGTTGCCGGCGGAGTCCCGGGAGTCAGCCAGTTTCACATCGAGAGGGACGCGGCCGTCGGACTTCATCATGTAGATCCGCCCGTCGCCGAACTCGGCCAGCGCCAGAACGGACCCGGAAACCGCGGCCACAACCGGGATGTCGGCCCACCTCTCCGGCAGTGCGGTCGCCAGCGTGGGCAACCCCGCCTCATCGCTGGGTGGCGGCGCCGTGTCCATGGGCGGGGTCGGGGTCGTGGGTGTGACGCTGGGGTACACGGCGATGCCGCGCTGGACCGGCTCCGGGGACACGACGATTTCCACCACGACGAGCGCGGCGACCGCCGCGACCGCCGCGACCACCGTCCACCGGCGGCGGGAACGGCTGCGCGTGCCCTGCCGCCACAGCTCGCCCGCGCGGGACGGCCCCTCAGGCAGAGTCTCGGCGAGGTCGTCGAAGAGCTCCCGCAGCGTCTGGTCCGTCATATCAGCACCTCTTCCAGCTCGGGAGCGACCTCGCGTAACCGCTTCAGCGCCGCGTGCGTCTGGCTCTTCACCGTCCCGGTCGAGACCCGGAGGATCGCGGCGACCTCCCCGACGGGCAGGTCCTCGTAGAAGCGCAGCACCAGCACCGCCCGCTGCTTCACCGGCAGCCTGGCCAGCGCGCGGGCGAACACCACCTTCAGGTCCGACGCTCCCGAGGTGTCGTGATCCGCCAGCTCGGGCGGCTCCCCGTAGACGAATTCCCGTCGCCTCCGCCACCTGGACGCCACTTCCCTGTACAGGGTGGTACGTACGTAATTGACCGGGTCGGTATGCACTTTCGACCAGCGGCGCGCCAGTTTGATCAGGGCATCCTGGAGCACATCCTCGGCCAGATGCCTGTCACCGCTGATGAGGATGGCGGCACGCAGCAGCCGCGGGTGCCAGGCGGCGACGAAGGCCTCGAACGCCTCGGAGTCCGTCATATAGACAAGACGCCCGAGAGACGGTGAACGGTTGGGGCCTCGGCGAAATCCGCCGTTTTCCTGGAATCGGGCATGGTGTCAGGGCGGCCCTCCGAGATCGACGCGCGCCTCGCACCCGACCCAGGCCCATCGCCTGTCATCATGCACTCCTATCGGGGTAGGCCTGCGGCAGTTCGGCGGCGCGCCGGTAGGACGGTCGGGCCCGGGGTGACGTGAATCACCGTCGCCGACGCCTCATCGATGTCACATCCCCCGGCCCGATTTCGTCTTGAGGGGTGAGGCACGGATAGGGGGCCCAAATGCGTTCGTTGTTGGCCAAGCGCCGCTCGTTTCAGTTCTCCCACTGGTCGTTCATGTTCGCGGAAATCGCCGTCTGGTCGTTCGTCGTTCTGGCGGTGACCGGGGCGGTGCTGATGGTGTTCTACAACCCCAGCATGTCCGCGGTGACCTATGACGGCTCGTACGGCCCGCTGCGCGGACTCTTCGTCAGCAAGGCCTTCGACTCGACCATGCACCTGAGCCTGGAGGTCCGGGGCGGCCTGCTCATCCGCCAGGTCCACCACTGGGCGGCGCTCGTCTTCGTGGCGGCCGTCGTGTTGCAACTGCTGCGCATGTTCCTCACCGGCGCGTTCCGCCGCCCGCGCACCGGGCAGTGGCTGATCTGGGTGGTGCTGCTGGCGCTGGGCATGGCCGCGGGCGAGACCGGCAACGCCCTGCCTGATGACCTGCTGTCGGGCGGGAGCCTGTGGCTGATGAAGTCGGTTGTCCAGTCCATCCCCGTGGTGGGCACCTGGGCGCTGTCGCTGCTGTTCGGCCCGGACTTCCCCGGTGACAGGGTCATTCCCGTCATGTACGGGGGCCACCTGCTGGTCGCGGTCGTCATGGCCGGCCTGCTGATCGCTCGTGAACTGCTGGTACGCCGCCACGGCCACTCCCGGTTCGTCGCCTCGCTGCCGGTGCGGCGGAGCGCACGCCCGATGATGGCGTTCGCGACGGTCGGCATGCTGATCATCCTCGGGTTCGGGTTCCAGATCGCCCCCATATGGCTGTACGGCCCGGCGACACCGACGCAGATCTCGGCTGGCTCGGTTCCCGACTGGTACATGGGGTTCCTCGACGGCGCCCTCCGGATCATGCCCGGGTGGGAGCTCACCATCGGGGACTACACGCTCAGCCTCGCGGTCATCGTCCCCACACTGGTGATCCCGGGGGTCTTCTTCACCGCCCTGGCCGCCTACCCGATGGCCGAGCGCTTCCTCGTCTCGCGACGCAGCCGCCGTGACGCGCTGGGCCGGCCCAAGACGACGAGCCGCCTGGCCCGCGAGAAGCACGCGCAGGACCTGCTCGACCGTCCCCGCGAGACGCCGGTGAAGACGGCCGTCGCGGTCGCCGGCGTCACGTTCTACGGCCTGCTGTGGGCAGCCGCGGCCAACGACCAGTTCGCCCACCAGTTCCAGCTCACCGTCGATGCTGTGACGATCTTCTTCAGGTACGCCGTGGTCATCGGCCCCGTCATCGCCTTCGTCGTCACCCGGTGGATCTGCCTGGCACTTCAGCAGACGGATCGCGACGTGGCCGAGCACGGAGTGGAGACCGGCATCATCGTGCGGTCCCCGGACGGCGGATTCCACGAACGGCTGGCGCCGCCGCGGCAAGAGCACCGGGAGCCGGCGATCACTTCAGGGCGATGACGGTGAAGAAATAGGACACAAGGTGTCGGGTTTCGGGTCGAGCATGGGTTCACCGGTCCGCGTCGATGGCGGACGCGGACCGGCCCACGGATAGATAAGGACCTCAATGCGCGAAACGCCCGAAGAGCTCAAAGAGCTCCAGGCTCTCCTCGAAGCCTCCCTCTCCCGTTCCACCTCGCACCTGCGCTCGATCGTCACCGAGCGAACCCTGACCGCGGAGCAGCTCACCCGGATCCTGACCGGCATGTGCACGCTCGCCCTGTCCACCGTGACGGCGAAGGGCGAGCCGCGGATCAGCGGCGCGGACGGGCACTTCCTGCACGGCAAGTGGCACTTCGGCACGGCACGCACCGCCGCCAAGGCCCGCCATCTCGCCGCCCGCCCCGCCGCCAGCGTCGCGCACATGCGCGGGGAGGATCTGGGCGTGTTCACGCACGGCACGGTGGAGATCCTCAACCCCGACGATGGCGAGCCGGCCGCGGACTGGCCGGACCTGCTCGCGTACTTCAAGGACTTCTACGGCGACGACCCCTTCGACTGGGACAACGACGTGGTCTACTACCGGCTGCATCCGCACTGGATGACCGTCTACGCCCCCGATATCGCGAAGCTCACGGCGGCGTCCCAGCCCTGATCCGCGGCCCAGGGCCCAGCGGGACCGTTCTGGCCACGCCGCCCCAGCGCGGATGGACCGCCCGTCCTCCACGCCCCTGCCGATACCCCTTGTCCGTCAGGAAGGGGATGGACGGGCGTCCAGGTCGATCAGGTTGCGATCCGGGTCGGCGGCGTCGTACAGCACGCGAACGCGGGTCTGCCCCCGCAGACGAGGACCTGGGTCGTCGGGGAGGTAGTCGCTGGCTGCGGTGTATGTCCGGCCTGTCCGCTCATCCTGCCACGTCGCATGGACGACGTAGGGGTGCCGGTTGTTCACCCGCACGCTGAAGTCGCGTCCGACATGCTCGATCTCCGCCCACACCTGCCGGCCCTGCTCCCGGAGCCAGGCTCGCAGCCGGGTGATCCGCCGTCCCTTGACGAACAAGACCGTACCGATCGGTGTGAACACCACACCCAGCCCGCCGACGATCAGCGGGGCGAGGAACGCTGACGAGAACGACGCGATCCGCGCATCGGACGGATCGTCCGGGTCGTAGGCGACGGGTACGCTTTCGCCCTTGTCATGGGACGGCGGGTTGGTGCCGGTGGAGCTCTGAAACGCGTACTGCCTGCCGCCCACGGTGAACTCCACGGTCGGGTACCACAACGTGGTGCGGCGGGTGTGGCCGTCGGAACTCCGTGTCGTGCTGGTCCGTGCGTCCAGCGCGACCACGGTCCCGTCGGTCCGTCCGGCCGAGGCCAGGAAACCCGCCGTGGAGGCGGCAAGCGCGATGCCGACGCAGAGCAGCACCAGCCCGATCAGACCGAAGATCCCGCCCACGATGGTGAAGAGCCGTCCGTTACGCATAGGACGAGTGTGCCCGATCGGCGATTCGGGGCCGGCAAGTGTCACGCACCCACGGGCAGCGCGGCCCGGGGGAGGGCCGCGGGAACCGCATCGCCTGGGAGCTGGGTGATGGCGCAGTGATGGCGGGGTGACGGCTGGGTTATGGCTGCGGCCGACACTACCGGCAGAGGCTCTGCGGCTACGGGACGAGGAAGGCCGATGGCGACGAGATTCACCTATCCCGGTGTCTATCTTGAGGAGATCGAGAGCGCGGTCCGGCCGATCGTCGGCGTCGACACGTCCGTGGCGGCGTTCGTCGGCCTGGCTCTGGAAGGGCCGCGCACCCCGACGACGATCAACAGCTGGACCGAGTACGACAGCACCTTCGGCGGGCTGTGGACCGGCAGCGAGCTGAGCTACGCGGTCTACCAGTTCTTCCTCAACGGCGGCGCCAAGGCGATCGTCGTACGGGTCGGCGCCGACACCCAGCACGCCACCGTCGACCTCGGCGACGGCGTCAAGCTGCGGGCCAGGACCCCGGGCACGGCGGGCAACACGCTGACGGCGACCGTCAAGCACGACTCCGCCGACAGCAAGCACTACACCCTGACGATCAAGGTCTCCGGCAAGGTGACCGAGACGTACGAGATCTCCACCGACCCGGCCCTGCGCGGCAGGTGGCTGGACCGGGCGCTGGAGACCTCCAGGCTGGTCGGGCCGGCCGACGGCAGCGCGGTGGACAGGCGGCCCGCCGAAGGGGACAAAACCGTCACCCAGGCGGCCGACGTGACGCTCAACCCCGTCGACGTGATCGGCGACCCGGTCCGGCGCACCGGCATGCAGGCCCTCCTCGACGTGCCGATCTTCAACCTGCTGGTGATCCCGCCGCAGCTCGCGCCCCCCGCGTCCCCGACCGCTGACGACAGGGACGCCCGCTGGGCGCCGGTGATCGACGCGGCGGCCCGGCTGTGCGTGGACCGCAGGGCGATGTTGCTGCTCGATCCGCCCTTCTCCTGGACCAGCGTCGCCAACGCGACCTCGGGGGCGGGCGCGGGGCTGCCGGTCACCGGCGTCGCCGGACGCAACGCCGCCGTCTTCTACCCGCGCCTCACGATCTCCGACCCGGCGGGCGGTCCCGACCTGACCGTGGGGCCCATCGGCACCGTGGCCGGGGTGTTCGCCCGTACCGACACCCTGCGCGGGGTGTGGAAGGCGCCGGCGGGGGTGGACGCGGCGCTGGCGGGCGTACGTTCGGCGACCGTGGCGCTGACCGACGCGGAGAACGGCGGCCTCAACCCGCTGGGCGTCAACTGCCTGCGCACGTTCCCCGTCTACTCGCACGTGCTGTGGGGGGCGCGGACCTGCCGGGGCAACGACGAGGTGGGCGACCCGTGGAAGTACGTCCCCGTCCGCAGGCTCGCGCTGTTCATCGAGGAGACGCTGTTCCGCGCCACCAAGTGGGTGGTGTTCGAGCCCAACGACGAGCCGCTGTGGGCCTCCATCCGGCTGAACGTCGGCGCCTTCATGGACGGCCTGTTCCGCCAGGGCGCCTTCCAGGGCAGGACGGCCCGGGAGGCGTACTTCGTCAAGTGCGACAGGGAGAACAACCCGCAGGCCGACATCGACGTCGGCGTCGTCAACGTGGACGTCGGCTTCCAGCCGCTGAAACCCGCCGAGTTCGTGCGCATCCGGATCCAGCAGAAGCGTCCCGACGCCTGACGATCGGCCAGTCCCTAGGAGCGACATGGTTCAGTTCTCCGTCAACACCACTCGCCTGGACCCGTACAAGAACTTCAAGTTCCGGGTGAAGTGGGACAACAAGTACGTCGCCGGGATCAGCAAGGTCAGCGCCCTGCGCCGGACCACGGAGGTGGTCGAGCACCGCGACGGCGGCGACCACTCCAGCGCGCGCAAGTCGCCGGGCCGCACCAAGTACGAGCCGATCACGCTGGAACGCGGGGTCACCCACGACCCCGAGTTCGAGCAGTGGGCCAACAAGGTGTGGAACTACGCCAACGCCCAGGCGGGCCCCGACCAGCGCGACCGCGAGGTGGCGCTGGCCTCCTTCAGGAAGGACCTCGTCATCGAGGTCTACAACGAGGCGGGCCAGAAGGTGCTGGCGTACCAGGTCTTCCGCTGCTGGGTGTCGGAGTTCCAGGCGCTGCCCGACCTCGACGCCAACGCCAACGCCATCGCGATCCAGCACCTGAAGCTGGAGAACGAGGGATGGGTACGCGACCTGAGCGTCACCGAGCCCACCGAGCAGGACTCCTGAGGGGCGGTCCGGTGACTGTGGTGGCCGGTGCTGCTGAGCTGCTCGACGCGTGGGAGGCGGGCTGGGACCGCACGCCGCTGGAGCGGGGCCTCGCCCTGCTCGCGGCCGGTACGGGCCGCTCCCCGGGCGAGCTGGCCCACCTGACCATCGGGCAGCGCGACCGGGCTCTGTTCGAGCTGCGTGCCGCGCTGTTCGGCTCCAGCCTGGACGGCGTGTCCACGTGCCCGGAGTGCGGCACGGACGTGGAGGTCTCCTTCGACCAGGAGCAGCTGCTCGACCCGCCGTCCTCGGCACCGTGCCGGCTGCCCACCAGCGCCGACGTCGCCGCCGCGCTGTCCGACCGCGACCCGTGCGAGGCCCTCGTCGGCCGCTGCTCCGAAGCGGGGGACGCCGGGAAGGCGGCCGCCGCCTGGGCCGCGGCCGACCCGTTGCTGGACGTCGAGCTGTGCCTGTCGTGCCCCGACTGCGGGCGGGAGTGGGCCGAGTCCTTCGACATCGTCAGCTACCTGTGGTCGGAGCTGGACGGCTGGTGCCGCAGGACCCTGCTGGAGGTGCACGACCTGGCCGCCGCCTACGGCTGGACCGAGCCGCAGGTGCTCGCGCTGAGCGCCTGGCGGCGGCAGTGCTACCTGGGGCTGGTGAGATCGTGAGCGGCCTGGTGCAGCGGCTGATCACGCGCAGCCGCGAACCGGTGACCGGCATCCGCCCCCGCCCGGCCTCGCTGTTCGAGGACCACCCGCCGACGAGCCACGCCGAGGCCGAGCCGCCTGCCTTCTCCGACGTTCCGGACCCCGGCCCCGCATCCCGGCCGCCGGACGTTCCCGTGACCAGGCGGGGACTCCAACGGCCCGCGGTAGAGGAGTCGCACGAGGAACGCGAGATCGAGATGGAACGATCCAGCCCTCGAGAAGCCGATCACGGGCAGGCTCCCGCACCCGCGCCGGAGCCGTCGGTGACCAGGCCCGGTGCGGTGGATCCAGCCGTCGCGATCCGGGGGCCGCACGTGGGGCGCCCCGCCGCCGCCACCCCGCCGCCGCACATCCCCGCTCACCAGCCCGACTCGCCGGTCCCCGCCATCGCCGAGGCCGGGCGCGCGGCGGGCGCTCCTCTGCTGCGGGTCGCCGCGGGCCCCGTGCTCGCCGCGCCGGCGCGGCCTTCGCGTGCGCAGGCGGCACAGGACGCTTCCGCGCCCCCGGTGGTCGAGATCTCGATCGGGCGGCTCGAGGTACGCGCCCCGCAGGCCCAGGCCGCCCCCCAGCCCAAGCCGCCCCGCAAGGACCACGCCTCGGTGCTCCAGGCGTACCTGCGCAGCCGGGGCAAAGGGGAGCTGGCATGAGCAACTCCCTCGCCATCGCCGCCGTGACCGCCGCGCTGCGCGCCAGGATCTTCAACCGGCTCGGTGGCCCGCAGGTGACCATCGTGCCGCCGGACCGCGCGCCCGACGAGGTCAACGGCGACCACGTGAACCTGTTCCTGTACCGCACCGACATGCACCCCTCCTTCCGCAACGCCGACCCGCCCGGCTCGCCGCCCGGGGAGTCGCCGAGGCCACTGCTCCCGCTGGTCCTGCACTACCTGCTGGCCGCCTACAGCAACGACGAGGGCACCGCCCACGAGCTGCTCGGCGCCGCGATGCTGGCGCTGCACGACACCCCGATCCTGCCGGGGGAGGAGATCCGGGCCGCCACCGCGATCCCGCTGCCGGGCAGCGACCTGCACCTGCAGCTCGAGAACGTGAAGGTCAGCTTCGAGTCGCTGAGCCAGGACGACATCGCCAAGATGTGGACCGCGTTCGCCACGCCGTACCGGGTCTCGGCGTCGTACCAGGTTTCGGCGGTGCTCATCGACAACCCCGCGCCCGGCACCGCGCCGCTGCCCGTGCTCAAGCGCGGCCCCGACGGCAGGTCGCCGGTCGCCCACCCGGACGCCGCCTCGCCCTTCCCGGCGCTCACCGGCATCCGGTACGGCGTGCCGGGGAGCCCGGTCGCGCTGCCCGGCGAGACCGTCACGCTGACCGTCCGCAACCTCCCGGCGGGCGCCCTCGTGGCCCACCTGCGTCACCTGCGGGTGCCGGCCACGGCCGAGGTCCACCTCCCCTCTCCGGGAACGGCCGACGTCGCCGTCGCGCTGCCCGCCTCCGGGCTGCCCGCCGGACCGTGGGCGATCTCCCTGACGCCCGCGTCCGGCGGGGTGCCCACCAACGAGGTCCCTTTGGCCGTCGCCCCCGAGATCGTCGCCCTCGCCGCCACCCCGGCCGGTGGCACCCCGGCCAGGACCACGGTGACCGCCACCGTCGCCGATCCGGTGTCGGTCGGCCAGCAGGCGGCCGTCCTCGTGGGCGGCCTGCACCTGCCGGTGCCCCTGCTGACCGCGGCCACCGGCACGCTCTCGGTCGCGGCCCCGATCCCGCCTGGCACGTACAAGGTCCGGGTCCGGGTGGACGGCGTCGACACCGACATCGTCGACCGCGCCACCGGTGCCTTCAAGACCGGTCCCACGGCGGAGGTGGTGATCCCATGACCGACGCGCCCACCTGGGAGCAGGCCAACGGCGCCTACCTGAAGGCGTCCCTGGACTGGCTGGCCGTCCGCCTTGCCGCCCTCACCCCGCAGGCCCCGAGTCCCACCCGGCGGTCTGAGCCGGAGCCGCTCGGGACGAGGAGGGGGTGGCTCAGGACCCGTGATCGCTCCGCCGGGCCCCGCACCGCCGCCGCGCGCTCCACCGACGAAGCGGCAGCGCGGGAGCCTGCGGCGCAGGCGTCGGCGGACGCGCGGCGAGGAGCGGCGCAGGGGGCGGATGCGCGGCAGGGTGCGGCTCAGGCGATGGCGGGGGCGCGGGAGGCCGCGGCTCGGGCGATGGCGGGGCTCGGGGCGCCGGCCTTGGTGCAGATCGCCGAGCGCCTGGGGCTGAGCGACTTCGAACGGGACGTGCTGCTGCTGTGCGCCGCACCCGCGATCGAGCCCGGCATCACCGCGCTGATCGCCGCGGCGCAGGGGGAGCCCGCGCCCACCTTCGCCCTGGCGCTGCGCCTGTTCGACGACGCCCGCTGGGACGTGCTCTCGCCCGAGCGGGGCCTGCGCTTCTGGCGGCTGGTGGAGCCCGTGGGCGCCGGAGCCCAGCCGCTGGCCGCCGTGCCGCTGCGGGCCGACGACCGGATCGTCGACCTGGTCAGAGGGCTCAACCGGCTCGACGAGCGGCTGACGGGGCTGGTCGAGCACCGCCCCGACCCGGCGGCGGGCCTCGGGCTGCCCGCCTCTTCGCAGGCCGCGGTGGACGCCCTGGTCGGTGCGGCGCTGACCGACACGCCCGACGGGCGCTTCCCGGTGATCCAGCTGCTCGGCGGCGACGAGCCGAGCTGCGAGCTGGTCGCCGTACGAGCCATGGCGCTGCTCAACCGCGAGCTGTACCACCTGCCGGTCGGCGCGCTCGTGGCGGCGGGGGCTGATCAGGACCTGGTGGCCAGGCTCTGGCAGCGCGAAAGCCTGCTGCTGCCGATGGCGCTGCTGCTCGACGCCGTGGACGCCGACCTGTACGACCCCGTCACGGCCGCGGCGCTGCGGCGGTTCCTGTCCCAGGTGGGCGGGCTCGTCCTGCTGGCCACGCGCGAGGTGTGGCCGGTCACCGACCGGGCCACGTCGGTGGTGGACGTCATCCGGCCGACCCTCGCCGAGCAGGCCGAGCTGTGGTCGGCCGCGACCGGGCTGCCCCTGGAGGGGGTGCCGCGCACGCTGGCCGGCCAGTTCCGGCTGAGCGTGCCCGCCGTTCACCGCATCGCCACCGCCCTGCGGCCCGTGCTCGACGCCCCCGACGGGCGGGCGCGCCTGTGGGCGGCCTGCCGCACCTCGGCCAGGCCGAGGCTGGAGGCCCTGGCCCAGCGGACGGTGCCGCAGGCCAGGTGGGAGGACCTGGTGCTGCCCGGCGAGCAGACGGACCTGCTGCGCGGGCTCGTCGCACAGGTGCGGCACCGCGCCACGGTCATGTCCACCTGGGGGTACGGGGAGCGCAGGCAGCGCGGCAACGGGGTCACCGCGCTGTTCAGCGGCCCCAGCGGGACGGGCAAGACGTTCGCGGCCGAGGTGCTCGCCCACGAGCTCGGCCAGGACCTCTACCGCGTGGACCTGTCGGCCGTGGTCAACAAGTACATCGGCGAGACCGAGAAGAACCTGCGCAGGGTCTTCGACGCGGCGGAGGACGGCGGCGCGCTGCTGCTGTTCGACGAGGCCGACGCGCTGTTCGGGCGCCGCAGCGAGGTGCGTGACAGCCACGACCGCTACGCCAACATCGAGGTCAGCTACCTGCTCCAGCGGATGGAGGCCTACGAGGGGGTGGCGGTGCTGGCCACCAACCTGCGTGCCGCGCTGGACCCGGCCTTCCTGCGGCGGCTGCGGTTCGTCGTCGACTTCCCGATGCCGGGGCGGGAAGAGCGCAGACGGTTGTGGTCGGCGGCCTTCCCGGCGGGCGTGCCGCTCGGCGACCTCGACCTCGACGCGCTGGTGGACCTGCCGGTCACGGGCGCCGCCGTACAGGCGATCGTGCTGGGCGCCGCGTTCCTCGCCGCGGACGCGGGCGGGCCCGTCGACACCGCGACGGTGCTCACCGCGGCGCGGACGGAATTCCGCAAACTGGGCCTGCCGCTGACGGTCCCGCACCCCGAGCGGGTGGGCCGGTGACGCGCATCGTGCTGCACATCGACAGGGTCGTGCTGGAGTCGGCCGGCCACTCCCGGCAGGAGCTCATCGAGGCTCTGGCCGAGGCCGTACGGCGGGATCTGGCGGACGGGCCCACTCAAAAGGCCGCCCGGCGGCGGTTGAGCGTGGACGCCGCCGACGGCTCCACGCCCGGGCTGGCACAGGCCGTCGTCGCCGGGATCCAGGGACTGGCGGGAGGCGGGCAGCGGTGAGCGCGCAGTTCGCACCGGGGACGCCCGTGGTGCCGAGGGGCGGGCTCGTCCTGCTCGACCCCGCCAACGGCACGGTGCTCAGGGTCATCACCCTGCAGTACAACCCGGACACCATCACCCGCACGCTCCAGCCCCAGGGCGTGGGCGCCGAGCCCGGCGACCGCAGCGAGGCGCTGCGGCTGCGCGGGCCCGCCCACGAGACCATCAAGCTCGAGGCGGAACTCGACGCGACGACGCAGCTCGAAGACCCCTTCGCGCCGGGCAACGACGCCGTCGCCGCGCACGGCCTGCTGCCCGTCCTGGCCACGCTGGACCTGCTGGTGAACCCGACGGCCGGCGCCCTGATCGCGCAGGACGAGGCGGCCCGCAACGGCGCTTTCGAGATCGTCCCCGTCGAGTCGCCGCTGACGGTCTTCGTGTGGAGCCGTGACCGCGTGGTGCCGGTCAGGCTCACCGAGTTCACCGTCACGGAGGAGGCGTTCGACTCCAACCTCAACCCGATCAGGGCCAAGGTGTCGCTGTCGATGCGCATCCTCACCGTCGACGACCTGGGGTTCACCCACCGGGGGAGCGGCCTGTTCCTCGGCCACCAGCGGCGCCGCGAGCAGCTGGCCGCGCTGCACCCGTCCGACCAGCTGCGCACCCTCGGCCTCGACGGCCCGCCAGGAGGCACCTGATGTTCACCGCGACCAGCCGCTACCACGGGATCGAGATCGCGACCCACCGGCCGGAGGGCGGGGAGCCGATCCCGTACGTCCGCCGCAGGTTCCTGCCGGACCGGCGCACGCTCACCGTGATCGCCGTGCACGTGGTGCGCGACGGCGACCGGCTGGACCGGATCGCCGCGCTGCACCTCGACGACCCCGAGCGCTTCTGGCAGATCGCGGACGCCAGCCTGGTGCTCGACCCCGCCGACCTCGCCGCCCGCCCCGGACGGCGGCTGGACGTCGCGCTGCCCACCGCGACCACCGGGAGCCCGCATGGCTTCTGAGCTGCTGCTGTCGCTCAGGCTCGGCGCGGTGCTGGCCGAGCAGGTGCCGCGCGAGGTCGTGGACGCGCTGCTGTCGGTGCAGGTGAGCGAGGGGGTGGGACAGCCGGGCGGGTTCCGGCTGTCGTTCGGCATGGGCAAGCGGTCGCTGCTGTTCCGCGAGCTGCTGCCCTCGGGGGCGCTCGACCCGCCGGCCAGGGCGCAGATCGTCGTGACGATCAGAGGCCAGGCCACCGTGCTGATGGACGGCGTCATCACCCGGCACGAGGTGACGCCGTCCGCCGAGCCCGGCCAGGCGCGGCTGACGCTCACCGGCGAGGACGTCTCCCGGATGATGGACATCGTCGACTTCACCGGCGTCCCGTACGTGGGGCTGCCGCCGGAGGCGCGGGTCGCCGTGATCTGCGCCAAATATCCGATGTACGGGCTCGTCCCGAAGATCGTGCCGAGCGTCTACCTGACCACCCCGAACCCGCTGGAGTCCGTCCCCGCCCAGCAGGGCACCGACCTGGCCTACGTCAAGGCGCTCGCGGCGCAGGTCGGCTACCAGTTCTTCATCGAGCCGGGGCCGGCGCCCGGCGTCAACTTCGCCTGTTGGGGTCCGCTGGTCAAGGCCGGGCCGCCGCAGCCGGCCCTGTGGGCCAACGCCGACGCGACCACCAACATCGAGACGCTGACGTTCACCTTCGACGGGTTCTCCGCGACGCAGTACGTGGCGCTGATCCAGGAGCCCGTCACCAAGTTCCCCATCCCCGTCCCGATCCCGGACATCACCCCGGTCAACCCGCCCATGGGCGCCCGCAAGCCGCTGCCGCTGAAGGCGTCGGTGGTCAGGGGCCTGGCCAAGCTGTCACCCCTGCAGGCGGCGGGGGTCGCGCTGGCCAGGGCCGCCGACAGCTACGAGGTCATCGGCGGCCAGGGCACGCTGGACGTACTGCGCTACGGCCAGCCGCTGCGCGCCCGCCGTCCCGTCACCGTGCGCGGCGCGAGCCTCGGCTACGACGGCACGTACTTCGTCAAGAGCGTCACCCACGACATCACGCGCGGCGGCTACACCCAGCAGTTCACCCTGACCCGCAACGCGTTCCTGCCCCTCTCCTAAGGACCTGCCATGAACATGGACGAGCTCGGGTACGTCGAGTCCCCCGGCTTCTTCGGCCCCGCCGAGCGCGAGGACGCCGAGCCGCCGGGCACCAAACGCTTCTACGGCAAGTACCGGGGCGCGGTGCTGGACAACTACGACCCCCTCGGCAAGGGGCGGCTGCTGGTGAGCGTGCCCGACGTGCTCGGCCTGCTGCCGTCGTCGTGGGCGATGCCGTGCGTGCCGCTGGCCGGGCTGCAGATGGGCTTCTTCGCCGTGCCGCCGCCGGGTGCGGGGGTCTGGGTGGAGTTCGAGCAGGGCAACCCCGATCATCCCATCTGGGTGGGCTTCTTCTGGGGCAGCCCGGCCGAGCCGCCCGCCACCGCCAAGCTGCTGACCCCCAAGGCGCCCGCGCTCTTGATCGAGACCGTCGGCAAGAGCAAGATCGCCCTGTCCGACACCCCGGTGGCCCCGATGAAGGGCAGCGGCGTGCTGCTGCAGTCCCAGTCGGCGGCCATCACGGTCGACACCTCGGGCGTGACCATCACCGCGCCGGCCATCAACCTCGTCGGCCTCGTCAACATCAACAACGGCGCGCTCGTCGTGAAGCCGGCCTGAGAGGAGTGCCGACGATGCCGGGTTTCCTCTTGACGGTCGCCTCGCAGGTGACCTGCCTGCACCAGGGCAAGGCCACGATCGTCCCCGGCCAGACCGTGGTGCTGGCCGGGGGCGCGCCGGTGGTGACCGTCGCCGACGTGGTCGCGGTCGCGGGCTGCTCGCTGTCGGGCGCGACTCCGCCGAGCCCCTGCGTCACCGTCGACTTCGCCCTGGCCGCCTCCACCCGGGTCTTCGTGCTCGGCAAACCGGTCGTGCTCGAACCCGCGGGGCCCGGCGCCGGTGTCAGCCAGTCGGCGGCCAAGGCCCCCCAGGGCACGCCGGTCATCACCTCGACGCAGCTCAGGGCGGCGGGGTCATGAGCACTCACCTGGACTTCCCCTTCCACGTCGACGCGCACGGCAGGTCGGCCACCACCACGGACGAGGACCACGTGCGCGACATGGTCGAGCAGCTGCTGTTCACGATCCCGGGGGAGCGGGTCAACCGGCCCGACTTCGGCACCGGCGTCCTGCGGCTGGTCTTCGCCCCCAACAGCCCCGAGCTGGCCGGGGCCGTGGAGTACACACTCCAGGCCGCCCTGCAGCAGTGGCTGCCCGACGACCTGCGGGTCGAGCGCGTGGACGTGCGGGCCGAGGAGGGGGCGCTGCTGGTGTCGGTGGCGTACGTGCTGCTGCTGACCGGGGAGCTCAACTCGGTCACCGTCGAACGGAGGACCGGGCCATGACGGCCGACGAGGGCTGCCCGCCCCGCGCGCGGCGGGAACGGGACCGCGCCTGCGGGTGGGGCGGCATCGCGGGCGTGCAGGTCGACAACGAGGCGCGCACGCTGCGGCTGCTGCTGTTCGGCAAGGCACCCGAGCCCGCGCCGGAGGCGGACGACGTCGCCGTCACCGGGCCTGGGCGCGTGGTGCGGGCCGTCCACGTCGAGGTGGTCGCCTCGCGGGCCGGTCGTTACGACGAGCTGGTCGTCCACCTCGACCGGGTCGGGGACCGCTCGCCGTACGAGGTGGAGCTGGCCGGGGCGCAGGACCTCGACCCCCGGTACGCCCGCGCCGCCTTCACCTTCGCCGGCGACTGCGGCGAGGAGAGCGACTGCGGCGCGGCGGCGCCCTGCCCGCCGGGCGAGGAGGACCGGGCGGTCATCGACTACCTGGCCAAGGACTACGCGAGCTTCCGGCGGCTCATCCTGGACCGGCTCGCGCTGACCTCCCCCGCCTGGACCGACCGGCAGATCCCCGACCTGGGCGTCACGCTCGTCGAGCTGCTCGCCTACGTCGGCGACCAGCTCTCCTACCGCCAGGACGCGGTGGCCACCGAGGCGTACCTGGGCACGGCCCGGCTGCGGACGTCGGTGCGGCGGCACCTGCGGCTGGTCGACTACCGGATGCACGACGGCTGCAACGCGCGCACCTGGGTCCACCTGGAGGTCGAGGAGCCCGGGGTGCTGCACGCGGGCACCTACCGGTTCGTGACGGCGGTCCCGGCGCTCGGCGGCCGCCCGATGGTCTCGGAAGGCGAGCTGCGCCGCCTCGCGCCCGGCGGCGGCTACCAGGTGTACGAGCCGGTGCCGGCGCACGACGTGGCCGTCAGCCCCGCCCGCAACCGCATCCGGCTGTGGACCTGGGGCGGCGAGGAGTGCTGCCTGCCGCGCGGCGCGACGGCCGCGACGCTGGTGGACGGCTGGTGCGACGAGGAGCGGTCGCATCGGCTGCTCGGCCTGTGCCCCGGCGACGTGGTGATCTTCGAGGAGGTACGCGGTCCGCTGACCGGGGTGCCGGGCGACGCGGACGTCACCCACCGCCAGGCCGTACGGCTGACCGAGGTCGAGGAGCTCGACGACCCGGTGTACGACCAGCCGTTGCTCCGGGTGAGCTGGGCGTGCGCCGACGCGCTGACGTTCGACCTGTGCCTGGCCGCCATCGGCGGCGAGGAGTGCTGCCTGTTCGAGGACGTGAGCGTGGCCAGGGCGAACGTGGTCCTCGTCGACCACGGCGCCACCGAGACCGGCACGCTGGCCGTGCCCGGAGGGGAGCCCGGCCCCGTGCGGTGCGAGGGGCTCGGCCGCCCGGAGCGCGACCCCGTACGGGTGCGCTTCGAGCCCGTGCTGCCGCACGCGCCGCTCACCCGCCGGGCGCCCTACCCCGCTCCCGAGACCGTCGCGGAAGGCCAGGCCCTGACGCTGGCCCGCATCCCCACCGGCCCCCTCGACGGCGCCGCGCCCGGGCCGCGCCGGCTCGCCAGGCTGGCCAGGCTGACCGCCCAGGCCCGCCTCGGCCTGCCGCTGGACGCCGCCGACGCGGCCGAGGTGGCCGCCACCTGGGGCACCGGCGCGGGGCTCGACCCCGCCGAACCGGTCGCCGCCGGCCCCGCCGCGGCCGCACTCACCCAGGACCCGCGTACGGCACTGGCCCAGCTGTGGCTCACCTCCGACTGCGAGACGTGGACGGTGCGGGCCGACCTGATCGGCAGCGGCCCCGAGGACCGGCACGTCGTCGTCGAGGTGGACGACGAGGGCGGCTCGCACCTGCGCTTCGGCGACGGCCGGTACGGCCGCGGGGTCCGCCCCGGCCAGCGGTTCGACCTGCGCCTGCGGGTCGGCAACGGGACGGCCGGCAACGTCGGCCCCGAGGCGGTGGCCCACCTGGTCGCCTCGTGCCCCGTCGCGGTGCCGGTGACCGGCGTGCGCAACCCGCTGGCCGCCACGGGCGGCATCGACCCCGAACCGGTCGCCGACGCCCGCCTGCTCGGCCCCACCGCCTACCGGCACCGCCTGGTACGGGCGGTCACCGCCGAGGACTACGCCACGATCGCCGCGGCCCAGCCGGGAGTCCAGAGCGCGGCCACCGACCTGGCCTGGACCGGCGGCTGGTACGAGGCCGACGTGGCGATCGACCCCCTGCGCGGCCGCTGCGGCGAGGAGTTCCCCCTTGAAGCGGTGCGGACCCGGCTGGAGCAGGTCCGGCGGATCGGGCACGACCTGCGGGCCGACCCGCCCCGGCCGATCGCCGTGGACCTCGGGCTGCGCGTCTGCCTGGCGGCGACCGCGCCCCGCTCGGCCGTCACCGTCGCGCTGCGGGCCAGGCTCGGCGACGCGCCGGGCGGCATGTTCGACCCCGACCGCCTCACCTTCGGCACCGGCCTGTACGTGAGCCGGATCCTGGCCGAGGCCATGGCCGTGCCGGGCGTGGTGTCGGCGAGCGTCGTCCGGCTGGCCCGCACGGTCTCCACCGGGCCGCCCGTGCCCGCGGGCGGCGCGCTCGCGTTCGGCCCGCTGGAGATCCCCTCGGCCGGGACGTTGACGCTGGATCTCGTGGGAGGGCGGTGAGCCGGTATGAGCTGCGGTGAAGCGGCGGGATGCTGCGGGCGGTGCGCTTCGGGGACACCGCTGCCCCCGGGAAAGGTGACGGCCAATCCGCCGGGGCGGTCGAGCCTGAGCGTCCGCGTGGGCACCCGGGCGGCGTTCCTCGCCAGGATGATCGGGCGGCTGGCCTCCGCCGACCATCCCGAGCTGGCCAGGCTGACCACGCGCGCCCCCGACGACCCCGCGCTGGCGCTGCTGGACGCGTGGGCCTGCGTCGGCGACGTGCTGACCTTCTACCAGGAACGCATCGCCGACGAGGGCTATCTCGGAACGGCCAAGGAGCGGCGCTCGCTGGTGGAGCTGGCCGCGCTGGTCGGCTACCGGCCCCGGCCGGGGCTGGCGGCGAGCGCCTGGCTGGCCTACACCCTCGACCCCGATCCCGCCGACCCGCTCGTGCGGGTGCCCGCGGGCGCCAGGGTGCAGAGCGTGCCCGACCCCGGCGCCAAGCCGCAGATCTTCGAGACGGCCGGTGAACTGGTGGCCCGCTCGTCGTGGGGCGCGCTGCCGCCCAGGCTGCGCCGCCCGACGCGGCTCACCCGCTGCCGCGCGGCCTCCCTGCGGGTCGTGCACGTCGAAGGGGTCGCGACCGGGCTCGCGCCCAACGACCGCCTGCTCTTCCACTTCACCGACGGATCGCCCCTGCTGAGGATCGTCGAGTCGGTGGAGACCGACCTGGACGCGCAGGTGACCGCCGTCACGCTCCAGTCGCCCCCGGCCGGCGTGGCCGAGGACGACGACGAGGAGGCGGAGTTCGTCCGGCTGGAGGTCCTGCGGGCCAAGGCGGCCACGTTCGGCGCCGCCGCCCCGCTCCCACCGGCGACGCCCGGCGTGATCGGCGAGCTCGCCGCGGACGACCCCGACTGGGAGCTCGACGAGAGCCTGTACGACTCCGACGCGGGCTCGCGCACCCTGCTCCCGCTCGACGCCGACTACCCGCGCATCCTCCCGGGAAGCTGGATCGTGGTGGTCTCCGGCGACGGCCTCGTGAACGTCAACCTCGTGAAAGAGGTGCGCACGCTGGGCCTGGCCCGCTATGGCATCTCCGGCAGGGTGACCGCGCTCGTGCTGGTGGCGCCGTGGGTCCCCGAGCAGCCCGGCGACGCCGGGCGCTCCCTCGGCGAGCTGCGCGGCTACACCTTCTACGTCCAGGCCGAGCCCCTCGCCCTGGCCGACGAGCCCATCACCGCGCCCGTCGAGGGCGGCTCGATCGACCTCGGCGTGGTGATCCAGGACCTGCCGACCGGCCGTACGATCGTCGTATCCGGGATGCCGCAGGACGCGGGCCCGCTCACCGCCCCGGGCGGCGAGATCGCGCGGGTCATCGGCACCCGGCGGGTCTCCTCGTCGGGGACCGTGCCGGACCACACCGTGCTGGACCTCGCGGCCCCGCTGCGCGGCAGCTACCGCCGCTCCACCGTCACCGTCTGGGGCAACGTCGTACGCGCCACGAACGGCGAGACGAAGCTCGAACCCGCGGCGGGCAGCGGCGACGCCGGCACGGCCGGCCAGCGGTTCATCCTGGGGCAGCAGCCGCTGACGTACGTCGCCACCCCCGACGCCGACGGCGCCGAGGCGGAGCTGGTCGTCAGGGTGGGCGGGATCGCCTGGCACGAGGTCCCCGAGCTGGCCTGGGCGGGGCCGTCCGAGCGGGCCTACCAGGTGAACGTGGACGCCGCGGGCGGCGCGAGCGTCGAGTTCGGCGACGGCAGGCGCGGATCGCGGCTGCCCACCGGCACCGGCAACGTGGCCTTCACCTACCGCGTGGGCATCGGCAGGGCGGGCAACGTACGCGCCGGGCAGCTCAGCCAGCTGCAGACCAAACCGCTGGGCGTCAGCGCCGTGACCAACCCGCTGCGCGCGAGCGGCGGCACCGACCACGACGCCGACTCGGCGCTGCGCGGCCGGGCGCCGCTGCCGACGCTGGCCATGGACCGGCTGGTGGGCCTGCGAGACTACGCGGACTTCACCCTGGCCCGCGCGGGCATCGGCAAGGCCGAGGCGACCCGCCTGAGCGCGGGCGGCAGGGAACTGGTCCACCTGACGGTCGCGGGCGTGGACGACGCGCCGATCGAGCCGGACTCCGACCTCCTGCGCGGCCTGCTCGCGGCCTGCCGCCGCTACGGCGACCCCGGCGTGCCGGTCGCCGCGGCGCCGCGCACGCTGTGGAACGTCGTCCTGGAGGCCAACGTGTGGATCGACGCCGACCGCGCCCCCGACCTGGTCGGCCCGCAGGTCCGCGCGGCCCTGGAGTCGGCGTTCGGGTTCGACGCGCGCGCCCTCGGCCGCAGCGTCCACCTGTCCGAGGTCGTCGCGGCCCTCCAGCGCGTGCCCGGCGTCGCGTTCGCCGACGTCCTACGGCTGGGTGCCACCCGCGGCACGACCGCCCCGGACGCCGCCGCGGTCACCGGCGTGGCCGACCGGATACCCGCGAGAGCGGCCAGGACCCGGGCCGACGGCGTCCGCATCGACCCCGCCGAGCTCGTCCTGATCACACCCGGCCTGGACGGGTTCGTCGACCTGCACGTGGAGGTGGCCCGATGACCCGCGACGAACTGGCGGCGCTGCTGCCCGCCATCCACCGCAGCAGGGACGAGGAACGGGGCCACGCGCTGCGGGCGCTGCTGCGGATCATCGAGGAGCAGGTACGCGTCATCGAGGACGACCTCGACACCTGGTACGCCAACTGGTTCGTCGAGACCTGCGACGAGTGGATCGTGCCGTACATCGCGGCCCTGGTCGGCATCGAGCGGGAGGGCGTCTCCCGCGCCGAGGTGGCGGACGCGGTGGCCGTACGCCGGCGCAAGGGCACCGCCGCCGCGCTGGAACAGCTCGCCTTCGACGTCGCCGGCCGGCCCGCGCGGGCCGTGGAGACGTACCGGATGCTGGTGCGCGACCAGCACCTGCGGCACCTCCACCCGGACCGGCCGGCCACCTTCGACGTGCGCGACCTCGTCGCCTGCGAGCGCGTCGGCGGGCCCTTCGACACCGCCCCCAGGCTGCCCGACGTGCGCCGGATCAACAGTGAGCTGACCAGGGGCCTGCACAACCTCCCCAGCCTGGCGCTGTACGTGTGGCGGCTGCTGTCCTTCCTCGTCACCCGGGCCCCGGCGTTCTGCGTCGACCAGCGCTACAGCCGCTACCTGGTCAACGTGCTGGGCATCGACACCCAGCTGTTCGCCCCGCAGGGCACCGGGCCGAAGGCCGCCCACCTGTCGGGACCCGCCGACCTGCCGCACCCGATCGGCCGCGAGGAGTTCGCCGCGGCCGTGACCGAGTACTACGGCCCGGGCCGCGCCCTGCGGATCTGGCGCGACAGCCTGGACAACCCCATCCCGGCGAGCCGGATCGTCGGCGCCGACCTGAGCGACTGGCGTTACCGGGCCCAGCCGGGACAGGTGGTCGTGGATCCGGTGCTGGGCAGGATCGCCTTCCCGCCGGACGAGGCGCCGGAGGAAGGAGTGTGGGTGAGCTGGTGCTACGGCTTCGGCGACCGCATGGGCGGCGGCGCCTACGCCAGGGCGACCACCCCCGTCGGCGAGCGCCGCCGGTACGTCGTGGGTGGCGACGGGTGCGGCTCGATCACCGCCGCGCTGCAGCAGTGGCAGGAGGACAAGGAGGCCGACCCGTCCCTGCACGACGTGCTCGTGGAGATCGTCGACTCGGCCGACTACACCGAGGCGCTCTGCGTCGAGCTGGACCTGGACGACCGGCTGGAGCTGCGGGCGGCGCCGTACCAGCGGCCGGTCATCAGGCTGCTCAACCAGCGGGCCAACAGGTTCGACGCGCTCTCGGTGCGCGCCCGCCGCAAGACCCCGCCGCCGGGGAGCGACGCCGACTGCCCGCCGCCCTCCGCGCGCCGCCCGCGCCTGCTCCTCGACGGGCTGGTGATCTCGGGCCGCAGCGTGGACATCACCGGGCAGGTGGGCGAGGTGACCGTCAGGCACTGCACCCTCGTGCCCGGGTGGGAGCTGGACGACCGGTGCGAGCCCCGCCACGGGGAGGAGCCGTCGATCGAGCTGCGCCGCACCACCGCCCGCCTGCGCCTCGAACGGTCGATCACCGGCACGATCCTCGTCGACCAGGACGAGACCGCGGGGGAGCCGCTCATCGTCGAGGCGTACGACTCGATCATCGACGCCACCGGCCGCGAGCTGGCCGCCGTGACGGGCGTGGACGCCAGGAACGCCTACGCCGACCTGACCCTGCGCCGCTGCACCGTGCTGGGCCAGGTGCGCGTCCACCTGCTCAGGCTCGCCGAGGACACCATCGTCACCGGCTGCGTGCACGTGGCCAGGCGGGACACCGGCTGCGCGCGCTACTCCTACGTCTCCTACGCCTGCCACGGCGGCCCGCCGCGCTACCGGTGCCCGCCCGATTCGCAGAACCGGCTGCGGCCCAGGTTCACCAGCGTCAGGTACGGCACGCCCGGCTACTGCCGGCTGCACGAGACCTGTGCCGACGCCATCCGCACGGGAGCGCAGGACGGGGCCGAGATGGGCGCCTTCCACGACCTGTTCGAGGCGCGCGGACTCGCCAATCTCGTCGACCACCTGGACGGGTTCGTCCCCCTCGGTGTCGATGCCGCCGTCATCAACGCCACCTAGGGAGACCGCTGTGCACGGAGACTTCTCCAACATCACCTTCTCGCCGGAGCGCGGCTACTCCGCGGTCTTCGACCTGCAGGGCAGGGTCGGCCTGGACGCCAACCGCAACGAGCACACGGCGATCCTGCTGCACCAGCTGCGCGGCGCGCTGGCCGACCTGATGGGCCCCCACGCCGGGCCGGCGGGCCCGGCGCTCGGCTTCGCCGTCGGCGACCCGGCCGTGGCGGACTTCACCATCGGGGCGGGCCGCTATTACGTGAACGGCATCGGCGTCGAGAACCCGGTCGAGACCACCTACGCCAAGCAGCCGCACGCCGTGCTGGACGTCGCGGGCGCCGACCGGCTGCCCAAGGGCAGGTACCTCGTCTACCTGAAGGTCTGGGAGCGGCACGTCACCGAGGTGGAGGACCCCAGGCTGCACGAGCCCGCGCTCGGCCCGCACCACCCCGACACCAGCAGCCGCGCCCAGGTGGTCTGGCAGGCGCGCGCCGTGCCCGTGCCGACCGGCGACGTGCCGCTGGAGACCTGGGTCGCCGACTGGATCGCCGCCGCCGCGTCGACGGAGCACAGGGGAGTGCTCCAGGTACGGGCCACGCGCCCGCACGAGGCCGACGACGACCCGTGCACCGCGCCGTCCGACGCGGGGTACACCGGGGAGAACCAGCTCTACCGCGTCGAGATCCGCAGCGGGGGCACCGCCCGGGAAGGGGCGAGTTTCGCCTGGTCGCGGGACAACGGCTCGGTGATCTACCCGATCCTGGCGAGCGACGGACCCGTGGTCCAGGTGAGCAGCCTGGGCCGCGACCGGCACACGACGCTGGAGGTCGGCCAGTGGGTGGAGGCCGTGGACGACGCGGTCTCGCTGCGCCGCGAGCTGGGCTGGCCGCGTCCGGCCGCGCCGCTGCGCCAGGTGGCCGACGTGGACGTGGACCTGTCGACCGTGACCTTGGACGCGCCGCCGCCCGCGATCGACCGGCGCCGCCACCCGTACCTGCGGCGCTGGGACCACACGCCGCCCGCCAAGTCACCCGACGGGGCCATCCCGGTGACCGAGGCGCAGGCGGCCAGGAAGGACACGGGGTGGATCCCGCTGGAGCGGGGCGTCGAGGTGCGCTTCCTCACCGGCGAGCGCGGCAGCCCGCACCGCTACCGTACGGGCGACTACTGGGTCTTCCCCGCGCGCCGCACCCTGGGCGACGTCATCTGGCACCATCCGCAGGGTCGTGGCCCGCACGGGGTGGCCTACCACTACGCGCCGCTGGCCGTCGTCGAGGGCGACGGGGTCACCGGTTGGCGGACGTCGTTCGCGCTGCCGCTCACGCACGGCCTCTGACGATGGCGGCCGGCGAGCGACGCGCCGAACCCGCGCGGGCCTCCGCGCCCGTCCCCGCCGCGGCCCGCAGGGAGCTGGCGCGCAGGGGTGAGCCGCTGGACCGGGGGACGCGTACGGCCATGGAGCAGCGGTTCGGGCAGGACCTCAGCCAGGTCAGGGTGCACTCGGACGGTTCGGCCGGGAGATCGGCGCGCGAGCTGGGCGCCCGCGCGTACACGGTCGGCGAGCAGATCGTCTTCGGCCCTGGCAGGTTCGCGCCGCACACCCCCGACGGCAGGCACCTGATCGCCCACGAGCTGGCCCACGTCATCCAGCAGCGCGGCGGCGCGGGCCCGCGGCCGACCCGCCACGCCGGGCTCGAGGCCGCCGCCCACGCGGCGGCCGACGCGGTGGTCCATGAGAGCGGCCCGGTGGCCGTGGGCGGCAGCGCGTCGGTCGGGCTGGCCATGGCGGAGGACACGGGCGGCCCCGCGAGCCCGGAGGACGTCGAGGCGCTCGCCCGGCTACGGGAGTTCCAGGAGGCGGCCGACCTGCGGGCGCACGCGCTGATGGAGGGGGTCGTCCAGAAGCGCCTCGCCCAGTGGGACGCGAAGCAGGCGGCGAAGCCCGCCAAGGCGGAGCAGGAGGGCAAGCCCGACGAACGCACCCCTGAGGAGCAGCGCAAGGACGCCGAGGGCTCCAAGCGGGGGGATGTCACCGTCGCGATCGGGTACGCCGTGGACGAGGAGGGCAACCTGCACCAACTCGTCACCACCTCCAAGGGCAAGCACCGCAAGCTGGTCGAGCTGGTGGCGGGGGAGACGTGGGTCAAGGCCGAACGCATGCCGAAGCAGAAGCCGGACGCTCCCGCTCTCAAGGTCGTACCGGGTGGAACCGCCGCACCGGCTCCGGCCGCCAAGCCTTCGGCGACCCCCGCCCCTTCCGGGGCCCCTGCTCCTTCCACGACCCCCGGCCCGGTGCCCACGCCCGGCTCGGCGCTCGCGCTCGCCCACGAGCCCGAGCCCGAGCCGGTACCTCAGTCGGGAGTGGTGCCGAAGGCCGAACCGGTGCCCCAGTCGGGAGTGGTGCGGAAGGCCGATCCGGCGTCCCCGCCGGGACCGCATCTCGCCGACCAGCATGAGGGCGGTGCCGTCGAAGGGGAGACGCCGGAGTCGGACGAGCCGCAGCGCAAGCGTACGGCGCAGCAGGCGCTCAAGGACGCGGAGGCGAGGCTGATCGCCTACGCGGCCAAGCGCGGGCTCAAGCTGGTCGCGGTCGGCGCCAGCTCCCTCATCTGCCCGCACTGCGCGGCCAAGCTCGGGGCGGCCGGCGCCACCACCGGCACCTCCCGGGCCAAGGATCCGCTGCGCGAGCACGTCCCCGCGAACATCTCCCCGGCTCTTGAGGCCATCAAAAAGCTCCCGCGCAAGCCGCCGAGGCCCGAACCGACGGTCGAGCAGCGCCGCCCCGGACGCCCGGCCGAGCCACAGCCGGCCCCGCCCCCGCAGCCGCGGCGCAGGATCGTGAGCCTCCCGGTCCGGGCCGATGCGGACGACGCGATCCTCCAGCAGGCACAGACCCAGCCGAAGGCGCCCAAGGCCAAGCCGAAACCGGAGGCTCCTCAGCAGGCCCCCACCCCCCAGCCAGCCAAGCCCCCGGCCCCCGCCCCGACGCCGAAAGCACCCACAGCCCCCGCACCGGCCCCAGCCCCAGCGCCCGCGCCTGGCCCGAACCCCGCCCCGATGCCCGGTACGCCGCCGAAGGCGTCCGCGGTCCCCGTGTCCGGGGTCCAGGCTCCCCCCAAGGGGGGTCCTGAGGCCACGTCCAAGAGCACGACAGGGACCACGGTGGCACGGAACGAGGGCAGCCTGACCCTCACCAGGAGCAAGGACACCAGCACGGGGACGTTCGACGAGGAGGGAAGGCTCCAGCAGGGGACCCGGACCGGCCGCCAGGCGAGCGCCGGCCTCGTCGCCGGTCCCGAGGGGTTCGGCGGGCAGGGTTCGGCGGGCGCGCAGAAGACCACCGCGTACGGCAACGGCTTCACCACGACCAGATCCGTCGCCGGCAACGCCCGCGTGGTGGTGAAGGCCACGCGGGTGGAGGCGACGGAGCCGCCGGCGTACCAGCTCATGGTGACCGTCACGATCGGCGCGTCCGGCACGCTGGGCGGCGGGGCGGGACGGAAGGGAACGGCGAGCGCGTCGCTGTCGGCGACGGGGTCGGTGACCGGGACGTTCGTGCACCGGTTCACCGCGGAGGAGACCAAGCGCTACCTCGGGGACCTGGCCCGCGACGGTTCGGGAGGCGCGGAGCAGGAGTTGCGGATCGTCAACCTCGTGGCGCGCGGCAGCGTCGACGACGCGCGGCAGTGGCTCGCCACCCTGGCCGCCCCGCTGTCGGCCGCCGAGGCGGCGAAGCTCGGCGAGGGCGACCAGGCGAGCCTGGAGGCCAAGAAGGGCATCGGCGGCTCGCTCGGCCTGACCGGCGGAGGCAGGTCGCCGGTCGGCGCCGAGGTCTCCTACAGCAGGAGCAGGTCGCTCAAGCGCACGGTGGCGCGCAGGGGCGGGGCCGTGCTCGTCACGGTCGAGGTGGTGTCGGAGACCGCGAGGTCCATCGGCGCGTCCGGCTCGTCGGGGGCCGTGAGCGCCGGCGCCAGCTACGGCAGGACGACGTCGGAGGGAAGGGCGGTCACCTTCCGCCTGAACCCCGGCGACCCGGACTTCCAGACCAGGTTCGACCGGATACTCGCGGTCGACGGCGCGGCCGAACTGACCGCCCTGGCCGCCGCCGACCCCACCCGGGTGGCGGGTACGGAGTCCGGCACCGGCTGGTCGACCACGCTGACCCCCAAGGCGGGCCTTGCGGGGCTGGAGGCGTCCATCTCGACCACCCACTCCTACTCCGAGAAGACGGTCGTCGACGAGACGGGCACGCACAAGCTCTTCGCCGGGGCGACGGGTGGCGGTGCCGGCGCCGGGGTGGCGTCGGGCCCCCAGCTCGAGTACCGGACCGAGCAGGCCGTCACCGCCGCCGTCGGCCCCGGCGACAAGGCCACGGGCGACGTCAGCACCACGACCTCGGAGACCGACCTCGGCGCCTCGGCCCGCGCGCTGGCCTCCGCCGCCGACCAGTCGCCCGTCGCGAGCGCGCTCAAACTGGCCACCGGCGGCAGCAAGCTGCTGCAGTCCCGTACCGAGGTGATCGGGATGAAGCTGACGGACGACGACTTCGCGACCATCGCGTCGATCTCCCGGGAACCCGGCAGGTGGAACCACGCCTTCCGCGGCCGGATCGCCAGCTTCCAGGACTGGCAGCGCCTCGGCCGCAGGATCGCCGCGAGCGGCGGGGACCGGGAGGCGATGAGCCGGGCGCTCGCCGAGTACGCCAGTGACAACGACGGCGCCTCCGACGCCGTGCAGGCGGTGGTCCGGCCGCAGGGCCAGGCCGAGGGCGGCGTGCGCTACGACTGGCCGGCCGAGCTGGCCAAGGAGCGGGAGGCGTTCGAGACGATCGTGGTGGGCGATCGGGTGGCCCAGCTCAAGGCCCGCGCCGCGGCCGGGGCCTTCGAGGAGGCCCAGGCGGGCCTCAAGGCCGACAACCTCAGGCTCGACAAGGCCGCCAGAGCCATCACGGCCGCCTCCGAGCAGTTCACCGACGTGGCGGCGGTGGCCGAGATGCTGCGCAGGATCGGCGACAGGCAGACGGAGATCCGCGCCGAGCTGCGCAAGCTGAAGACGGCACTGGCGCCCGCGCCCGCGCAGAAGGAAACGATAGGACCTCCCCCCGCGCCCGCCCCCGAGGCCGAGGCGACGGAGGAGCGCAACGCCAGGCTCCGGAGCCTGATCCCCGCCATGCTGACGCTGCGCGATCAGGAGAGGGCGGTCTTCGCCGAGGTGCGCAAGGAGCTCGAGCATCCGCCGTGGTACCGGGGGCCGGATGTCATCGCCGTCATCCGGTCGCTCAACAAGCTCAAGCCGGTCTACACGCAGTGGGACCCGCTGGTCGACAGGCTTCGCGAGGTCTTCCGCGAACGCGGCGAGGACGGGTCGCGCGCCGACGCCTACGGCCCCGACCGCAAGACCTACGACGCGCTGCGCCGCCACCCGGAACTGACCAAATACGGCTGAATAAATGCCGATGTTTCGACGGTGAATGGGATGTTCGGCGGTTTCAAGGTGATTTTATCGGTCGCCGGAGTATGGCTCAAAAGCCCAGTTCACAGCCGATCCGGCAACTTAATTCCATCTCAGGATTCACAGGTGGTAGCGCCCTATTGACAGATCATCTGCGGACAACATAAAACCCAGGGGGATCTGTTCGTGCATAGGAGGGGCGCCCGATGGACAGCACTTCTGCTGTCGCGGCGTACGATGCACGGCCGGAGGGGTCGGTGAGCCTGCGTCTGCTGGGCACCTTCGAGGTGTCGGCATGCGCTGAGACGGGCGGTGCACGGTGGGGCGAGCTCCCGCACAGCGCTCGGCGGCTGGTCGCCTTTCTCGGCCTGCACGGCACCGCGACCCGCGACTTCGCCGCAGGCAGCCTGTGGCCCGACTCCAGCGAGGCCAACGCGCAGGCCGACCTCCGGACCACCCTCTGGCGGGCCGGCCGGGCCTGCCCGGGGCTGATCGTCACGGGCGGCCCGGCCATGCGGCTGGACTCGCGGGTCTCGGTCGACGTCGACGAGCTGCAGGCGCTGAGCCGGCGGCTGCACGGGCGGCGACCGGCGCAGGCCGAGGACGAGGGCGCGTGGGTGCCGCCGCGCGGAGTGCTGCTGCCCGGCTGGTACGACGAGTGGGTCGTCGCCGTCCGCGAGCGCGTCCGCCAGCTCCAGTTGCACACCCTGGAGGCCCTGGCCGAACGGCAGCTCGACCAGGGCGCCTACGGCCGGGCGCTGGACCTCGCCCTGGCCGCCGTCGAGTACGAACCGCTGCGCGAGAGCTCCCAGCGCCTGGTCGTCCGCATCCACCTCGCCGAGGGAAACCTGGTCGAGGCGGTCCGTGCCGTGCGCGCGTTCACGGAGCTGCTGTGGCGGGAGATCAAGGTCCGGCCGAGCACCGAGTTCACGGGCCTGGTCGAGTTTCCTGCGCCGAGCTGACCGCGCCCGGACGGGCGGCTCCCCCGGCACGCGCCGTACCGGGGGAGGGGAGGGGTCACGCCACGAGCTGCCTGTCGGCCTCCCGCTGGATCAGGTCCTTGTCGGCGATGACCACCGCGTCCGGGGTCGCGTCGGGCAGCTCGTCCTCCAGGAAGCGGACCGGCCGGTAGCGGAAGGCCGCCAGCCCGATCAGCACGGTCACCGCGCCCGCCACGATGGTGAGCAGGGCGATCCCCCGGCCGTCCGCGGAGCCGGCGATGGGGTCGAAGACCCGCTCCACCAGCGGCCCGGCCAGCAGGAACCCGACCGGGACCAGCGCCCAGCTGAGCATCAGGTTGGTGGCGATGACCCGGCCCTGCAGGTCGAGCCCGACCTTCTGCTGCACGATGGCGAACCAGTGCGCGTTCAGCAGCGCGGTGAGCAGCCCGATGAGGAAGAGCCCGATGGCGGGCAGCGCCGGGTGAGGCGCGATCCCGATGACGGCGAACGCGACGCCCAGCGCCATGAAGGAGCCGAGGATGCCGTTGGTGCGCCGCGCCAGGCCGCCGGTCACCGTCATGATCAGGCTGCCCAGCAGGAGCCCGATGCCGGTCATCGAGAGCGCCACGCCCAGGCCGCGGGTGTCGGTGAGGCTGAGCAGCAGCGGCGTGGACAGGACCTCGACCATGGCGAACGGGAAGTTCAGGAACGCCGTGAACAGGATGATCGCCAGCAGCCCGTGCCTGCGGCTGATGTAGCGCCAGCCGCCGGTGACCTCCCGCCAGAACGACTCCTCCCGCTTCTTGAAGAGCGTGTCCGGGAAACGGACCGCCAACGTCACGACGACCGCGAAGGCGAAGGTGGACAGGTCGATCACGACGATGCCGCTCAGCCCGACGGTGGCTACGAGCGCGCCGCCCAACAGCGGCGCCAGCACGGTTCCCGCGGCCTGCCCCAGCTGGGTCAGGCCGTTGGCTCTGCCGTAATAGCGTTTGGGCACCAGTTGCGCCACGGCCGCCATGTAGGCGGGCTGGTGGAAGGCCGTCGACACCGCGCCGACGGCGACGATGAGGTAGACGTGCCAGAGCTGGAGCCCGCCCGTCCAGAGCAGGGCGGCCAGCGAGATGGAGGCGCACCCCGCCGCCGAGTCGGCGGCGATCATGACGAGCCTGCGGTTGAAGCGGTCCGCCACCGCTCCGGCGATGGGCGCCAGCACGACGGCGGGCAGCAGCGCCATGACCGAGACGAGGGCGAACATCGAGACCGACTGCGTCTGCTGGTAGGCCCACAGGCCCAGGCCGAACGTGGTCAGCCCGGTGCCGATCAGCGACACCAGCTGGCCGAAGGCCACCAGGCCGAACGTCTTCAGGCTGGCCTGCTGGTAGCGGGGCGGCAGCGGAGCCGCGGAGCGGTCGTCGCCGCCGAGGATCCCGGCCAGCTCGGGCGCCTGGTGCTTCTGGAAGTAGTGCCCGGCCTTGGGGATGACCTCCAGCGACACCGAGTCGGAGAAGGCCTCCCACTCGCGGAAACGCTCCTCGTACAGCTCGGTGGCGCGGTCGTTCTCGCCGACCACGCACACCAGCGGCGCCGACAGCTTCTTGATGGGCTCCTTGTAGAGCTCGGTGTAGTAGTCCTCGCCCTCCTGGGTGTCGTGGAGGAAGACGCCCATGATGAAGTCGCGCTCGCGAGGGTCCAGCGCCTCGGTGAAGAAGCCCATGGCCCGCAGGAACTCCAGCGCCTGCCGCTTGGAGGTCCACCGCTCCATCGGGAAGGTCCTGCGGAACCAGGCGAAGGCCTTGCCCGGCAGGCGGGGCGCCGGGAAGTGCCCGCCGATCACCACCTTCACCGGCTCGACGCCTTCCTCCTCCAGCCTGCGGGCCAGCTCGACGGTGAGCGCGCCGCCCATGCAGTGGCCGTAGAGCGCGAGGGGCCCGTCGACCTTCTCCTTGATCTCCTTCACGCAGCCCTCGACGAGCTCGTGGAAGGACAGCACGGGTTCGCCGGGGTTGCCGGTGTCGTGGCCCGGCGGCTCCAGCGCGAGCATGGTGATGTGCTCGGGCAGGGCCGCGGCCAGCGGCTGGTAAGTGATCGCGCCGGCGCCCGCGAACGGCAGGCAGACCAGGGTCAGCGAGGCCGCCGGGCGCGGAGGCGTCAGTTCATGCAAGAGGCCGATATTTTGCGATGAGCCGTCGAGCGTGGCGAACGCTCGGATCGTGGGGTTCTTGAAGAGGTCCAGCACGGTCGCCTGGATCCCCGAGTCCCGTACGGCGCGCACGGCCTTGAAGGAGTCGCCGCCCAGCCCGAAGAAGTCGTCGTCGATCCCGATCCCCTTCACGCCCAGGATCTCCGTCCAGAGCTCGACCAGCTTGACCTCGGCCGGAGTCCGCGGTGCCGCGCCCTCGGCGCGGGCCTGGCTCACCGGCTCGGGCAGCGCCTTGCGGTCCACCTTGCCGTTGGGGGTGAGCGGCAGCGCCTCCAGCGGCACGAACGCCGAAGGGATCATGTAGTCGGGCAGCTTGCGCCGCAGGTATTCGCGCCAGTCATGCCCAGTATCGGCAGCAGGGTCGGCGGCCAGGTAGGCGGCGATGCTCTTGTCCTCGTCCGAGCCGCGCACCACCACGGCCGCCTCGCGGACCGCGGGATGCGCCAGCAGGAGCGACTCGATCTCGCCCAGCTCGATCCGGTAGCCGCGGACCTTCACCTGCCCGTCGGCCCGGCCGAGGAACTCGATCGAGCCGTCGGCCCGGCGGCGGGCGAGGTCACCGGTCCGGTACAGCCGGCTGCCGTCCTGCCAGGTGACGAAGCGTTCGGCGGTCAGCTCGGGCTGGTGGAGGTAGTCGCGGGCCAGGCCCGCCCCGCCGATGTAGAGCTCGCCGACCACGCCGGTGGGAACCAGCTGCATCGCGGTGTCGAGCAGGTGGATCCGGGTGTTGGCGATCGGGTGGCCGATCGTGATCGGCCCGTCGGTGACGCGGGTGAGGGTGGACCAGATCGTGGTCTCGGTGGGCCCGTACATGTTCCACAGCTCGGCCACCCGCCCGCGCAGGCCGGTGGCCAGGTCGGCGGGCAGCGCCTCGCCGCCGCAGAGCGCCTTCAGCCCCGGCTTGCCCTCCCAACCGGCCGACAGCAGCAGCCGCCAGGTGGCCGGGGTGGCCTGCATGACCGTCGCGTCCTCCAGCAGGGCGGCCAGGCTCACCGGGTCGTAGGCCGCCTCGCGGCTCGCGATCACCACGCGGGCGCCGACCGTGAGCGGCAGGAACAGCTCCAGCACCGAGATGTCGAACGCGAACGTCGTGACGGCCAGGAGCGTGTCCTGGCCGGTCAGGCCGGGCTCGCGGCTCATCGAGATGAGGAAGTTGACCACCGAGGAGTGCTGGACGCGCACGCCCTTGGGCCGCCCGGTCGAGCCGGAGGTGTACAGGACGTAGCAGGGGTTCTGCTGGGTGGCCAGCGCGGGCAGCCGTTCCGGGCTCTCTTCCGGGAAGCCCTCGTCGGTGAGGATCAGCTCGCCCTGGTAGCCGGTGTAGCGCCCGGCCAGCTCGCGCTCGGTGACCAGGACGCCGATGCCGGAGTGGTCCAGGATGTAGTCCTGGCGCTCCTGCGGGTACATCGGGTCGAGCGGCACGTACGCGCCACCCGCCTTCAGCACGCCGAGCAGGACGACCAGCATCGTGGCCGACCGCTCCATCGCGACGCCCACCAGCGTCTCGGGCCCCGTGCCCGCCGCCCGCAGGCGCCGGGCGACCCGGTTGGCCCGCTCGTCCAGCTCCCGGTACGTCATCGAGACGCCCTCGAAGGTGACGGCCACGGCGTCGGGCGTCCGGTCGGCCTGGGCCTCCACCAGCTCGTGGATGCACAGGTCGGGCACCGCGACGTCCTCGCTGGCCAGCTGCTCGGCCAGCTCCTCGCCGGTGAGGAAGACCAGGCCGGACAGCGGGGTATCGGGCGCCGCGGCGATGGCGGAGAGCAGGGTCTCGTAGTGCCGCAGCAGCCGCCGGGCGGTGCCGGCGTCGTAGAGCGAGGTGTTGTACTCCAGCCGGCACAGCAGCTCGTCGCCCTGCTCGTAGACGTAGAGCACCAGGTCCACCTGGGCGGTGCCGGCCTCCACAGCCAGCTCCTCCACGGCCAGCCCGGCCATGCCCAGGTCGCTCTGGGGCAGGTTGAGCAGGTTGAACAGCACCTGGAAGAGCGGGTTGCGCGACAGGTCCCTGGGCGGGTTGAGCTCCTCCACCAGCTGCTCGAACGGCACGTCCTGATGGGCGTACGCGCCCAGGGCGTACTCGCGCACCTGCGCCAGGAGCTGCGTGTACGGCATGTAGCCGTCCATCGAGGCCCGCATGACCAGGGTGTTGATGAAGCAGCCCGCGATGCCCTCGAACTCGGGGCGGGTGCGCCCCGCCACCGGCGAGCCGACGCAGATGTCCTCCTGGCCGCTGTAGCGGTACAGCAGCGTGTGGAGCGCGGCCAGCAGGGTCATGTACAGCGTGGCGCCGCGCTCCTGGCTCAGCTTCCGCAGTCCCTCGGCCAGCTCCGCGGGGAGCGCGTGGGTGGCGACCGCCCCCTCGAAGGTCTGCATCGGCGGGCGCGGCCGGTCCGTGGGCAGGTCCAGGCTGTGCGGGATGCCGCGCAGCCGCTCCTTCCAGAAGCCGACGTCGGCGACCTGCTCTCGCTGCCAGCGCGCGTAGTCGCGGTACCTGACCCGCTGCTCGGGGAGCGTCTCGCCGTTGTACAGCGCGGCCAGCTCGGTCCGCAGCAGGGTGATCGACCAGCCGTCCACGACGATGTGGTGGAAGCCGAGCGACAGGACATGGTGATCCGGGGCGAGCCGCAGCAGCCGGGCCCGGAACAGCGGGCCGTGCGCCAGGTCGAACGGCTCGGCCGCGGCCTGGCTCAGCGCCCGCTCGGCGTCGTCGCAGTCCTCGACCGGCAGCGGCACCTCCCCTGCGGGCAGCACCACCTGCGCCGGCTCGCCGTCCGGGGCGCGGAAGACGGTCCGCAGCGACTCGTGGCGCCGCACCAGCTCGCGCAGAGCGTCCTGCAGCCGCTCGACGTCCAGCTCGCCCCGCAGGTCCAGCGCCGTGGCCACGGCGTACGCGGCCGAGCCGTGCACCTGGTCGATGAACCACATGCGCCGCTGGATGAACGAGACGGGCGCGGGACCGGGATCCTCAACGACGGGGATCACCTCGCGGGCTCCCACCGACGCGACGGCGGGAATCGCCACGGGGGCGACCGCGGAGGCGACGAGCGCGCGCTGGCCGGCCAGCGTCGGGTGCTCGAAGATCGCCTCGATCGGCAGGCCGAGGCGGGAGGCGAGCTGGGTGGCGACGAGGGAGTCGCCGCCCAGGCCGAAGAAGTCGTCCTGGGGGCCGGCGGGCGCGATGCCGAGCACGTCCTGCCAGGCGGCGGCGACCGCGTCGAGCTCGTGGACCGCCCGCGCCACCGGCTCGGCCGCCGTCAGCGGCGCCGGGGACGCCGCCGCGATCTCGAAGCGCCGGGCGCGCGGCCCGATCCAGTAGCGCCGCCGCTCGAACGGGTACGTGGGCAGCGGCACCCGCCTGCCCGGCGGGCCGAACGCCGTCCAGTCGATGCCGGCACCGCTCACCCACAGCCGTCCGATGCCCTCCAGCAGGGCGGACAGCCCGCCGTCCGGCTCGGTGAGCGGGGCCACCGCCGCCTGGCCCCCCTGGCGGCGTACCAGGGTGGCCAGCGTACGGCCCGGCCCCGCCTCGATCACCGCCGCGTCGGCCGCCACCAGGGCGCCGGCGCAGTCGGCGAACCGCACGGTCTCCCGCAGGTGGCGCACCCAGTAGGCGGGGTCCTTGGTCTCGGCGCCGGACACCCAGCCGCCCGTGACGTTGGACAGGTACGGCAGGTCCGGCGTGCCCAGTTGCACCGAGGCGACCTCGGCGGCGAAGGCGCCGAGCACCGGATCCAGCATGGCGGAGTGGAAGGCGTGGGACGTGCGCAGCGCGCGGCAGGCGACGCCCTGCTCCACCAGCCGCCGCTCCAGCTCGGCGACGGCCTGCTCCGGGCCGGCCAGGACGCACAGCTCGGGGGCGTTGACCGCCGCCAGCGAAATGTCCTCGCCGAGCAGGTCGCCGACCTCCGACTCGGGCAGCGGCACGGCCAGCATCGAACCGGGGGGCAGGCTCTGCACCAGGCGGCCGCGGGCGGCGACCAGGCGCAGGGCGTCCTCCAGGGTGAAGACCCCGGCCAGGCAGGCGGCGACGTACTCGCCGATGCTGTGCCCGGCCATCATCGCCGGGCGGACCCCGCGCTCGATCAGCGTGCGGGCGAGCGCGTACTCGGTGACGAAGAGCGCGGGCTGGGTGAGCCAGGTCTGGTCGAGATCGCCGGCGTCGCCGTACAGGACCTCGCGCAGGTCGAGGCCGAGGTGCGGCTCGAGGAGGCCGGAGCAGGCGTCGACGGTGGCGCGGAAGACGCTGTCCGATCGGTACAGGCCCGCGCCCATGCCGCGGCGTTGCGCGCCCTGGCCGGGGAAGAGGAAGGCGATCTCGCGCGGGCGTGACTCGCCCGTGATGAGCTCGGCGTCCTGTGCCGACCGGTGGTCCTCGGCGACCAGGACGCCGCGGTGCCGCAGCTGGCGGCGACCGTGCCGGAGGGTGGCGGCGACCTCGCCCAGGTCCGCATCCGGGTGCGCGGCCAGGTGGGCGCGCAGCCGCGTGGCCGTCTGCGTCAGCGCCGACTCGCCGGCGGCCGACATGACGAGCAGGTGCGGGCCGTTCGCCGGCTGGGCGGCGGGCTGCTCGGGCGCCTCCTCCAGCACCACGTGGGCGTTGGTGCCGCCCATCCCGAACGCGCTGACGCCCGCCCTGCGCGGCCCAGGGCCCTGCGGCCATTCCGCGCTGGCGGTGGGCACGTAGAACGGGCTGAAGTCGACGCGCGGGTTGGGCGTCGCGAAGTTGACCGTGGGCGGCAGCGTGCGGTGCTTGAGCGCCAGCACGGTCTTGATCAGCCCGGCCATCCCGGCGGCGGCGTCGGCGTGGCCGATGTTGGACTTGACGGAGCCCAGCGCGATCGGCCGATCCCCGGTGAAGACCTGGGAGAGCGCCGCGACCTCGATGGGATCGCCGAGCGCGGTGCCCGTGCCGTGCGCCTCGACGTAGCCGATCGTGCCGGGGTCGACGCCGGCCGAGGCCAGCGCCGCGGTGATGACCTCGGCCTGCCCGTCCACGGCCGGCGCGGTGTAGCCGATCTTCCTGGTGCCGTCGTTGTTGACCGCGGAGCCGCGTACGACGGCGTGGATGGGGTCGCCCGCGGCGAGGGCGTCCTCCAGCCGCTTCAGCACGACGACGCCCACGCCGCTGGCGCCGATCGTGCCCTGGGCCTCGGCGTCGAAGGGCCGGCAGTGGCCGTCCGGCGAGCCGATGCCGCCGCTCTGGTAGAGGTAGCCGCGGCGGCTCCAGGCGTTCACCCGTACCGCCCCGGCCAGCGCGAGATCGCAGTCGCCCGCGATCAGGCTCTGCCTGGCCAGGTGGAGCGCGACCAGCGAGGTGGAGCAGGCGCTGTTGACGCTGACGCTCGGCCCGCGCAGGTCGAGCTTGTACGAGGTCCTGGTCGGCAGGGAGTCCTTGTCGTTGCTGAGCATGACCTGGTACTCGCCCACGGCCTTGAGCACGTCGGGCGCGGCCAGCAGGTTCTCGATGTAGTAGCTGCTCATCGCCGAACCGGCGAAGACGCCGATGCGCCCGGGGTGGCGGGCGGGGTCGCAGCCCGCGTCCTCCAGCGCCTCCCAGGCGGTCTCCAGGAACAGGCGCTGCTGCGGGTCGAGGATCTCGGCCTCGCGCGGGGTGAACTCGAACAGCGTGGCGTCGAACAGGTCGATGCCGTCCAGCACCGTCCCCGCCCTGACGTAGGCGGGGTCCGCCAGCCGGTCGGGGTCCTCGCCGTCGGCGAGCAGCTCCTCGTCGGTGAAGTCCTGTACGGCTTCCACGCCGTCGCGGATCGCCGCCCAGAACTCCTCGGGCCCGGTGGCACCGGGGAAGCGGCAGGCGATGCCGACGATGGCGAGCGCGCCGTCGGCGGGCGCGGTGGTCGCGACCGCCGCCGCCGGCGCCGGCGCGTCGGGGCTCAGGTAGGCCGTCAGCGAGGCGATCGTCGGGTACCTGAACAGGTCGGTGACCGTCAGGCTGAACCGCTTGCGCAGCCGCTCGTGCACCTGCAGGACCAGCAGCGAGTGGCCGCCCACGTCGAAGAAGTTGTCGTCGGGGCCGAAGGCGTCGCTGCCCAGCGCCTCGCGCCAGGCCCGGGTGACGAGCTGGGAGATCTGGTGACGCGGCATCTCGCCGGGCGCCTCGTCCCCGGCCATCGCCCCGCCCATTGCCCGGGCAAGCACCCGCCGGAGGTCGGCCACCAGATCGCGGATCGTGCCCGCGTGGAACAGGTCCGTGTTGTACTCCACGAGCCCGTCCAGGGTCTCGCGGACGCCCACGGTCAGGTCGAACTTGGCCGTGCGCTCGGGGATCTCCACCGGGGTGACCGTCAGCCCGTCCAGCTCCAGCGCCGCCGTGGCCTCGGGCAACATGTTGAACATCGTCTGGAACACCGGGCTGCGGTCCAGGCGGCGCTCCGGGTTGAGCTCCTCCACCAGCCGTTCGAAGGGCATCCCCTGGTGGTCGTGGGCGTCGAGCACCGCGTCCTTGACCCGCTCGACCACCTCGGCGAACGACGGGTCGCCCGACAGGTCGGCGCGGATGGCCAGGGTGTTGGTGAAGAACCCGATCAGGCCCTCGAACTCGACCTTGTCCCGGTTGGCGATGGGCGTGCCCACCACCAGGTCCCGCCCGCCCGAGCGCCGGGAGAGCACCACCAGATAGGCCGCGAACAGCACCATGTAGGGGGTGGCGCCCAGGCTCCGGCAGTACGCCTTGAACTCCTCGCGCGGGAGGTCGAGGGAGAAGGGCAGCTCGGCGCCCGCGTACGTCTGGACGGCCGGCCGGGGCAGGTCCGCCGGCAGCTCGGTGACCGGCGGCGCACCCGCCAGCGTCTCCCGCCAGAAGTCCAGGTCCCGGCCGTAGTCGTGCTCCCGCTGCCAGATCGCGTAGTCGGGGTACTGCCGGGACAGCGCCGGCAGCTCCTCACCGTTGTAGAGCGCGCCGAGCTCCCGGCGCAGCACGTCCAGCGACCAGGCGTCGGCGACGATGTGGTGGAGCGTGAGGTGCAGGACGTGCCGGTCCGCGCCTTCGCGCTCCAGGTGCGCGCGGATGAGCGGGCCGGTGGTCAGGTCCATCGGCGTGCCGTCCGCGGCGTCCGCCAGGTCGATCGCCAATGAGTCGGCCACGATCTGGTACGGGCCGTCCTCGTCCATGGCGAACGTGGTGCGCAGGCTCTCGTGCCTGGCCACCAGGGCGTTCAGCGCGCGGTGCAGCGCGTCGCGGTCGAGCGGGCCTTCGACGCGGAAGGCGAGCGGTATGAGGTAGTGCGCGGCGCCCGGGGCCATCCGGTCCAGGTACCAGGCGCGGAGCTGCGTGAAGGACATCGGCAGCCGGTCCGGCCTGGGCCGCTCGGCCTGCTGCTGTTTCTTCTTCCGTAACGCTTCCAGGAGCTGGCGCTGCTGGGCTGACAGGCTCATTCGTCACCTTCCATCGACCGCAGCAGGGCCTCGGCCTCGTCATCTGAATACGCGGCGACCATGAGATAGAGCTCGGCGGCCGCCTCCACGTCCGGCGACGCGAGCTGGGCGGCGAGCTCGGCGACGGTCGGGTGGGCGAAGAGGGTCCGCAGCGGCACGCGCACGTCCAGCGCCTCCTGCAACCGGGAGGCGATCTGGGTCGCGTTGAGCGAGTGGCCGCCCAGCTCGAAGAGGTTGTCGTGCCGCCCGACCTCCCCGCCCAGCACCTCCTGCCAGATGGCGGCGATGGTCTGCTCGACCGGGGTGACCGGCGCCGCGACGGTCCGCACGCTCTGGCCGGGGGCCGGCAGGGCGTGCCGGTCCACCTTGCCCGAAGGGTTCACCGGCAGGGCGTCCAGCGCGACGAACGTGCTCGGCACCATGTACTCGGGCAGCCGTCCGGCCAGGTAGGGGCGTAGCTCGGGAGTCCCGTCGGCGACCACGTAGGCCACCAGCCTGCCCTCCACGACCATGACGAACGCCTCGCGCACGGCCGGATGCCCGGCCAGCACCGCGGCGATCTCGCCGGGCTCGACCCGGTAGCCGCGGATCTTGACCTGGTCGTCCGCGCGGCCCAGGAACTCGATCTCCCCGGCCTCGTTGCGGCGGGCCAGGTCACCGGTCCGGTAGAGCCGGCGCCCGTCCCGCCAGGTGATGAAACGTTCTTCCGTGAGTTCGGGCTGGCCGTGATAGCCCCTGGCCAGGCAGGCGCCGCCGAGGTGCAGCTCGCCGGGGACGCCGTCGGGCGCCTCGTGGCCCAGGCGGTTCAGGATCAGCGCCTGGACGCCGGTGACGGGTTCGCCGATGGGCGGCAGCCGGGGCCAGTCCGCCGGAGGGCCGGTGAGCGTGTGGGCGATGTCGATGATCGCGCCCTCGGTCGGCCCGTACTGGTTGTGCAGCGTCATCCACGGCTTGACGAACCGCTCGAGCTGCGGGGTGACCTGGAGCTGCTCGCCCGCGGTGATCACCTCGCGCAGCGTGGCGGGCGGTTCGACTCCTGCGCCGGCCAGCGACTGCAGCGCCACGAAGGGCAGGAAGATCCGCTCCACGCGGGTCCGGGCGATGTGGTCGAGCAGGGCGGCCGGGTCGCGCCGCACCTCGTCGCTGACCATGACCAGCGTCCCGCCGTACGCCCAGGTGCTGAAGATCTCCTGCACCGAGACGTCGAAGCCGAGCGCGGTGAACTGCAGGCTCCGGTAGGCGCCGCTGTGCCAGGCCATGAGGTTGGCGACCGGGCGGTGCGGCATCGCCACGCCCTTGGGCTGTCCGGTCGAGCCCGAGGTGAACAGGATGTAGGCCAGGTCGTCCGGCGTGACGCCGCTGTCCGGCCGGTGTTCGGGCTGTCCGTCGAGGTCGGTGTCGACGTGCACGGGCCGCTCGTGCGGCAGGCCGCCGGCCAGCGCCCGGTGCGTCACCAGGACCGGGGTGTCGACGCGGCCGAGCACCTGGGTGAGGCGTCCCTCGGGGTAGGAGGGGTCGAGCGGTACGTACGCGCCGCCCGACTTCAGGATCCCCAGCAGGGCCACGGGCAGGTCGAGCGAGCGCCGTACGTGCAGGGCGACCGGCACCTCCGGGCCCACCCCCAGCCCGCGCAGCAGGTGGGCCAGCCTGTTGGCCCGCCGGTCGAGCTCGGCGTACGTGAGGGCGGCGCCCTCGAACTCGACGGCGACCGCGTCGGGCGTCCGGTCGGCCTGCTGTTCGAAGAGCCGGTGCAGGCACTGGTCGGGGCCCCGGCCGGGCGGCTCGTGCTCGCGGGCGAGCAGCGCGGAGAGCGGTGCCGACGGGTCGGCCGCCACCTGCTCCAGGACGCGCACGTAGTGGCCCAGCAGCCGCTCCGCGGTGGCGCGCTCGAACAGGTCGGTGGCGAACTCCAGGCTCATCTCCCGCCCTTCGGCGTAGAGCACCAGGTCGGCCTTGGCGCCGCCGTTCTCGACCTCCTCGAGGATCCGGAAGGTCACCCCGTCGCCCCGCCTGGCGTCCGCCGGCTCCTGCATCGCGAACATCACGTCGAAGGGCGGCCGGCCGTCGGGACACAGCTCCCGTACGATCTCCTCGAGCGGCACGTCCGAAGGCGTGGCCAGGACCGTCGCCCGCACCTGCGCCAGCAGGCGCTCGAAGGTCGGGTCGCCGTCCAGACCGGTCCTGATCGGCAGCGTCTCCACGTAGAAGCCGATCATCGAGTCCGCGCCCGGCGTCTCCCTGCCGGAGAACGGCACGCCCGTCACGATGTCGTCCTGGCCGCTGTAGCGGTGCAGCAGCGCCTGGAAGGCCGCGAACAGCACCATGAACGGGCTGGCCTGGGCGCGCCTGCCCAGCGACTCGAGCTCGGTGAGCAGCCCGTCCGGCAGCGTGGCCCGGACCCGGGCGCCGCGCCGCGACGGCCCTGCCGCTCCCGGGGCCGATCCCGGGCGGTCCGCGGGCAGCCCCAGCCGCTCGGGCGGCGAGTCCAGGACCTTCCTCCAGTACGGCAGGCCGTCCAGGCCCTGCCTGCGCCGGTACGGCCCGGCCGCCGCAGGCAGGCTCTCCCCGGCGTAGAGCCGCGCCAGCTCGTCCAGGAAGACCCCGGCCGACCAGCCGTCGAAGGCGATGTGGTGGACGGTCACCAGCAGGTGGTGCCGGTCGTCGGCGAGCCGGAGCAGCAGCGCCCGCAGCACGGGGCCGTTGCGCAGGTCGAAGGGGTCACGCGCGTGGTGCAGCGCCAGGGCGTGCGCGCCACGCGGGGTGGCGTCCATGACCTTCATCCGCACGGGCGCCGCTTCGTCGACCACGGGCACCGGCTCGCCGTCGCGCTCTTCGTAGCGGGTGCGCAGGGGCGGATGCCTGCGCACGATCTCGTTGATCGCGTTCTCCAGGCGCCCGGTGTCGAGGGGGCCGTCCAGGGCGAACAGGATGGGCACGTTGTACTGCGCGCCGGGCGCCACCTGGTCGATGAACCAGAGCCGGCGCTGCGCGGGCGTGATCCCGCCCTCGCCCCCCGTCACGGCCCCCGTCACGGCCGCCGCCTCCGGCAGGCCGTCGATCGCGCGGGCGAGCGCGGCGAGCGCGGGATGTTCGAAGAGCATCCGGGGCTCGACCGGCTTGCCCAGGGTCTCGAAGGCGCGCGCGGCGATGCGCATCGCCAGCAGCGACTGGCCGCCCAGCGCCAGGAAGTCGTCGTCGGCGCCGACCGGCCCGGCGTCCAGGACGTCCTGCCAGATCTCGGCGAGCAGCGCCTCGGTGGGGGTGGCGGGCGGCGTGACCGAGCGGGGCGCGCGGACGGGGTCGGGCAGCGCGGCCCGGTCCACCTTGCCGTTGCCGGTCAGCGGGAGCTCGTCCAGGAAGACCCAGGCGGTGGGGATCATGTAGTCGGGCAGGAACCTGCGCAGGTGGGCGCGGGCCTCCTGCTCGGTCGCCGGGCCCACGACGTAGGCGACCAGCTCGTGGCCGCGGACGGCGGTGGTGGCGGCCCGTACCCCCTCGAGACGGCCGAGCACGGTCTCGACCTCGCCGAGCTCCACCCGGTTGCCGCGGATCTTGACCTGGTCGTCGAGGCGGCCCAGGAACTCGATCTCGCCCGCCCGGTTGCGGCGGGCCAGGTCGCCGGTGCGGTAGAGGAGCCGCCCGTCCCGGTCGCGGACGAATCGCTCGGCCGTGAGGTCGGGCCGGTCGAGGTAGCCCAGGCCGACGCACACGCCGCCGAGGTGGATCTCGCCCTCGTCGACCGGCCGCATCTCCTCGTCGAGGAGGTCGACGGTGACGCCGGGCAGTGGCGTGCCGAGCGCGGGCGGGCGGCTCTGGCCGTCGTGGGCGGGCACCTCGCCGGCGATGGCGTTGACGGCGCATTCGGCCGGGCCGTACAGGTTGACGAGCCGGAAGGGCAGCCCGGGCCTCGGGTAGGTGGTGAGCCGGTCGCCGCCGGTGCTCAGCGTCGCGAGCTTCGTCTCCTCCGGCCAGGACAGGCCGAGCAGGCCCTCGGCGATGGGAGTGGGCGCGTAGCAGGTGGTCAGCTCCTGGTCCACGATCCAGTCGCGGAGGGCGGGTAGCGAGAGCCGGATCCGCTCGCTGGGGATGACCATCGTGGTGCCCGCGCTCAGGTACATCCAGATCTCCCACACCGACGGGTCGAAGTTGGGGCTGGTGAGCAGCGGGGCACGGCCGCCGGGGCCGAAGGTCTCGTGGGACCACCTGATCAGGTTGGTCAGCGCGCGATGGGGGACGAGCACGCCCTTCGGCGTCCCCGTCGAGCCGGAGGTGTGGACGACGTAGGCGAGGTCGTCGGGCTTGATGTCGGGCGGCGGTGAGGCGTCCGCCTCGGCGGGCGCGTCGATCACCGGGATGCCGTCGGGGACCAGAGATCTCCACTCCGGCGCCGTGATCACGGCCGCGGCTCCCGCCAGCATGGCATGGATCCGCTCCACGGGCGTGGCCGGGTCGATCGGCGCGAAGGCGACGCCCGCCTTCATCGCGCCGAGCTGCCCCGCGACCAGCCGGATCGAGCGGCCGGCGAGCACGGCCACCCAGCGCTGTCCGGTCATCGTGAGATGACGCAGCTGGGCGGCGATGCCGTTTGCCAGGCGATCTAACTGCCGGTAAGTCAGGTGTTCTTGACCGGCCGAAACAGCGACCCTTTCGGGGGCCGCGCACAACTGCTCCTGGTAAAGGTGCAGAACAGATGCAAAGGGTGACGCATCTGACGTCATTGTCACGCCTGCCGATTGTTGAGTTTTTTAGGACCTTTTGGTGGGCCGCCGAACAGAATGACCTGGTCATTAGATCTCTGTCAACCGTCTGGATCATGCGATCCGCGGGTGGGGTGCTCGGCCCGCGTCGTCGGGCGCTCCCTGCGGATCCTCAAGGCCGAGGCCGGCAAGCTCCACGACGACGAACCGGCCGAGCCGCCGGCCACCGGCCCGTCGCTGGAGGAGCAGGCGCGGCGGCTGGAGGAGCAGGCGGCCAGGCTGCGTGCGGGCATCCGGGAGGAGGGCCAGGCCAGGTCGTGACCGCCCGGCCGGCGCACGTGACGGCCTACACTGGGCAGCTGTGTCCGGAGGAGGAGTGACGGTGGCGACGGGTGAGGTCGGTGACCCGCCCGCCGACGTGCTGGACGAAGCCGCGGCCGCTTTCGGCTTGCTGTCGTCCCCTCCGCGCCTGCACATCGTCTGGGCGCTGGCGCAGGGCGAATGCGACGTGACCGGGCTGGCCGAGCGGGCGGGCGGCGCGCTTCCTGCGGTCAGCCAGCACCTGGCCAAGCTGAAGCTGGCCGGCCTCGTGCGGTCGAGGCGCGAGGGCCGCCGGGTGGTCTACCTGATCGACGATCAGGACGTCGTCGTCACGGTCCAGGTGCTGGTGGGGCGCCTTGCCGAGCGAGCGGGCCGCCCCGAGGGACATGCCCGCGGTCTGGGCGCCTGAGGCGCCGGCGCCGCGGAACAGGACGCGTAGGCGGGACCGGAGCGCCGCCGGCAAGGGCGCGGGCATCCGCCTGATCCGTGGCCGAGGTGCGCTGCAGGGAGCAGACCTGCCGGGTGGACCCGGCCGCCCTGGCCTACCCCGTCCGGCACGGGGTCCGCTGGCTGGAGGCCGAGTCGCTGACGGTGTCCCGGCTGGTGCGGCAGACGCTCGCGCTGGGGCTGTCCGACGAATGCTGGGCGATCGCCGTGACCGGCTGCTGGCTGTCGGCCGTGCAGAGCTCACCGGCCGAGTACCGGACGCTGCTCACCACCGCGGCGGAGGCCGCGAAGCGATCGGGCGACCGGCGCGCCGAGGCGCTGTCCGCCACCCTCCTCGGCGACTTCGACCTGGCCGACGCCGCCTACGACGCGGCCGAGCGGGTCTTCACCTCCCTCGACGAGACGCGCGGCCTGGTCGAGCTCTGGAAGGCCCGCGCGACGATGGAGCTCGTACGCGGCGACCACGCCGGCGCCACGCGTCGCTACCTGTGGATCCGTGACGCCGCACCCCAGGTCGGCGACGACCACGCGGAGGCCATGGCGCTGCGCGGCCTCGGCCGGATCCAGCTGGCCGAGGGGCGTCCCGGCCAGGGCCTGCCCTACCTCGACGAGGCCATGGACGTGGCCTCGCGCGGCCGGAACGCCTGGCAGCGCCTCACGGTGCTGGTCTGGCTGGGGCTGGGCCAGGTGGCCACCGACCGCGGCGACCACGGGGAGGCCGACGCCCACCTGACGCGGGCCGCGGAGCGGGCGGAGCGCTGCGGGGAGAAGCACGTCCTGTCCCGGATCCGCCCGGCCTCTCGGCCCGGCGCACCCGCGCCGGGCCGAGGACGCCGAGGCTCCCGCTACCAGTCGCCCCGGTAGAGCTGGCCGCGGACCGCGCCGCCGGGGAACTTGGCGTTGTGCAGGTTGGTGTACCAGTTCTTGGGGTTGTTCCAGATGCGGCGGGCGGTGGCGGTGTCGGTCGGGGCGCTGCCGGCCAGGCCGTTGACGCTGGGTGGCAGGCCGTCCTTGGCCTCGAAGAAGGGGACGACGACGGGGCCGTTCTTGCCCTTGGGGGCGCGGTGGATGTGGGCGGCGGTGGGCGTGGCGACATGTTTCCAGGTGGCGGCGAACCAGACGCGGTCGCCTTCGGGCTGGACGAGCCAGGCGGCGCGGCCGTTGTGGTCGCCGACCTTGGTGTTGGGGGCGGGGATCTCCTGCTTGCCGTCGGCGAGGGTGGTCAGGGTGCGGCCGAAGCCGTGGGCCAGGACGGTCTCCAGGGCGACGGGGCGGATGCGGTGGAGCTGGGCCCGCACGGCGCCGCCGGCGAACTCGGCGTTGTGGAGGTTGGCGTACCAGCCCTGCGGGTTGTTGAGGATGCGGCCGAGGAGGTTGAGATCCTTGACGATGACGGTGCCCTTGACGGCGTGCAGCTGGGCGGGCAGGGCGGTGGTGACGAAGGGGATCTTGACCTCGCCGTTCTGGCCGGCGTTGCCTTTGTGGATGTGGAAGCCGCTGGGGGCGTTGACGTTGCTCCAGCGGACGGCGTAGTCGACGCGGTGGCCGTGGATGCGGAAAACGGCCAAGGCGCTGCCGTCGTCATCGCCGGCCTTGGTGCCGGCGGCCGGTACTTCGTTCTTCCCGGCGAGGCTGGCGGCCAGGTAGATGGGGGTGCTGGTCTGCGCGGCGGCCGGTGGCACGGGAGCGGCGACCAGTGCGGTGGTGATGGCCAGGCCAGGAAGAACGAGGGTGCGCTTGTTCATGAATCGGCCCTTGGTTAGGTGATTGCTTACTCATGGGAGGTACGGGCCGATTCATGAACTTGGTTCAACGGGACGGCGTCACCAGGTGACGGGCAGCTCGTGCATCCCGTAGACGCTGGCCTCGTCCTTGAACGAGAGCTGCTCGGCCGGCACGGCCAGCCGCAGGCCGGGGATCCGCCTGAACAGCGAGTCGAAGACGATCTCCAGCTCCACGCGGGCGAGGTTCTGGCCCAGGCACTGGTGCGGGCCGTAACCGAACGCCAGGTGGCTGCGGGCGTCGCGCTCGATGTCGAACGCGTCGGCGTCCGCGAACACCTCCGGGTCGCGGTTGCCGGCGTTGGCCAGCGTCAGCACGCCCGCCCCCGCGGGGATGACCGTGCCGCCGAGCTCCACGTCCTCGGTGGCCACCCGCATGATCGCGAACTCGGCGATGGTGAAGTGCCGCAGCAGCTCCTCGACCGCGCCCGGCGTCTTGCTCGGGTCCTCGCGCAGCGCGGCGAGCGTGTCGGGGTGCCGCAGCAGCATGTACGTGCCCAGCGAGATCATGTTCGCCGTGGTCTCGTGCCCGGCAATCAGCAGCAGGAACGCCAGGCTGAGCAGCGCGCCATGGTCCACCTCGCCGCTCTCGCGCTGCTTGACCACCTGGCGGCCGAGCAGGTCGTCGGTCGGGTCCTCCTCCTTGGCCCTGATCAGCTTGTCCAGGTAGACGGCCAGCTCGAAGGAGGCGTGGTGGCGCTCCTGCGGCGTGGCGGCGCGGTTGAGCAACTGCGCGGAGTGCGTCTGGAAGAAGTCGTGCTCCTCGTACGGCACGCCGAGCAGCTCGCAGATCACCAGCGAGGGCACCGGCAGGGCGAACGCCCGCACCAGGTCGACCGGGCGCGGGCCGTCCAGGATGGCGTCGAGGTGCTCGTCCACGATCTGCTGGATGCGCGGCCGCAGGGCCGCGATGCGCCTGAGGGTGAACTCCCCGATCACGGCGCGTCGCACCGGACCGTGCTCGGGCGGGTCCATCTCCAGCATCATCTTGGGCAGCGGCGACTCGCCGGGCGCCATCTCGCCGCTCAGCCTGGGAGCGTTGGGATGGCGGCGGTCGGCGCTGAAACGCGGGTCGCTCAGGATCGTGCGGATGTCCTCATAGCGGGCGGCGACCCAGGCGCTCGAACCGCTCGGCAGCATGACCTCGGTTACCGGCTGCTCACGCAGGAGGCGAAGGTGCTGCTCGGGCGGTGCGTACGGGCAGGTGCGGGTGATCTGGAGCGTCTCAGCGGAGCCAGCGGTCACGGTTGTCCCCAATCAGCGTGCCATTTCCAAACTTCCCTACATCTGTAGGCTAACCTACAGATGTAGGGCACAGTACACTGAGGCGTGGCCCTCACCAGAGACAGAAAGAGCGACGTGAGCGACCCGCGGGTGCGCCGCACCCAGGCGGCCCTGCAACGCACGCTGATCGACCTCGTCCAGGACCGCGACCTGTCTCGGATCAGCGTCGCCGATGTCGCCGAACGCGCCGGGGTGAGCCGCTCCACGTTCTACGACCACTACCGTGACGTGCACGAGCTGGCCGAGGCGGCGTGCACCACGATGATCGACGACCTGATCGAGGCCATTCCCGACCCCGGTGCCCAGAAGGTGCCGGACGCCGCCCCCGACACGCTGCTGACCTTCTTCGCCCACCTCGACGAGCACGCCGGCCTCTACCGCAGCGTGCTCGGGCCTCAGGGCAGCGCGCGCGTCATCGACCACGTGCGCCGCCACGCCACCGTCGCGGCCTACGTCGGCGCGCGCCGGGCCGCCACGGGAGACGACGCCCCGACCGACTTCACGGCCCGGACCCCGCATGACGTGCCCGCCGCGTTCACGGCGGGCGCGCTCATCGGCGTCGCCACCGACTGGCTCCAGCACGGCTGCCCGCGATCGCCCGCCGAGATGGCCGCCCTGACCCGCCCGCTGCTGATGGCCGTCTACCGCGGAGACGACCACACCCAGGCATAGGGGGCGGTCAGCTCGCGGACACCGAGAAGCTGTTGGTGACGAAGTCCATCCCGCCGCTGGAGGAGGTGATCTCGTAGCCGAACTGCACGTTGCCGAGCGTCACGTCACCCATCCAGCCGTTGGTGCGCAGCCAGTTGAGCACCGCCTTGATGTCCACGGTGCCGGAGTTGGTGTTGCCGGTCCTGACGAACGAGAAGACCTGGTTGGCGCCGTTGCTGCCGCGGTAGACGTCCCAGCTGTGGCCGCCCACCGTGGCGCCGGTCTGGCGGGAGCCGAGCGGGCCGACGGCGCCGTGCTTGTTCATCCAGAGCATGATCTCGTACGCGTTGGCGGAGTCCCAGATGTCGTACGCCGTCGCGTACGAGCCGCCGTTCGGCACGGTGACGCTGAACCTGCTGGTGGCGCTGCCCAGGGCGCTGATGCGCTTGCCGACGTACTTGGTGGCGTTCGGGTACGACTTCACCCCGCCGGTGTTGGGGTGGTTGGCCCACACGCCCCAGTTGCTGTAGGAGTTCGCCCAGATGGTCTGCGGGCCTGCGCCGCTGCCCCAGATGTTGTTGTAGAGCGTGTAGCCGCCGTTGGACCAGGTGCCCCACCGGTCGGTGGAGGACCAGGTGGCGGCCAGCGCGGGCGGGGCGAAGAGGACGGCGACGATCGCCAGTACGCAAACGGGGACGGCTGAACGCGCGATCTTGCGCATGCTGGATCCCTTCTGCCTACCTGTGTTTAGTTTGGCTGCCATCCAAACTAAAGACAGTTTGACTCCTTCAGTCAACCCCGGGTGAAACTTTCGCGGGGGGCAGCAGGGCGGTGGCCTCCACCTCGATCAGCCAGCCGGGCAGGCCGAGGGCCTCGACGCCGAGCAGGGTGCTGGCGGCCATCGGCCAGGGGTCGCCATAGGCCTCCCGTGCGGCTTCGAAGATGACCGGCACCAGCTCGGGCCGGTGGCCGACGACGTAGATGTTGTGCCGGACCAGGTCGGAGGGGGTGGCGCCGGCGCCCTCCAGGGCCAGCTTGACGTTGCGGAACGCCTGCCAGGCCTGCGCGGCGTGGTCGCCGGGGCCGACCAGCTCGCCGGAGGCGTCCAGCGCGACCTGCCCGGCGATGTAAGCGGTGCGCCCGGCCGGGGCGATCACCACCTGGGAGTAGAGGTTCTGCACCGGCGGGCACAGGGCGGGCGGGTCGACCCGCTGAAGGAAGGTCACGCGATCGTCTCCGTCCGGGCGGTGAGCAGCAGGTCGGCCAGCTCCGCTGGGCGGCTCACCTGGGCGTAGTGGTGGCAGTCCAGCTCGGCGACGGGGCGGCCGAGGGATCGGAACGCGTCGGCGGTGCCCGCGAACGCCTCGAAGCGCAGGCAGCGTACGAACATGGCCGGCACGCTCTCGGGGCGGGCCGGGCCGGGCAGGGGCTCGCTGTGCGTGCGCACCGGCATCGGGGTGGAGCAGGCGCGCAGCCAGCCGGCGTCGCCGGGGTCGTCCACGCCCAGCGCGGCCGGGTCGAGCGGCAGCGCGACCCCGCCTGCGCCGTCCGCGGACAGCTCGGCGAACACCTCGGGCAGCCACGGCACCAGGTCGAAGCAGGACTGGCCGGGCTCGGGCACGAAGGCGTCGAGGTAGACCAGCGCGGACACCCGCTCGGGCGCCCGCCCGGCCACCCCGGTGATCACCATGCCGCCGTAGCTGTGGCCGACCAGCGTGACCCGCTCCAGGTCCGCGCGCTCCAGGTAGCCGAGCAGGTCGTCGATGTGCGCCGACAGCCCGATCTCCGCGCCGCGCGGGTCGTCGCCCCGCTCGGCCAGCCCGGACAGCGTGGGCGCGTGCGCCTCGTGCCCTGCCGCCTTCAGCAGCGGGATCAGCCGGGACCAGATCCAGCCGCCCGCCCACGAGCCGTGGACCAGCACGTACGTCCGGCGCGAGTCAGTCGAGGACATCGGGCTCCTCCTCGAAGATCAGGGACGACAGGAGCTGGAAGTTGTTGCGCGCCATGTTCGCGCTGCCGAACTGGCGGTGCGCCACCTCGGCCTCCTCCTCCGTCATGATCCGCGGCGTGCCGGCGGCCTCGGCCAGGAGCTGCATCTCGCAGGCGCGGTTCATCGCGATGAACCACCAGGCGGCCTCCTCCACGGTGCGGCCGACCGTCAGCAGGCCGTGATGGCGCAGGATCGCGGCCCGCGCCGAGCCCAGCCGGGCGGCGATCCGCTCGCCCTCGTCCCGCTCCAGCACCAGCCCGCGATATTCGTCGAAGAGCACGTGATCGCGCCAGAACGCGCACGACTCCTGCACGATCGGGTCCAGCGGCCGGTCCAGCGCCGCCCAGGCCCGGCCGTGGATCGTGTGCGCGTGGGCGACGGCCACCACGTCGGGGCGGGCGTCGTGGACGGAGGAGTGGATCCAGAACGCGGCCTTGTTCGTGCGCCGCGTGCCGTGGGCGATCCGGCCCCGCGCGTCGACGAGCAGCAGGTCGCTCACCTTGATCCTGGAGAAGTGCACGGAGTAGGGGTTCACCCAGAAGTGGTCGGTCAGCTCCGGGTCGCGGGCGGTGATGTGGCCGGCGACGCCCTCGTCGTAGCCGTACCTGGCGAAGATCCGGAACGCGGCGGCGAGCTGCCGCTTGCGGTGCAGCCGCTGCTCCTCGACGGGGGCCGACGCGTACGTGGGCGCCTCGTCGAGGTCGAGCTCGGGAGGTGGTGTGGAGATCGTCATGATGTCGTTCCCTTCGACGTGTGCCCCAGAATGCGACCCCGCCCACCTGCCCGTCAACCTCTCAGGCGAAGGAATTTGCCTAACAGGCAAAGCGGCTAGACTCTTCGCCGTGATCTCTCATGTGCCGGCGGACGGCGACGATCCGGAGCAGCGGGTCGCGACGCGGCTCGGTGAGCTGCGGCGCGAGCGCGGGCTGACGCTCACGACGCTCGCCGAGTGGACCGGCATCTCCGCCGCCCACCTGTCCCGGATGGAGAAGGGGGAGCGCCAGCCGTCCATCGGCTCGCTGTTCCAGCTCGCGCGGGCGTACGGCATCTCGGTGGGGGAGCTGGTCGGCGACGAGCGGCCGCGCGAGCTCCACGTCGTGCGCGGCGCGACCGCGCCGGTGCACGAGGGCCCCGACGGGCCCTACGCGACGATGGCGGGCCTCGGACCCCGCTCCGCTCTTGAGGCGGTGCGGCTGGAGCTGACCGCCGACGGGCCCGAACGCACCGCCGCCCACGCGGGCGAGGAGTGGGTGTACGTCGTGCGCGGTGAAGTCCTCGCGCGCGTCGGCGAGGAGGAGGTCGCCCTGGCCGCCGGGGACGCCCTGCACTTCGACGCGGCGGCCCGCCACTCGTTGTGGTCCCGCGGCGGCCCCGCCACCGTGATCATCGTCTCCGTCGCGCCCGCGCCGGCTCGTCCTCCGCATGGCGCGGCGGGCGGGTGATCAGGTCCAGGCCGAAGTCGAAGCGTTCCTCGAACGTGCCCCCGGCGAGGTGACCGAGCGCGCGGGCGAGTGACGGATGCGCGTCCGGCGCCACGGCCGCGTGGAGCACCTCGCCGATCGAGGCGGGCGCGCCCTGCTCCTCCTGGGTCAGGCCCAGCGTGAAGTACACCGCCGTCCAGGCGGTCCACGCCGCCTCCCGCTCGCCGAGACCGCACTCCAGCAGCGCGCCCACGATCGCCTCGGCGGTGCGCAGCGTGTGCTCCTCGGCCGCGTACGTCCCCGCCACCACCCTCGCGCCGTCGCGCACGGCCAGCAGCGCCCGCCGGTAGCGGCGTACCAGCTCGCGGAACCGATCGGCCGGGTCCGGTGGCAGGTCCTCCAGCGACACGCGCCCGACGATGGCGTCGGCCATCAGCTCCAGCAGCCGGCTCTTGGTCTTGACGTGCCACGACACCGTGTTCAGCCGCACGCCCATGCGCTCGGCCACCGCGCGCAGGCTGACCGCGTCCGCGCCCTTCTCGTCGAGCAGTTCGAGCGCCGTCGCAACGATCTCGCTCTGGCGCCGCGCGTTCGCCATCGAAGCCCGCCCTCCCCGTCTCTTGGTTGCTGACCAAGAATATCTCGCCCATACTGTTGGTCACTGACCAAGAAAGGAGGCGGTGATGGAAGACGTGATCGTCGTCGGGGCCGGGCCGGTGGGCCTGTGGCTGGCGGCCGAGCTGCGCCGCGCCGGCGTGCCCGTTCTCGTGCTCGACCGGCTGGAGCGGCCGAGCCCGCACTCCAAGGCGCTGACGCTGCACCCGCGGATGATCGAGGTGCTGGCCATGCGCGGGATGGAGAAGGCGTTCCTGGAGGAGGGCATCGCCATCCCGAACGGGCACTTCGGGATGCTGGAGACCCGGCTCGACTTCCGGCCGCTGCCGACGCGTCATCCGTACACGCTGTTCTTCCCGCAGGCGCGCACCGAGCAGCTGCTGGAGGAGAGCGCGGTGGCGCTGGGCGCCCGCGTGCTGCGCGGGCACGCCGTGACCGGGCTCGCGCAGGACTCCGGCGGCGTCGAGCTGAGCGTCGAAGGCCCCGACGGCCCGTACGCCGTCCGCGCCCGCTACGTCGCCGGGTGCGACGGGGCGGGCAGCACGGTGCGCCGCGCCGCGGGCGTCGACTTCCCGGGCACCGACGCCACGGTGTGGGGATTCCTCGGCGACGTCCACCTGGACGACCCGCCGTCCGGGCCCGCGATGTCCGCCCACACCGTCGACGGCGGGGTGATGGTCGTCGGGATGCCGGGCGGCTACCACCGCATCGTCGGCCTCGCGCCCGGCCGGCCCGACGGTGACCTGACCCTGGACGAGCTGCGCGCCACCGTCGCCCGGGTGATCGGGCGCGACCTCGGCATGCGCGACCCGGTCTGGCTCTCCAGGTTCGGCAACGCCTCCCGGCAGGCCGCGAGCTACCGCGCGGGCCGGGTCCTGCTTGCGGGCGACGCCGCCCACATGCACTTCCCGACCGGCGGCATCGGGCTCAACGTGGGCGTCCAGGACGCGATGAACCTAGGCTGGCGGCTGGCCGCCGTGGTCCGGGGCCGCGCCCCGGAGGCCCTGCTCGACGGCTACCACGCCGAACGCCACCCCGTGGGCGCCGACTTGCTGGAGAGCAGCAAGGCGCAGACGGCGCTGATCGCCGCGTTCACCCCCGAGGGGCAGGCGCTGCGGGCGCTGCTCGGCAAGCTCATCGCGGCGCACCCGGAGCTCTCGCTGGACCTCGCCGCCAGGCTGGCCGCGCTGAACGTCGCCTACCCGCCGGCCGATCCCGGCGCCCATCCGCTCACCGGCGTCCGCGTCCCCGACCTGCCGCTGCGCGACGGCCGTACCGTCTACGAACTGCTGCACGAGGCCCGTCACGTGCTGCTCGACCTGGGCGCCGGCATCCCCTCCTCGGTCGCCGGCCACGCCCGCGACCTGGGCGCGATCGCGTACGAGGGGGCGCTCGGGGACGACGTGCCCGCGGAGTGGCGAGCCGTCGGCGCGGCCCTGATCCGCCCCGACGGCCACGTCCACTGGGCTTTTTAGACGGCCCGACGGGAGCGGATCGAGCGGCTCAGGCGGCTCGGTGACCGCCGTCGGCCTGCGCGGCTGACCGCTTCATGGCCGAGCGGGGCTGAGCTCTCGGTTCCGGCCGATGGGGTCGCGGCGGCAGATCCGCTTGGTGGGGTGCCAGGTGCCGTGGCCGCGGGCGCAGTGGGGCCGGGGCGGCTGGAGGCTCGGCTGGGCGGGGGTCGGGACGGGGCTGAGGGCGGCGGTGACGAGGAACGTGGCGGTGGTCGTGAAGGCGCCGGTGATGACGGCGAGGGCTGCTCTCGTTCCAGTTCTCATGGTGCTCCCGGTGTTGTGGTCTGCCGGGTTTGATGCTCGGTTGTCGGTGGTTGTTCGGAGTGTTGTTGCAGGTCAGGCAAGATATCCGGGTTTGCGGCTTATGTCGGGGAGGGGTGCGTGGGTGAACGGGCGGGTTGGATGCCCACAGCATCCAACCCGCCCACGTCGCTAGGGGGCGTGGTAGACGGCGATCTCGGTCATCGTCGGGGTGTAGACCTCACTCGCCACCTTCCCGGTGAGTGACACCCGCAGCCGGGTGGTCGTGACGCTGCCGAAGCCGGTCACGGACCGGTCGTGCCCGATGCCGTCGGAGCGACTGGCGAACGTCACCCAGGCGCCCGTCCCGGCGTCCCATCGCTGCAGGTCGAATGTCTGGACCCGCGGGTTGGTGCCCGAGTCGGTGTACTCGTCCAGGTAGACCTCGTCGAAGGTGGTGGCCGCGCCGAAGTCGATGTCGAGCGTGATCGGGTAGGTCGCGTCGTCGGCCGCCGCCCAGCGGGTCGCAGGGTTGCCGTCGGTCAGGTTCTTCGCGACGAGCGTGCCGTTCGCGCCGGGGTGGGTCGAGCTCGCGGTGACCGGTTTGCCGAGGGCGAGGTTGACCCGGCCGTCGCCGGGCTCGTCCTCGATCGGGTCGTCGTCCACCGGATCGGTGACCTTCACGCCGATCGGGCTCTCCGCCATGCCGATGTCCGGCGCGTCGCCGTAGTAGATGTGGGTGCCGAGGAAGTCCTCGGTGCCCAGGTGGGGGTTGTAGCGGCCGGCGTCGATGAGCGGGGAGTCGTCGCGGAGCTTGAAGTGCGCCGCGGCCGTCCGGATCTGGTTCACGCCCGCTCCGGTGACGTACTTCGCCGGGTCGCCGACGAACTTCGGGTCGGCGCGCAGGCCGGCCCGGTCGGCCGGTTCCTGGGTGGAGTGGGTGCCGCCGGCCTCGTAGTAGTCGTTGTTGGAGAACACCGCCTGGCGCAGCGCGCCGGTACGGCGGTACCACGGCGTCGGCGTCGTGGAGGAGTTGTAGAAGATGTTGTTCAGGAAGTAGACGGTGCTCAGGAACGTCTCGTCGTGGACGTAGTCGAGGTCCGCGCCGTCGTACACGAAGGTGTTGTTCGTGAAGTAGGTCGGCGAGTAGTTCGTCGACAACATGTTCTTCACCAGCACGCCGTTGTCGTTGACGCTCAGGTTGTAGCGGGCGACCGAGTTGGAGCTGTTGCCCATGTACGCCATCCAGCCCGCGGCGTTGTCGTGCGAGTAGTTGAACTGGTAGGTGACGTTGAAGTTCGTGTACTCCAGGTCCCACGGGGTGCCGTCGAACTCGTTGTCCGGGCCGCCGTAGACCTCGTTGAACTGCATGACCGAGTCGGCCCCCGCCCACAGGTAGAGCCCGCAGGACACCGCGTTGTACCGCTTGAGAAAGCCGTTGACCTCGTTGTACTCGACCGTCATGTTCTTGGCGTTGGCGAACTGGAACGCGCCCTGGCCGATGCTCTCCGCGTAGTTGTGGCCGATGTAGACGTCACGGCTGTACAGGTCGCGGGTCCGCACCCAGAGCTGCTCCCAGCCCTCGTGGAACTTCCCGCTCTCGTCGTACTGGCCGGCGTCGGCTCCGTCGGCGGCGAACCAGTTGAACGAGAACTGCACGGCGTGCAGCTCCACCTTCACGAAGGTGTTGTTCTCGATCCGGACGTCCTTGAAGTAGTAGCCGCCGGTGCCGTACGACTTGTAGCTCTTGCTGCCGAAGACCTGGAAGTTGACGCCGCCGTAGTGGATCTTCTGCCAGGTGCTCGGGCCGTCGAGGTCGTGGACGTACACGTTGGAGACGCGGAAGTGGTCCATGATGCTGTCCGCGCCGGCCGGCAGCAGGTCGGCGTTGATGGAGACCATGATGCCGTCACGGACGTATGTCCCCGTGGTGATGTCGTTGGCGAAGTCGTCGTCGTTGGACAGCTCGACGTTGTCGATCTCGAAGTACTGCTGGTTGCGCAGCACGATGGCGCCGGTCCGGCCGACCGTGTCGGGGTTCTTCGTGCCGTCCGCCCGGAAGGGGCTCGGCACCCTGCCGTTCGTCGCGATGTACGGCCGGCGGGCCCGCGAGTCGCCGTAGGCGGAGATGGTGATCGGCCTGCCCGCGCTGCCCGAGCCCTTCGGCCACAGCTGCTCGTTGTTCCACTGCTCGCCGGCCTTGAGCAGGATGCGGTCGCCGGGCTTGAACGTCGTCGCGTTCGCCTTGGCCAGGGTGCGCCAGGCGGTCTGCGGCGAGGTCCCGGCCGCGCTGTCGCGACCGCTCGTGGCGTCGATGAAGTAGTCCTTGCCGCCCGTCGGGTTCGGCGTGTTGCCCGGGAAGTCCGCCTTCTTGGCGGCGGCGGGGGAGCGGTCCGGGGCCGTGGCGGCGGTCGCGGCGGGTGTGAGCGATCCCGCGAGCAGTGCGGCGAGCAGGGCGGCGAGGCCCATGCGGAGCGCTCGTGCCATGGGCCGCCGGCGGGCCGGCGCGGGTAATGCGGCGGGGGGTGCGGTACCGACAGGTTTCACTGTTGAACATCCTCTGCGTTGATGGCGTCCACCGCCGCCGTGTCGACCTTGAAGACGCTGCTGTCCACCCGGCGCTGGAGGAACTGGTCGAATTTCTCCTCGATGAGCGACTGCCGGATCCGCCGCGAGTACTCGGCGAACGCCGCGTCCTCGTCGACGGTCTTGCCGTTGAGCTGGTAGTAGGTGATCTGGCCGGTGCCCGGGACCGGGCCGGAGATCTGGCCCGGCGCGAGCTTGCTCAGCACGGCCATGAGCTCCTGGTCGTGGGCGGCCGAGCCGCCGCCGTGCTGCGTGGCGGTCGTGAGCCGGGCGCCGGGCTCGCGGTTCGCGAGCTCCGCCAGCCGGCCGGCGGCGGCCACCCGCCGCTGGAGGCCGGCCGCGTACCCGGCGGAGGCGCCGTCGGGCACCGGCACCACGAGCTTCGCGTACGTGTACGTGGTCGCGTTGGCGCTCCAGGCGTCCCGGTCGGCGTCGAACGCCCGCCGGACCTCGGCGTCGCTCACCCGGAGCGGGCCGTTCGCGCTGAGCCGCTGCTTCAGGCTCGTCGTGAGCCCGGTGAGCCGGTGCGAGTAGTACTCCTCGGGGGAGAACTCCGCCAGGCCGTAGACGACCTGGCGCCTGGCGATGGCGTCGGCGCGCCGCTCGTTCTCGGCGGCCAGCTCGGCGAGGAAGTCCGCGTGGTCGACGGAGCCGATCAGGTGCTGCTCCTTCGCGAGGATGAGCGCCGTCTTGTCCCGCCGGATCTCGTCGAGCGCGCGGGCCGCGAGCCGCCGGAGGGCGGTCTGGTCGCCGGCCTTGGCGTTCCAGTCGATCGCGCCCTGGAGCCGGTACTGGTTGCGTAACTCGTTCTCCACCTGAGGCGTCAGGCGGCGCATGTGGAAGAGCAGCTCGTCGCGGGTGACGGCGTGCCCGTCGAGGGAGGCGACCTCGTCGGTGCGATCGGCGAGCGCCACGCCGCCGATCACCAGCGCGGCGAGGGCGGCCACCACGCCGGCGACGAGGACGGCCGCGCGGGGTGACCGTCGACGGGCGGCGCTCTTTCCGGCGGCGTTCTTCCTGGCGGCGCTCTTCACGAGGACGGCCTTCATGGCGCTGCTCCGATCGCGGTCACGTGGGCGACGACGGGTGTGGCCCGGGCCTGCGGCACCTCGACCAGCACGGCGTCCACCTCGGCCGGCGGGAACGTCAGGACGCGCTGGTAGCCGACCGCGTTCGCCTCCGCGAGCGTCGTCCACCGGCCGTCCCGGCGGCCCCGCACGACGACGTGCTCGATCCGCTGCCCCTGCGTGATGTCCTCGCCCACGACGACCGCCTCGACCGGACGGGGGCCCGCGAACACGAGCTGCACGCCGGGCAGGGGGTCGGCGTCGTCCGGCCGCCACGGCGTACGGCCCCTGCCGGGCCACGCGGTCGCGACGTCGCCCGCCGTCCCGGACGACACCGTCGCGATCGCCGCCACGCGCCGCGCTCGGAAGCCCTCGACGAGCCGCCCGAGCTGCTCCAGCAGCGCCACGTCGGCGTCCCGCAGCAGCCCGTCGCGGGCGGGCGGGACGTTGAGCAGAAAACAGGAGTTGCCGCCGACGGCACGCAGGTAGATGCCGAACAGCTCGTCCGCGGAGCGGACCATGGCGTCCTCGGCCGGGTGGTGGAACCAGCCGGGCCGGATCGAGGTGTTCACCTCGGCCGGGTACCAGACCAGGTCGTCCTCGTGGCCCGCCAGGGCGGCGCGGCTGCCGAGGTCGAGGTCGTCGCTGCGGACGAGCCGGGCGAACGCGCCGTCGTCCGCCTGCTGCGAGCGGTCCGCGATCCGCTCGGCGTCCAGCAGGGCCCGCGGGACGACGCTCCACTCGTCGGGGCGGGTGCTCCCGGCCTCGTTGCCGCACCAGCGGACGTCGGGTCCGCACACGCTGATGACCGCGTCCGGCTGCAGCTCGCGGACCACCGCGTAGTACCGCTCCCAGTCGTACACCTGGCGCCTGCCGTTGGGGCCCTCGCCGTTCGCGCCGTCCAGCCACACCGTGAACACCGGCCCGTACCGGGTGAGCAGCTCGGTGAGCTGGGCGACGTAGAAGTCGTCGTACGCGCTCCCGCTGCCGTAGGAGGCCTCGGTGCGGTCCCAGGGCGACAGGTAGATCCCGAACCGCAGGCCGTGCCGCCGCGCCGCCTCCGCGACCTCCGCGACCACGTCGCCGCGGCCGCCGCGCCAGGGCGACGAGGCGACCGTGTACGTGGTGACGTCGCTCGGCCACAGGCAGAAGCCGTCGTGGTGCTTGCAGGTGAGGATCACGCCGGTCATCCCGGCGGCCTTGAGCGCCCTGATCCACTGGTCGGCGTCGAGCCCGGCCGGGTCGAAGGCGGCCGGGTCGTCGTGCCCCTCGCCCCACTCCCGGTCGGTCATCGTGTTCATGCCGAAGTGGATGAACCCGTAGAACTCCATCGCCTGCCACGCGAGCTGGCGCTCGCTCGGCCGGACCGCCGTCAGCGTCCGCGTGGTCACCGGAACCGCCGGTTGTACGAGGCCAGCACGGCCAGCAGCCCGACCAGTGCCGCGAGCATGATCGCGAGACTGCCCCACCCGATCGTCGTACGGGCGGCCACGACGACGGCCACGCAGCCGGCCGCGACGAGCGTGCGAGCGGTGACGAGCAGCAGGCTGCGCGTCGAATCCTTCATGACGGTTTCCTCTCTGGGAAACGGGCCGGTCAGCCCTTCACGCCGCCGGATGCCATGCCTTCGATGAGCCGGCGCTGGATGAGCGCGTAGAAGATGAGGACGGGGACGATCACGATGACCATGCCGGCGTACAGCCGCCCGTAGTCGGCCGCCGCCTTCTGCGCGGTCATCAGGTTGAGCAGGCCCACCTGCAGCGTCTTGCCCTCGCCGGGCAGCAGGGTGAGCGCGATGATGAAGTCGTTCCAGTAGGCCAGGAAGTTGAACAGGATCACGGTCGTGAGCGCCGGCCGCGCCATCGGCAGCATCACCCTGACCATGACCTGGAAGCGGGAGGCCCCGTCCAGGGCCGCGGCCTCCTCGTAGTCGGCCGGGATCGACCGGAAGTACGCGGTCAGCAGGTAGACGGTGAACGGGATCGACGTGGCCGCGTAGACGAGCGAGAGGACCCCGGGGTTGTCGATGAAGAAGCCGTCGGGGAACACGTCGGCGAGCGCGCGGTCCCAGCCGACGAGCATCAGGAAGATCGGCACGACGATGTAGTTGACGTTGACGAACAGCCCGGCCAGCATCGCGACCTCGACGAGGCCGCGGCCGCGGAACTCGTACCGGGCGATGACGTAGGCCGCCGGGACGGAGACGGCCACGACGAACACCAGCCCGAGCACCGTGACCAGCACCGAGGTGAAGAAGTACTGGCCCATGCGCGCGGTGACGAACGCGTCGGCGTAGTTCTGGAAGTGCAGGCCCTCCGGCAGCGTCCAGGGGCTGCCGTAGAACTCGCCCTTCTGCTTGAGTGAGGCGAGCAGCACCCAGCCGACCGGCACCGCGATGGCGAGGGCGATCGCGGTGACGAGGACGTAGGTCAGCGGCCTTCCGGCGCGCTTGATCGTGGTCATGGTGGCGGTCCTCAGAACTGGAGGGGCTCGCGCCGCGTCGCGCGGCTGACCAGCAGCGACACGAGGAACGAGAAGGCGAAGACGGCGACGCCGATGGCCATGCCGTAGCCGTACGACGAGTTCGTGTACGCCTGCTTGTACATGTAGTTCAGCAGGACCTCCGACGAGCCGTCGGGCCCGCCGCCGGTCATCGCGCGGACCAGGACGAAGCTGAGGTTGACCGCGCTCATGACGAAGAACGTCAGCGTCGTGCGGAGGTTCTGCCAGATGAGCGGCAGCGTGATGGCGAAGAACTGCCGCCCCGCGGACGCGCCGTCGAGCGCGGAGGCCTCGTAGATCTCCTCCGGGATGCTCGCCATGCCGGACATGTAGAGGACCATGTAGTAGCCGAGCGACTGCCAGACCATCGCGATCGCGACCGACCAGAGCACGAGCTGCTGGTCGCCGAGCCAGATCTGCTGCAGGCCGTCGAGCGACAGCAGCCGCAGGGTGCCGTTGAGCAGGCCGTTCCTCTGGTCGAAGATCGCGGAGAAGATCGCCGCGATCACGACCACGGACAGCACGCTCGGGACGTACAGGACGAACCGGTACACCGTCCGGCCCCGCAGCCGCTGCCGGGTCATGATCGCCGCGAGGAACAGGCCCATGCCCATCGTCACGACGGTCACGACCACCAGGAGCGCGACGGTGTTCTGGAACGCGCGGACGAACTGCGCGTCGTCGAGCAGCCGGGCGAAGTTGTCGAGCCCCACGAAGCGCATGTCCGGGGAGAAACCGCTCCAGGTGTAGAGGGACATACGGAACACGTTCAGGGTCGGGACGACCATGAACACCGCGAAGAGCACGAGCGCGGGCAGGAGGCAGGCGAGCACGAAGGCGCCGCTGCCCCGCCGCCGCGCCGGGCCGCTCTCGGGCACGTCAGCCACCCGCCTGGCGCAGTTTCTCGCTGGCGTCGTTGAGCGCGGCCTGCCACTGGGCCTCGGTCTTGTCGCCGCTGATGATGCTGTTGGCGGTGTCGAAGAGGGTGGCCTTGATGTCGACGCCCTCGACCGGCGCGGTGCTCGCGAACCCGCCGACGAGCGCCTCGACCGTCGTCTCGTCGTAGACCTTGTAGAACTCGGCGTTCTCCCCGGACAGGCTGCTCGCGATGCCCTTGATCGGCTGGATCGCGTTCGACTTGGCGAAGATCTTCGCCGCCTCGTCGGAGTACAGGTAGGCGACGAACTCCTTCGCCGCGTCCTTGTTCTTGGCGGCGCTGGGGATCCAGACCGACTCCACCGACGTCGTGATGTAGCGCTTGCCGCCCACGGTGACCGGCGGCAGCGGCGTCAGGCCCCACTGGAAGCCGGCGGCGCGAGGGGCGTCCTTCATCTCGCCGACGACCCAGGTTCCGTTCGGCATGAACAGCGTCTTGTTGTCCAGGATCGACTGCTGGTTCTTGGTGAAGTCCTGCTCGTTGGCGTACCCGACCGTGGTCGGCGCGGCGTACTTCAGCAGCCGGGTGGTGAGGTCGAGCGCCTGCTTGGCCTGCGGCGTCTGCCAGACACCCTGCTTGTACGTCATGACGTCGGTGTAGAACTGCTCCCCGCCGACGTCGGCGAGGAGGGCGAAGAAGTACGCGTCGAGGTATCCGGCGGTCGGGTAGGTGAACAGCGAGAACCCCTGCTTCTTGACCGACTCGCCCAGCGCGAACATCTCCTCCCAGGTGGCCGGGACCTTCCAGCCCTTCTGGGCGAACAGCCCCTTGTTGTAGAAGAGCCCGCTCGGCGCGTAGTACATCGGCATCGTGTACGTCTGGTCGGTGCCGTACGGGTTGGTGTTGAGGTTTCCGACGATGCCCTCGATGAGCTTGTCGCCCACGGTCTTGTCCTCGCCGGGGACCTTCGCCTTCAGCACCGGCGTCAGGTCCTCGAGGGCCTTGTCCTTGATGAGCGTCTCGGTGAGCGCGGCCTTGCGGCCCTGGCCGAGCACCACGACGTCCGGGAACCGCCCGGCCTTCATGTTCGGCGTGATCTCGTCCTCGATGCTCTTCGAGATCTGTAACTGCACGTCGACGCCGGGGTGGGAGGTCTTGTACGCCTGGATGACCTGGGCGTACATGTCCCGGCCGTAACCGCCTTCGAGGGCGGCGACGCTCAGGGTCGTCTTGCCGGAGCCCGAGCCGTCCCCGTCGGCCGAGCAGCCGGTGAGCAGTCCGAGCGCCGAGATCGCGGCGCTCACGAGGACGAGTGATCTCCTCATGGTTCTGGGGTCCTTCCCGTGGACATCTGCCCACCTGGGGTGGGGCGGAGGAACGAGTCCGGGTCCGGCCGCGTCGGAGGTCACGACGACGGGGCGCCGCGCCGCCGGCCGGGGATCTGGATCTCTCGGCAGGGTCCGGACGTTGTTACAGTGGCATCGATAACATGAAGGCGCAAGAGGCACTTTGCGACGACCGCGACATAGCTCAGTGGCGACGCGGCGGCGCCGTGGAGTCGCGCACCGACAGCGACGCCGTGGCGAGAGCGTCGGCGGCGTCCCCGCCCAGCAGCAGGGCGACGGCCGCGGCGCCGGAGCGGTAGAAGTCCTGCCGCACGGTCGTCAGCGGCGGGTGGCAGTAGGCCGCCAGGGCGATGTCGTCGACGCTCACGATGGACACGTCGCCGGGCACGGACCGGCCGTGCTCGCGCAGCGCGCGGATCACCCCGAAGGCCATCTCGTCGCTGGCGGCGAAGACCGCGGTCACGTCCGGGATCATCGCGAGGACCTGCCCCTGCCGGTATCCCGAGTCGGGCGACCAGTCGCCCTCCAGCGGGGGCGGCGCCTGGATCCCGGCCGCGGCCAGGCACTCCTGCCAGCCCTGCCGCCGCTGGCGGGCCTCGATCCACTCGTCGGGGCCCGACACGTGCCACACCTGGCGGTGCCCCAGATCGAGCAGGTGCTGCGTGGCGACGCGGCCCGCCTCTTTCTGGTCGATCCCGAGCACCCGGGCGCTCGCGGTGCGGGAGCCGTCGAGCGTGACGGTGGGGATGTCCCGGGTGATGTCCTCCATCTTCTGCGTCACGGAGATGAGCGGCACGGCGATCACGATGCCGTCCACGCCCTGGTCGGCGAGCTTGGACAGGGACCGCTCCATCAGGCCGGTGTCGAGCCTGGCGATGGTCGCGATGCTCACCGCGTATCCGGCCGCGCCCGCGGCCGCCTCGACGCCGGCGGTCACGGCCGAGCGCGAGTAGTAGCCGCCGGACTGCAGCAGCACGAGCCCGATCGTGTGGCTGCGCCCCGAGGAGAGCACCCGGGCGGCGTTGTTGAAGCGGTAGCCGAGCTGCTCCACCGCGGCGAGCACGCGTTTCCTGGTCTCCGGGTTGACGTTCGGCGAGTCGCGCAGCGCGCGCGAGACGGTCTGCGCCGACACCCCGGCGGCTCTGGCCACGTCAGCCATGCTCGGCTGCCTCGTGGGCCGCTCGGTGGCTTTCGTCATGGCGCTCCCCTCTTGCGGCCTGCCCGCGACGTCGTCAGCTGATCCTACCGCCCTTGTTACGTATGGCATCGATAACATAGGCTCTCCCACCGTGATCGAGCTGCCCGCGCCGGACCTCTCCCCGGCCCCGACGACGACCACGACCCCGACCCCGTCCGCTGGGAGCGCGCTCACCTGGCGCGGGCGCCGCCTGTACCGGCACGGCGTCCCCCATCGCATCCTGTCCGGGGGGCTGCACTACTTCCGCGTCCACCCCGACCTCTGGCGGGACCGCATCCGCCGGCTCGCCGACCTCGGGCTCAACACGGTGGACACCTACGTCGCGTGGAACTTCCACCAGCCCCGCGAGGACGAGGCGCCGTGCTTCGACGGGTGGCGGGACGTAGAGCGGTTCATCCGCACGGTGGGGGAGGAGGGTCTCGACGTCGTCGTGCGGCCCGGCCCGTACATCTGCGCGGAGTGGTCGAACGGCGGCCTGCCGAGCTGGCTCACCGGCCGCGACGTCGCGATCCGCAGCTCCGACCCCGCGTTCACCTCGGCGGTCGGCCGCTGGTTCGACGAGCTGGTCCCGCGCATCGCCGCGCTCCAGGCCGCCGAGGGCGGACCGGTCGTGGCGGTGCAGGTGGAGAACGAGTTCGGCAGCTTCGGCGACGACCAGGCCTACCTGCGGTGGAACCGCGAGGCCCTGGCCGAGCGCGGCATCGGGGAGCTGCTGTTCACCGCCGACGGACCCACCGAGCTGATGCTGGACGGCGGCACCCTGCCGGGAACCCTGACGGCCGTGACCCTGGGCTCCAAGCCCGACGCCGCCCGGGAGCTCCTTTCGGCGCGGCGGCCGGACGAGCCGTTCGTCGTCGCCGAGTTCTGGAACGGCTGGTTCGACCACTGGGGCGAGCGCCACCACGTCCGCGACTCCGGCAGCGTCGTGGACACACTCAAGCAGATCGTCGCCGACGGCGGCAGCGTGAGCATCTACATGGCGCACGGCGGCACCAACTTCGGGCTCTGGGCGGGCGCCAACGAGCACGAGGGCCGGTTGCAGCCCACCGTGACCAGCTACGACTCCGACGCGCCGGTCGCCGAGGACGGCACGCTCACCGCCAAGTTCTTCGCCGTGCGGGAGGCGCTCGGGGCGCGCGGACCCGTGCGGATGCCCACGCGGACGCCGACGCTGCCGCCGGCGAGTGTCCCGCTCGTCCACCGCGCCGATCTGCTCGCAGCCCTGCGCGCCGTGCCGGCGTCCACCTCGACCGGGCCGCGCCCGGCCTCGTTCGAGCGGCTCGGGCTCGACGCGGGTATGGTCCTGCACAGCGCGCGCCCGCGTGTCCCGGCGGGCGAGCACCGGCTCGTCCTCACCGACGTACGCGACCGGGCCCTGGTCTTCGCCGACGGCGCCTTCCTCGGCGTCGCCGGCCCCGACCAGCGGGAGCTGCCGATACGCGGGACCGGCGCCGTCGTCCACCTGGAGGTCCTGGTCGAGAACCTCGGCCGGGTGAACTACGGGCCCGGCATCGGCCGGCACAAGGGCCTGATCGGCCCGGTCCTCGTGGACCGGCGGATCGTGCAGGGCTGGGACAGCACGCCCATCGCCCTGCAGGAGTGGTCCACCACCGAGCTGACCCGCGCCCTCGCCGCGGGCCCCGCGTCCGAGCACGCGGGCCCCGCGTCCGAGCAGGCGGGCCCCGCGTCCGAGCACGCCGGTCCCGCGCCCGAGCAGGCGGGGTTCGCCGTGGCGACGGTCGATGTCGACACGCCCGCGGACACCTTCCTCGCCCTGCCGGGATCCCGGCGGGGCCTCGTCTGGGTCAACGGGTTCCTGCTCGGCCGCTACTGGGACATCGGCCCGCAGGTCACGCTGTACTGCCCGGCGCCGCTGCTCCGTGCCGGTCAGAACACCGTGACGGTCCTCGAGCTGGAACGGCTCGGCGCGACCCTGGAGCTGCGAGACCGCCCCGAGCTGGGCCCGCCGGAGGAGTACGTCGAGGAGTTCGGCTGACCCGCCGGCCGCTCACCCCTGGAGCCGGGCGTCGGCATCGGCCAGGAAGACGTCGAGCACCCCGTCGCCGATCTGGGGCTGAGCCGCGCCCCAGCGGTTGCGCGGCGGGCTGACCCGGACGGCCCGAGCCTGCCGCTGCAGGTCGCGCGACTCGGCGAGCAACGCGGCGGCCTTGGCCTCGTCCCCGGCCTCCCGGGCCTGGAGCGCGTCGAGCATGTCCACCATCGCCCTGCCCCACAGCTCGGTGGCGTCCAGCCAGGACGCGGCGTCATCGGCGAAGCCCTTCTCCACCGCTCCGCCGCGGATGGTGGCCGGCGCCGTGGCGATGGCCTTCGCGTACGGCCGCAGCGCGCTGATCGCCTGGGCGCGCCGCCCGGCGTCCCACGCCTGCCAGAACGCGGCCACCCGCGCGGCGAGCTCGGGCGCCTGGGTCTGCCACGGGGTGCCGCCGAAGGTCGGAGCCATGTGCTCCAGGTCGCCGAAGACCAGCAGGGCCGCGGTGGCCGCCTGGTCGCCGCCGGCGAGATAGGCCATCGCACGCGGCCAGCTCTTCTTCGCGTCGTACGCCTTGTCGTTCCAGGTGAAGTCCGCGGCGCCGAAGACCGCGACCTTGCTCGCGTACGGCTGGTTCATCGGGTTGGCCACGATGCCGGACAGGTGCGCGGCCAGGCCGCCCTCACGCTTGTCGTAGGGCGCCAGCAGCAGCCGGCCGCTGGTGTTGCCGTAGTCGTTGACCGGGTAGTTGTCCCAGACGAAGACCTTGCGCCCGAACAGCTGCGCCGCCTTCTCGGCCTGCGCGTTGGTGATCTCCGGCGGCACGGTGTCGGTGCCGGTCCACATCACCTCGACCGCGGGATCGAGGGAGGCCCGCATGGTCTGCTTGTACGTGGTGTCGGTCAGGTCGCCGTACTCGGTGGGCACCATCTGCAGCGGCTGGGCGCCTTCGTGGGTGGCGATGAAGTCGCGCTGCAGGTCGTTGAGCAGGTCGACCTGGGCCTTGGCCGCGGCGGTGCGCCCGGCCGCGCCGTACGCCGTCTCGTCCGCCGTGCAGTTCCAGCGAGTGTAGCTGATGTCGTCCAGCGGGATGGAGAACGCCCTGGCGCCCAGGTCGTAGAGCGCCTGCAGCTTCCGCTTGAGGATGTCGCGGTCCGCGCGGTCGGAGTAGCAGATCGACACGCCCGGGGAGAGCGCGAAGGTGAAGCGGACGTGGTTCGCGCCGGCGCGTGCCACCAGCTCGCCCAGCTCTGCGAGCTTGTCCGCCGGGTAGGGGTCGCGCCACTTGTCGCGGTGGTAGGGATCGTCCTTGGGGGCGTAGATGTAGGTGTTGGCCTTGACGTCGCCGTAGAAGTCCATCTGGTCGAGGCGTTCTGCGTGGGTCCACGGCGCGCCGTAGAAGCCTTCGATGGTGCCGCGCAGCGGCATGGACGGGAAGTCGCTGACCTGGACCCCCGCCACCTTCCAGCCGCCCCCGGACGGGACGAACAGCTGGCGCAGCGTCTGCACGGCGTAGAACTGGCCCGCGGCGTCCTTGCCGCCGAGCGCGATCTGGCGCGGCGTGCCGCCCGAGACCCGCAGCGCGTATCCCTCGGCCTGGCCGGGGACGACCGTGCCGCCGAGCGCCTGGGCGATGTCCGGGCGGGCCGCGGGGCCGAGGCGCACCTTGAGCAGGCCGGACGTGCCCGCGGGGATCTGGTCGGGGGCGACCGTGTCCACCCGGCCGGCGCCGTGCGTTTTGAGCTCCCGTACGAGGCGGTCGCGGGCGGCGGGGTCGGTCTGGGCGTCCGCGACCACGAGCACCCGGCCGGTGACGGCGGCGGCGGCGCCGACGCCGGTCAGCGACTGCGGGGTCGGCGACACCGGGGGTAAGGGCGGGGCAGGAGCGGCATGGGCCGCGGGGACGGGCAGGAGCGCCCCTGCACACAGGGTCGCGGCCAGCGCGAGGCACGCCGCAGGGGTGATCTTGCGTCTTCTCACGAAAGTCTCCACTGGTCTATACCCATGACGGGTGGGGGGCTCGCGCTTTCTTATCGCGGTCTAGACCGGCAATCTGATCATCAGCCTAATATCGGCATCTTTACTGTCAAGAGTTGCAATGCAGCACATGTCCGGCAAAACATCCCAATGAACCGGCCTGCGCCCCTCCGCGTATCCGATGAATATGAGGGCAGCGACGCGGATCTACGCCGGCTGGGTGGTGGCGGCGGGCGTCGTGGTGCTGGTCGCGGCCCTGCGGTTCGGGGGTGCGAGGGCGGAACCGGCGATCGCCGGCCTGCCCACCGCCGGCCCGGTCACCGAGTGGGGCCTGCCGCTGGTCAAGCTCTGCTACGACCTGTGCGCGGTGGCCACCCTGGGAACGCTGCTGGCCGCCGTCGTCCTCGCTCCGGCCGGCTCGCCCGAGAAGGCGGCCTGCCTGCGGGCGGCCCGGTGGTGGGCGCTGGGGTGGGCGGTCACCGCCGCCCTGAGCTACCCGCTGACCATGTCGTACGTGCTGCCGCTGCCCGTCACGGACCTGGTCGCCGATCCCGGCCTGTTGCGCTACGGCCTGACCATCCCGCAGGCGCGGGCGCTGCTGCCGGTGCTGGGCGCGATCACCATGGTCGTCCTGGCCACGCGGCTGCCGCGCCTGCCCGGGTGGATCGCGCTCGCGGTCGCCGCGTTCGGGCTGCTGCCCCCGGCCTATGTCGGGCACGCCGCCTCGGCCGCCGACCACGACATCGCGGTCTCCGCGCTGACGGCTCACCTGATCGCGGTGTCGTTGTGGGTCGGCGGGCTGGGCGCCGTCCTCATCCACTTCCGCCGCGCCGGTGACCTGCGGGCCGTGCTGGCACGGTTCAGCACGATCGCCTTGTGCTGTTTCGCGGCGGTGGCCGTCTCCGGGGCGGTGGGGGCGTGGGTGCGGCTGAGCGCGGTGTCCGACCTCTGGCGGACCGAGTACGGGCAGTTCCTGCTGGCCAAGACCGCCGCGCTCGCCCTGCTCGGCCTGTTCGGCTGGACCCACCGGCGCCGTACGGTCGCGCACGTCGCCGACCGGAGCGCGCGCCACGTCTTCGTCCGGCTGGCGGCGGGCGAGATGATCGTGATGACGACGGCCATGGGCCTGGCCGTCGGCCTGTCCCGCACCCCGCCGCCGCCGCCCCCGCCGGGCGTCGCCGACGCGCATGAGCGCCTGCTGGAGTACGACCTGCCGCCGTTCACGCCCGGCGCGCTGCTCACCGAACTCCGCCCGGACTCGCTGATCCTGCTGCTCCTGGTCTTGCCCGCCGTCGGCTACCTGGTCGGCCTGCGCCGCGTGGGGGACTGGCCGCCCGGCCGCACGCTCGCCTGGTACGCCGGCCTGGCGCTCCTGGCGCTGGTCCTGCTCAGCGGCATCGGCGGCTACGCGCGGGCGATGCTGTCGGTCCAGGCCCTGCAGCACGTGGTGCTCGCCGTCGTCGCTCCACTGCTGCTCTGCCTCGGCGCCCCGCTCACCCTCGCCGCCCGGGCCACCACCGAGTCCTCCCAGTACGGCGACCTCGGCGCCTGGCTCCGGAAGCGCAGAGTGACCTTCCTGGCCCTGCTGCCGGCGGCGTACATGGTGGCGTTTCCGCTGCTCTACCGCACCGGCTGGCTGGTCTGGTCGCTCGCCGGCCACGCCGCCCACCTGCTGACCATGGCCCTGTTCCTGGGCGGCGGGCTGCTGGTCTTCTGGATGCTGGTCGGCGTGGACCCGACGCCGCGCCCCGTCTCCCGGCCGCTGCGCGCCGGGCTGCTGGGCGGCGTGCTGCTGGTGCAGCTCGCGGTGGGGGTGTTTCTCCTGCTCGGCCCGCCGGTCGCGGCCGACTGGTTCTACCTGGTGGGCCCCGACGGCGCGCCGGACCTCTTCACCGACCAGCAGTTGGCCGGGGCCGCCCACCTGCTCGTCCCGCTGCTTCCGCTCGCCTTCCTGGCCGTACGGCTGGCGCGGCACGTTCCAAGTCCGCAATGCTCGGAGCCGTGACAGCCGCGGCCTTGTCGCCACTGGCGTCCACCGGCCCGGCCATCGCGAAAGCCAATGACGGGACCCGCGTGTCCGGCACACCCGGCTTCGACGCCTCCCGCGACTACGTGGCGATGCGGGACTCGACGGCGGGCGCCGCCAGCATGCGCCGCATCAGGTCGATCTCGGCCTTCTGGGCGGTCAGGATGGCGCCGGCCATGCGGCTGACCTGCGGCTGCTCGCTCCGCACGGCCGCTTGAGCCATCCGCACGCCGCCCTGATGATGCGGAATCATCAGGCGCAGGAACAGGACCTCGGCGTCCTTCCCGGACGATGAGCGCCATCTGGACGGCCTGCGCGTGATGAGCCTGCATGTCACGGGCGAAACCCGCCTCCACCGAGGTGTCCGCGGGCGGCCGGGGGTGGAGCAGCGCGAGGCCGAAGGCGGCCACCGCGAACGCCAGCGCGGCGGTCGCGGGCACCAGCACGCGCCGCCGCCGCAGAACGGCCGGCAGCCTCATGCTGACGGCTCCCCGACCCCGCCGGTGCACGTCGCCCCCGGCTCGGGCGTCCCAGGGCCGTTGATGTTGGCTTTCAGGAACGCCGGCAGCCGCGGATCCTCGGCGCTGTCGAGCTTGAGCTGCTTGCCCCAGGAGCTGAGCGCGACCGCGGACGACAGGCCCGGGTAGGGGGACAGGAGGACGAAGTCGCGTCCCCTGGCATGGTCGAGCAGCATGTCGAGCTGCTCTTTCGGCAGTCCCGGACGGTAGGCCACCCAGACCGCTCCGTGCTCCTGACTGTGGACCGCGTTCTCGTTGCGGACCGGATCGGTGTAGACGCCGCAGTTCTGCCAGGCCGGGGAATGATCCCCGCCGACGGGCGGCGCCTGCGGATACTTGACCGGATCGCTGGTGTGGTTGCGCTGCGTCACGTTGATCGTCTGCACCGCGTCCAGCGACGTGCGGGCACGGTCGTTGAGCCAGAACACCGCCCCAGCCGCGGCCAGCGCGCCCACCCCGGCCACCGAGACGCCGATCATGACGGCCCGGCGCCGCACCTCCTGCCGCCGCTGCTGAGCCTGCAGCGCGGAGAGCCGCTCCTTGATCGTGCCCTGCGGTTTGTCGCCCATTCGACTGCCTCTCCGTGCGAACTTCTACGTTGCGTAGAAGTTCTACCGCATGTCGAATATAGGGGGCATAAGGGCAACGGCCCCCTATGTCATGCGTTCAACCCCGTGCTTTCCCGGATCTGCGTGAGCGTCGCCGCCTTCCGAAGATGCGGCGATAAGCTTTCTGATCAGCAGGGCGTCCGCGTCAGCCATCGCTCAGGGGCCGCTCTGACGGGCGAAAAACGGGTCGGAGGGATCGGCCGCGTCGCGGCGAGAGATTTCTCCGGGGCCGTGTCGATCCGCGAGCCGCTCGTTCGACGTGTGGGTGCGAGGGCCGAGAGGCGGCTCCGCCGGACGAGGAGAACGCGATGCCGAAGTACTTGCTGATCATGCGGGGCACCGACGAGTCGAACGCGGCCATGATGGCCAACATCGACGAGATGATGGCCACGACCCGCCAGTTCATCGAGGAGATGGTCAAGGCCGGCGTTCTCCTCGCGGCGGAAGGGCTGGACGATCCGGGCCAGGGCGTCGTGGTCGACTTCAGCGGCGATGCCCCCGTGGTCACGGACGGGCCGTACGGCGAGACCAAGGAACTGTTCGGGGGCTTCTTCCTGCTCGACGTCGCCTCGAAACAGGAGGCGGTCGAGTGGGCCAAGCGGGTCCCGGCGGCCCCCGGGGCCAAGATCGAGGTCCGGCGGGTGCCCGGGAGCGACGAGGTCCCGCAGGCCGGCCAGTGATCACCAAGGGCTGGGCCGGGTGCGAGAGCAACGGCCGGATCTGATGGGTACGGCCGATGTCGAGGCCGTCTGGCGGATCGAGTCGGCGCGGATCGTCGCCGCGCTGACCCGGTTCACCGGCGATTTCGGGCTGGCCGAGGACGCGGCCCAGGAGGCGGTGGCCGAGGCGCTGGTGTCGTGGCCGCTCGCTTCTCCTGCGAATCCGGCCGGCTGGCTGATGGCCACGGCCCGGCGGCGGGCGATCGACGCGATCCGCCGCCGGACCACCCTCCAGGACCGATACGCCCTGCTCGCGGCTGACTTGGCGGCCGACTCGGCGGTTGACGAAGAAATCGATCCCGACAAGATCGATGACGACGTGCTGGCGCTGATGTTCATCAGCTGCCACCCGGTGCTCTCCCCCGAAGCCCGGGTGGCGCTGACCCTGCGCGTGGTCGGCGGCCTGTCCAGCGAGGAGATCGCCCGCGCGTTCCTCGTACCCGTGCCGACCGTGCAGGCCCGCATCACCCGGGGCAAGAAGACGATCGCGGCGGCCGGGGTGCCGTTCGAGCTGCCGCCGGCCGCCGAGCGCCGGGAGCGGCTGGGCGGCGTGCTCAGCGTCCTCTACGTGATCTTCACCGAGGGGTCGACGGCCACGTCGGGCGACCGGCTGATGCGCCCCGAGGTCGCGTACGAGGCGATCCGGCTGGCCCGCACGCTGGCCGCGCTGCAGCCGGACGAGCCGGAGGTGCACGGCCTGCTGGCGTTGTGCGAGCTGACGGCCGCGCGTTTCCCGGCCCGGACCGGCCCGGACGGTTCGCCGGTCCTGCTCGACGAGCAGGACCGGCGGCGGTGGGACCTCTCGGCGATCCGCCGTGGGCTGGCCGCGCTGGCCAAGGCGTCGACTCGCGGCCTCGGCCCCTACGGCCTGCAGGCCGCGATCGCCGCCACCCACGCGTCGGCGCCCTCGGTCGAGGCGACCGACTGGGACCGGATCGTGGTGCTCTACGAGGCACTCGGCCGGGTCGCACCCTCGCCGGTGGTCGAGCTCAACCGGGCCGTCGCCGTCGCCATGGCCTCGGGCCCCGCGCAAGCCCTGGCCATCGTGGACGAGCTGATCGCCTCGGACCGGCTCCCCGGTTCGCATCTGGTCCCGACCGTACGCGGTGAGCTGCTGGCCCGACTCGGACGGCGACCGGAAGCGCGCGCCGAGCTGGAGCTGGCGGCCCGGCTCTGCGCCAACCAGCGCGAACGCTCAGTGCTGCTGCGCAAGGCGGCCACGCTGAGCTGACTTCTCCAGCTCGGCCGGCCGTCGATCGCATCGGCCCCGACGGCCGAATCCCGGATGCGGACACCGGGAGCGCGGCGAACCAGGGAGGTCGGCGCGTAGACCTCGTCCGGGACTGATCGTGGCCCGGGTGCTTTGTCAGGCCAGGGTGGCAGCAACGGTTCGATCAGATCCCAGCGGCCGCAGCCACACCTCGGTAACCGTGGGGAAGCTCGGTCACGGCGGTGGCGCGGGTTCCCACGCGGGGCGATGATCCTTTCGGGCTCCTTCAGCGCTGATCGCCATCGCCGCCCAGCCCGGCCCGCCGGCTGCGGGCGCTCTGCGCGGACGCGGTCAGTGAAGCTGCGAGGCGGTGAATGGCGGAGACGATGTAGGGCTCAGGTGTCGCTGCGTGGCCGAGGAGTAGTGCGGGGCGTTTGGCCGGTTCCTGGGCGTGCGCGGACAGGGGCTGCACGTCCACGCCATACGCCGCGGCCCGGAGGGCTGCCGCTCTATCACCCAGGTCTTCGGGCAGCCAGCCGATGACGTGCAGGCCCGCATGGGCGGGCGACACCGACAGGATGCCGTCGAGCTCTTGGCGCGCCGCCCGGACGAGGGTCGCCCCGCGTTCCGCGTACAGGGTGCGCATCCGCCGGACATGCCGGGCGAAGTGCCCGTCGGCGATGAAGTCGGTGAGGGCGGCCTGCTCCAACGCGGGGACGTGCGCAGCCGCGAACCGTTGCCCGGCCGTGAAGGCGTCCACCAGTTCGTCGGGCACGATCAGGTATCCGATGCGCAGCGCGGGGAACAGCACCTTGCTGAAGCTGCCGACGTACACCACTCGTCCGGCGCCGTCGAGGCCCTGGAGCGAGGGAAGCGGATCCCCGACGTAGCGGTACTCGCTGTCGTAGTCGTCCTCCACGACATAGGTGCCGGCGGTGCGGGCCCAGTCCAGCAGCGCAAGTCGGCGGGGCAGGCTCATGGTGACGCCCAGCGGGAACTGGTGCGAGGGGGTCACATAGGCGATGCGGGCGTGGGGCGCCCGGGCTTTCCCTGCGTCGATGTCCAGGCCGTCGGCGTCGACGGGCACCGGGACGGGGGTGGCTCCGGCGGCGATGATCGCTCCGCGAGCACCGTAGTAGCCCGGGTCCTCCATCCACGCGTCGTCACCCGGGTCGAGGAGAAGCCGGGCGGCCAGGCTGAGGCCGGCCTGCGCGCCGCCCACCACCAGCACCTGTTCAGGGGTACAGTGCACCGCCCGGGCCATGCCGACGTACGCGGCGATGGCCTCGCGCAACGGCTGGTATCCGGCGGGATGCTGGTAGCGCAGGAGGGAACCGGCTGACCGGCGGGCTCGCCGTGCCACCACCTTGCCCCAGAGCTCGGCCGGGAACGCGTCGATCGCCGGTCGGCCGACCGGGAACGCCGGCGGGCCCGAACCGGGGCCGTCCATGGTGTGCCTCATCCGCCACCGCACGCCGGCCAGGGCGGCGCCTTGGGCCGACAACCGCGGCGGCTGTCGTGCGTCCGGTGGTTCGTGGACGGGAGCCACCGCGGGATGCGGGATCTGCAGGAGTGCCACAGTGGTGCCCGCGCCGACCCGTCCGTCCAGGTAGCCCTCGTCACGCAGCCGCTCGTACGCGGTGACCGTGGTGGTACGCGACACACCCAGCTCCGCCGCGAGCGCACGCGAGGACGGCAGCCTGAGCCCTGGCCCGAGCTGGCCGGACAGGATGGCATCGCGGATCCGCTCATAAAGGTGGCGCGAGATCCCAACGGCCGGGGCGGGGGCGAGCGTGATGCCGACCGCGGCGAGGGAGGGGGATTGCTTGGGCATGATCGGCCAGGAAATGGACTTGCCGGTTGACGAAGAATTGGCTCTTCAGACGGTACCAAGTGCGGGCCTACAGTGCGCAGGCGGGCGAACCGCATGAAGATCCGTTGAGGAGTAAGTGAGATGACCATCTTGACCAGGAAGCTCGGACAGACGGGGCTGGAGGTCAGCGCGATCGGGCTGGGTTGCTGGGCGATCGGCGGGCCGTTCCTGCTCTGCGGCATGCAGGACGGCTGGGGGGAGGTGGACGATGACGAATCCGCTCGCGCGATCAACCGCGCCGTCGAACTGGGCATCACCTTCTTCGACACCGCCGACGTCTATGGCACCGGCCGCAGTGAGCGGGTCCTCGGCCGTGCCCTGCGGGACCGGCGCGACGCCGTCGTCATCGCCACGAAGTTCGGCTACACCTACGACGAGGCGCGAAAGGAGATCACCGGCACCGACACCTCCGCCGCGTACGTCCAGCGCGCATGCGAGGCGTCCCTGGCCCGTCTGGGCACCGACTACATCGACCTCTACCAGCTGCATGTGGGAGACGTCGACACCGCCGCCGAGGACGTCTTCGCCGCGCTGGAGAGCCTGGTCGACAAGGGCATGATCCGCAGCTACGGGTGGAGCACCGACGATCAGGAGCGGGCCCGCCGACTGGCCGGACGGCGTGGGGCGGCGGCGGTGCAGTTCGCCGTCAACGTGCTCAGTGACGCACCCGGCATGATCGAGGTCTGCGGGGAGACCGAACTGGCCGGCCTGGCTCGTTCGCCGTTGGCGATGGGTTTGCTGACCGGCAAGTTCACCGCCGAGTCGCGGCTGCCCGCCGATGACGTACGCGCCAGCGGGCACTCTTGGGTGAACTATTTCCGCGACGGACGTCCCGACCGGGACTCCCTCGACCGACTCGCCGCCATCCGGGAGATCCTCACCAGCGCCGGCCGGTCTCTCGCCCAGGGCGCCCTGGCATGGATACTCGCACGAGGTGACCAGATGATCCCCATTCCTGGGTTCAAGTCGATCGCTCAGGTGGAGGAGAACGCGGCGGCCCTCGATCGTGGCCCACTGGCCCCGGATCAGATGGGCGAGATCGACGCATTGCTGGCTCGCTGATCCGAAGGAGCTGCTGGAAGCCCAGGTCCCCTCGCATCAGGCGTCCCGCCTGGCGAAGGCGAGTGCGGCGCCGGCCAGCCCGACCGCCAGCCAAGCCCCCAGCACCAGCCCGCCCTCCACCGGCGTCAGCCCCGGCCCCTGCTGGTACATCCGCGCCCCCGCCGCACCCGGCAGGTAGTCGGCCAGGGTGGTGACGCGGCCCAGGACCGGCGGCAGAATCAGGACCAGCACGAGCGCGGCGCCAAGCGCGGCGACGACCTCCCTGGTCAAGGTCGCTGCCACCGCCCCGAGCAGGCCGATCAGCACCAGATAGGCGGCGGCGCGCAGCAGGCCGGCGACGTCCACGTCAGGTGGCGGCGCGCCGTCGGCGAGGCGGGCGGCGAGCACCGCACCGGTGACCGTGAGCAGGGCGGTGAAGGACGCGACCACCAGGTACGCGACGAGCTTGCCCGCCATGAGCGGCATCCGCCCTGGGACGGCGGTGAGGGTCGTACGGATCTGGCTCCCGGCGTACTCGGACGCCACCGACAGGACGCCGAGCACGAGCAGGCCGGCCTGGGCGTAATCGACGCTCCTGAACGCCGACGCCATCGCGGACGGCGGCCCGGCGGCGAGGACGGCGGCGAGCCCGGCCGGGACGAGGACGGTCCCGCAGACCGCGGCGAGCGCCGCCGGGAGGGTGACGAGCTTGATCACTTCGGCGGCGACAGTGTTGCGCAGGGCCATGGGTCACGCGTCCCTGCGGACGAACACGCCCGCGGCCACGGCGAGCAGCACGGCCGCCCACGCCGCCATGACCAGGCCGCCGGTCGGCGGCTCGAACCTGACCTCGGCCGGGTAGCTCCTGACGAACATCTGCGCGCCGGCCACGTCCGGAAGGTACTTCGCCAGCGAGGTGACCCTGCTCAGCAGGAAGGAGACCGACACGACCGAGGTGTTGACGATGAAGACGACCATCGGCACGATGCCGCTGCGGGTCAAGACCGTGACGGCGAAGGCGATCAGCGCGGTGAGAACCCAGTAGACGACGGCCCCGAGCGGCCGCCAGCCGAGCGCCGCCAGCACCGCACCGGGCGAACCGGCATGCCCGCCGAGCAGGACCAGCGAGATCAGGATGCCGGCGCCGACGGTGACGATCGCGAGGGCGCCGCTGACGAGGGCGAGCACGATCGCCTTCGCCGTCAGCAGGACACCGCGGTTGGGGGTGGCGGTGAGGCTGACCGCGATCTGCCTGCCGCCGCCCGCGTCCTTGGTGGTGGAGGTGTACTCGCTGCTGATGATGACGACCCCGAGCACGATCACGCTGATGACGCCGAAGGCCGCCATCTCCAGGACGAGGTCGAGTGTGCGGCCGTCCTCCGGCACCCCGCCGTCCAGCTTGCTGCGCCTGCTCGCCATGGCCATGGCGGTGAACGTGAGCGTCAGCCCGGTGCCGGCCACGGTCGCGACCAGCGCGGCAGGCAGCAGGACGAGCTTCCTGAGTTCGGCGGCGATGGCGTTCAGCACGGTCACGACCTGCTCTCGGCGTCGCCGGAGCGGTGCGCCGGATCGGTCAGGGCGAAGAACGCCTCCTCCAGCGAGGCGTGCCCGGCGGTGACCTCGGCGAGCGGCCCGGAGGCGACGATCCGCCCCGCGCTGATCACGATGAGGTCGTCGGCGACCTCGGCCATCTCGCTCATCAGGTGGCTGGAGATCAGCACCGCGCCGCCGCCCTTGGCGTACTCCTTCAGCAGCCGCCGCATCCAGCGGATCCCGTCGGGGTCGAGGCCGTTGACCGGCTCGTCGAGCACCAGCGCCGCGGGTTCGCCGAGCAGCGCCGCCGCCAGCCCGAGCCGCTGCCCCATGCCCAGCGAGAACGTGCCGACCCGCTTGCCCGCGACGTGCGCGAGCCCGACCTCCGCCAGCGCCTGCGCCACCCGCTGCTTGGGGATACCGTTGCTGCGCGCCACCCAGGACAGGTGGGCGCGCGCGGTGCGGGAGCGATGCGCGCCGCTGCCCTCCAGCAACGAGCCGACCGTGCGCAGCGGGTCGCGCAGCTTGCGGTACGGCAGGCCGCCGATCAGCGCGGTGCCCGCGTCGGCACGGTCAAGGCCGAGCAGGATGCGCAGCGTGGAGGACTTCCCCGCCCCGTTCGGGCCGAGGAACCCGGTCACCCGCCCGGGCGCGACGGCGAAGGAGACGTCGCTGATGGCGACTTTGGCGCCATGACGTTTGGTGAGGCCGACAACTTCGATCATGGCCTGCAGCGTTCCAGCCGGGGCCGGACGGCCGCATCGGCCAAAGGTTGACAGCTACCGCAGGCCGTCCACGAAGCCGGACTCGTAGGCCAGGATGACGAGCTGGGTACGGTCGCGTACGCCGAGCTTGAGGAAGAGCCTGCTCAGGTACGTCTTGACGGTGGCCCGGCTGAGGAACAGGGCGGCGGCGATCTCCTCGTTGGACATCCCCTGGACGACCGCGGTCACGACGTCGCGCTCGCGCTCGGTCAGCCCGGCCAGGCGGGCCGCGTCCGGGCGGGGACGGGCGTAGCCGGCGATCAGGCGCTTGGTCACCTCGGGGGCGAGCATCGCGTTGCCGTGGTGAACGGTGTGGACCGCCCTGAGGATCTCGTCAGTGCCGGCGTTCTTCAGCAGGAAGCCGCCGGCGCCGGCGCGCAGGGCCTCGTAGACGTACTCGTCCAGGTCGAACGTCGTCAGGATGACGACCTTGGCCTCCGGGCGGGCCGCGCAGATGGCGCGGGTCGCCTCCAGGCCGTCCATGACCGGCATGCGGATGTCCATCAGCACCACATGGGGGCGTACCCGTGCGGCGGCCGCGACCGCCTCCCGGCCGTCACGCGCCTCGCCCGCCGCCGTCAGCGCGGGGTCGGCGTCGATGAGCTCCACGAGCGAAGCCCGCAGCAAATCCTGGTCCTCGGCGACCAGCACCCTGATCGGCTCAGTCACGCGCCACCTCCGGCATGGGGATCACGGCACGCAGCTCGAACCCGGCCCCCTGCCGGTGTCCCGCGGTGAAGGCGCCGCCGAGCAGCTCGACCCGCTCCCGCAGCCCGACCAGCCCGAACCCGGGCTCACTCCGCCCAGCGGACGCACCGCCGCCGTCGTCGATGACCGCGACGCGTAACTCGCCCTCCGCGCCGCTCACCGTGACCGTGCAGCGCGCACCCGGGGCGTGGCGGGCGACGTTCGTCAGCCCCTCCTGGACGATCCGGTACGCCGCCAGCCCGGCTCCCGCCGGAACCCCATCGGCATCCGTCACCGTCAACGTCACCGGAACACCGCTCTCCCGCATCCGGTCCGCCAGCGCGGCCAGGTCGCCGATCCCTGGCGGCGGACGGCGTGCGACGGGCTCTCCTCTCTCACGGACGGCGCCGAGGGTCGTCCGCAGTTCCTCCATCGCCTGCCTGCTCACCTGCTCGATCTGGCCGAGCCTGCCACGCATGCGCCCTACGTCGTCCGCGCGGGCCGCGACCCCGGCGGTGACGGCGATCGTGCCGAGCGAGTGGGAGACGACGTCGTGAACCTCCCGCACCACGCGCAGCCGCTCCGCCGTCACGGCCCCATGACGCTCGGCCAGCATCGCGTGCTCGGCCTCCAGCGCCGCGCGGCGCGTCGTGGCGCCCAGCACCCAGGCCGAGGCCAGCGCGAACAGGCTCAGCATCGTGTAACGCACGGCGCTCCCCGCGTCGGCGGTCCCTAGGAACGCCACCGCCGCGATGGTCACCCCAGCCGCCCCCGCCACGGTGTTGAGCGACCTGGCGGTGCCGTACCTGAGGGCGACGCGGTAGAGCACCCACGCCGAGGCGACGAACGGGTCCTGCGTCATCCCGAACGCGGTACCCGCCAGGGTCGTGGCCCCGACGAGGCCCAGCGCGACGAACGGCCGCCGCCCGCGCAGCAGCATGCCGACGAGCAGCAGCGCGATCAGCCCGGCGTGAACCCACGCGGCGCGGCCACCGCTGTCGATCGGCAGCCAGAACACCAGGACGCACAGCGCCACGGCCGCCAGGTCCCAGCCGGTGGGGCCGGACCGGTTGGGGTCGAACCAGTGCTGAGCCATACCGCAGACCCTAACGAGTTGGCCGCTCCGCGGTGCGAGCAGTTCATCGACGCCACAGTCCGGAACGGTGCAGATGACGTCGAGCTCGTCGAGCTTGATGCGCCACATCGGATACCGGTCTCGATCTCTTGGACCGAGACCGACGCGAGCCCGTAGCCGTCGTGAACGTCTGCGGGTGCGAGGGCCTGTCCGGTTGTGGCCACTCGGCCATTCTGGGGTGGACGGGCGGGGATGTAGCACTGATGCTGGTGGGCAGTACTGTCATGATCATCGGCCGACTGGGAGAGCCGTATGAAGACCCGTACCTGGACTCGCCGTGCTGCCGCTTCGGCCGCCGGCATGGCCGCCGTGCTGGTGCTGGGCATCACTCCTGCGCATGCGGATACCGTGATCCGCAAGCCGCAACAACCATCACCGCAAGGGGCCATGGTGCTGGCCGACGGCGAATCGGGTGCCAAGCGCCCGGTGTGACGCGCGGCGGTCCATTGTCCCCCTGTCCGGCAGGACGGGGGACGTTCCGTCTTCATGGCCACTCGTCCGACGGCGGGCAGACCGTGGCTCGTGGCCGTGGTCAGCGTTGCGAGGGCACACATTGAGTACGAGGTACTCAAGCCATGCCGGCCCCACGCTCGCACGCTGGTCACATGAAGTCACACATCCTTCGCGCGGCAGCCGTCATCGCCGGCCTCCTCGCCCTCGGCACGACCACCGCCACCCCCGCATCCGCCGCGCCTTCGTCCACGGCCGTCTGGGCGGCGTCGAACGTCCACCTCGTGAACTGGCAGACCGGCAAGTGCCTGACCATCGCTGGCGGCGTCAGCACCGAGAACAACGTCCACGCCGTCCAGTACACCTGCGACGGCCACCCCTCCCGCTTCTGGGAAATCCGCGACTACTACGGCTGAGCCCCACTTCCGGACCTGTGCCGTGGTGCGGCACGGCGATTCGGTCACGCTTGCAGGCTCGGGGGAGCCTGCAAGCGTGACCTTGTCCGCTTGAGGACGGGGTTTCTTGATGGTGGTCGGTAACGATGTTCTGCCCGGCACATGAGTAGGGGCTACTCATGCCATGTCCGCCATCGACGGCAACCATCGAGTGGACTGCCGACCTCCGGTGCCGGAAGGACTCCCATGTCCCATCGCTCCACCCTTGGCAAGCTGCTGGCGGCCATCCTCGCACTGAGTTTCGTCACCGCGTGCGAGGACTTCCCTCAACAAGGCCCGCCCCCTCAGGCAGCACAGACGAAGGCGCCGCCCAAGAAGGGCTTCTGCCCCGCCGCAGGCCCGATCACCCGGTCGTTGCTGCCCTCCCCGGAGGGAGTGGAGCGGGTCGCCACGAACCCCTGCCTCGGTGTGAACGGCCTGATCGGCCTGGCTCTGGACGCCATCCCGGAGCAGAAGATGGCCGACGAAGCCGAGCTGCGCACCTTCCGTCAGGGGCTCAGGACCTTCGCCACCCGGGTGACTGTGGCCGCCGACGCGGTGGACTGCGCCTACGAGAACGACCACCTGGCTGTGTCGATCTACCAGGACCCGAAGTACGGTTGGTCGCTGGGCCTGGTCGCAGTGGTGCGCGGGGATCTGGAAGCCGCGGCGGAGGATGCCGTCTGCCTCCTGCTGAAGCAGGTGCCGTTCCTCCCGGACGTCGGCTTCCGTGCCGACGGCCCGCCGACACCGAAGTTCTGCGCCGACGCCGAGTCCAGAGAAGCCCAGGGATACGACTTCATGATCATGTGGATCGCTGACTCGGACGCCATGTGCCGCAGCCTGACGGACACCATCCGCGCGACCTGACAACTCAGGCGAGCCGGGTAGCACATCCGATTCCCTGCTCGTCGAGCCGTGATCGGGGAGGTCACGCATCGTCCGGCAGCGGTTCGCCGGTCTCCAGCAGCGACTTCAGGCTCGACACCACGTTCGGCCAGCCGTGGCTGACCATCTCGGCCATGCTCGATCCGGGCTCGAAGCCGTCGTGCACGACGGTGAGCTTCACGACCTGCGCGGCCTCCTCGATCGTGAAGGTGACCTTCGAGCGGGCCTCGCCGGACAGCCGGGCGAGCATCTCCTCGTCCCAGCCGAAGCGCTTGGCGAGCTCCGGGGTGATGGCGTGCCAGGTGTAGGAGAGCCGGCTGTAGGGCTCGGCCTCCAGCACGACCTGTTCCGGGTCGCTGATCAGCACGCCGTGGTTGTCCCAGGTCATCGGCGAGCCGACGGACCAGTCCGTGGTGAACTCCGTGGCCCAGTAGCGGCGGGTGAAGGCGGGCTCGGTCAGCGCCTGCCAGAGCTTCTGCGGGGTGGTGCGGATGTAGGTGGTGTAGACGAAGGTCGGCGCGTCCATCGGGGTCTCCTCCAGGGCGAGTTTCAGGTCCGCCAGGGCTTGGACCCTGGCCTGGTCGTAGCGGCTGATCCACCGGTGGGCGATCTCGTGCACGGGCGCGGCGTTGAGGTAGTGCAGCTTCTCCCGGCCCCGCCGCACGGTGGCGACGAGCCCGGCCTCCTCCAACACCGCGAGGTGCTTGCTGACGGACTGCCTGGCCATGTCGAGTCCGGCGCACAGCTCGCGCAGCGTCTGCCCGTTGCGGGCGTTGAGCGAGTCGAGCAGCGCGCGCCGGCTCGGATCGGCCAGCGCCTTGAACACCTCGTCCATGTCCGCCCCCGCATCCAGGTTGTCGCCTGTCGATATGCAGCCTTCCGGCTGCCTTTAATTTAGGCAGCCAGATGGCTGCCTGTCAAGAAGTGCGGCTACGACGGCGGGCACCCTCAACCGAGCCCGCCTCCAGGGTCAGGCGAGCTGCCCGGCCGCCGTGCGCGCCGCCATCCGCCGCTCGAACCACACCGAGGTGAACGGCGGCACCGCGCACACCAGGCCCAGCACCACGGCGCCCCGGCTCCAACCGGCCTCCCGCGCCGAGAGCATCACCCCGGCCGCGTACAGCACGAACAGCGCGCCGTGGATCGGCCCGAACACCTTGACGCCGAGCTCGCCGGTCTCGGTCACGTACTTGAAGAACATCCCGACCAGCAGGCCCGCCCACGAGCACGCCTCGGCCACCGCCACGAGTCGAAACCAGCGCAGCACAATCCACCCTTTCGTCCGATTACTGCGCTTACTCTACAAGCTGTAGAGCGCAACCCGATCATTGGTCGGACCCGTCGCCGAGTGGCGCTGCCTCCCCCTACCGGTAAAGTTAGGCTTACCTTATTTTGGGATGATGGTGAATCCTTCTGAGATCCGTACGGTGACGACCGAGGCCGAGCTCCGCGAGATCGTGAAAGAGCCGCCGCAGACCATCTGGGACAAGGACATCGCCCGGATCGACGAGCACGCGCGCACGATCATCGCCCACTCGCCGTTCGTGCTGCTGGCGACCTCGAACTCGGACGGCATCTGCGACGTCTCCCCCCGAGGGGACCCCGCCGGGTCGGTGCTGGTCCTCGACGACCACCGGCTGGTGCTCGCCGACCGCCCCGGCAACCACCGGCTCGACAGTTTCCGCAACGTGCTGGACAACCCCCACGTCGGGCTGCTGTTCATCGTGCCGGGGATGAACGAGACGCTGCGGGTGAACGGCCACGCGACGCTCGTGTCGGACGCGCCGTTCTTCGACGACCTGGTGGTCCGGGGCAAGCGGCCGCAGCTGGCGGTCCTCGTCGATGTCGAGGAGCTGTACATGCACTGCGCGAAGGCGTTCCTGCGCTCGTCCCTGTGGAAGCCCGAGACCTGGCCGGACCGCAAGAGCCTGCCCACATTCGGACGGATCGCCAAGGACCAACTGGGCATCAAGGGAGTCCCGGCGAAAGTGATCGACGCGGGTCTCGCCATGGACGCCAAGCTGAACCAGTACTGACGGCCTTCGGCCGGTGTCTGCGCACAGGGCTACTGGTTGCCGCCACCAGCACGGTCCTGATTGCACCGGTCGGCATCGCCCACACGCATGTCCTGCCGGACGGTCCCTCTGCCGGGCAGCGCGGCGCGGACGTCCTTGCCCCCGTATTCGCTGTTCCGGCGGAGGGCGTGTCGAGCGTGAGTGGTCTCCTGAACCGTGGTCTTGGGCTGTAGCTCCGGGTGGATCATGAGCAGCGCAAGGGTATGGCCGCCGCCGTACCCTTCGGGACCGGCCCCCGAAGGCGCCCCCGTGGAGCCCGTCAGGGGAGCGGGGGCAGTGGCTTGTCGTGGAGCCAGGCCGACAGCAGCGGTCCCACCGGCTGGGTGGTGTGCCGTTGGACGTGCGCGGCGAAGTCCTGGGTGGTGACGTTCGCGTGCCGGCGCCCCGCCGTCCAGGCGCGCAGCATGGGGAAGAAGGCCTCGTCGCCCAGCGCCCGGCGCAGCGCGTGCACGGTCAGCGCCCCCCGCTTGTACACGCGGTCGTCGAAGAGCGTGCCCACCCCCGGGTCGGTCAGCACGAAGTCCTGCGGGAGGGCGGTGAGGCGCTGGTGCCAGCGCCGGGCGTGGGCGGCGGCGGGCTGTTCGCCCGAGGCCTCCGACCAGAGCCATTCGGCGTAGGTGGCGAACCCCTCCTGCAGCCAGATGTCGCTCCAGCAGGCCACGGTGAGGCTGTTGCCGAACCACTGGTGCGCCAGCTCGTGCGCGACCAGCCGTTCGGACCCGCGCCGCCCGTCCACGTGGTTCCTGCCGAAGATCGACATGCCCTGCGCCTCGACCGGGATGTCCAGGTCGTCGTCCGCCACGACGACGACGTAGCCGCCGAACGGGTAGGGCCCGAAACGGTCGGTGAACGCCGCCATCATCTCGCCCTGCCGTCCGAAGTCGTGCCGGACGCGGGTGGCCAGGCGCGCCGGATGGGCCACCTGGGTGCCCGCGACCTCCGCGACCCGGTAGCGCCCGATCTGCACGCTGGCCAGATAGCTCGCCATGGGCTCGGGCTGGTCGTAGACCCACGTCGTGTTCCCGCCCGCGCGGCGCTGGTCGGTGAGCACCCCGTTCGCGACGACCCGGTACGGCGACGCGGTCGTCACCGAGATCCGGTACGACGCCTTGTCCCCGGGCCGGTCGTTGCACGGGAACCAGGAGGGCGCGCCGATGGGCTGCCCGGCGACCAGCGCGCCGTCGGACAGCTCCTCCCAGCCCAGCCCGCCCCACGGGCTCGACACCGGCACCGGCCTGCCCGAGTAGCGGACCTCGACACCGGCGACGGCGCCCGCCGGCAGCGACCAGGGCAGCGTCACCCGCAGCTTGCCCTGGCCGTGCAGATGGCGGGCGGGAATGCCGTCCACGGTGACGCCTTCGACCCGGAAGCGGCCGAGGTCCAGGTCGAGCACGCTGAGGGGTTCGGCGGCCGTCACCGTCAGCAGGGCCGTGCCCTCGAGCCGGTTGTTCGCCAGCCGGTACTTCAGCGTCAGGTCGTAGCGCGACACCATGTAGCGGTGGTCGCCGTGCCCGGGGAAGTACGGTGTCATCGCCACGCCGAGATGGGATTGCCGAACCATCGCGTACGGCCCGGCACCGACTCCCCGCGCATGACGAGCGAGGCCGGCCCGATCGTGGTGTCGGCGCCCACCCGCGCGGCCGGCAGCACCACGCCGTGCGGCCCCAGGGTCGCGCCCGTCTCAAGCGTCACGGTGTCCATGTTCATGACCCGGTCGTGGAACAGGTGGGTCTGCAGGACGCAGCCCCGGTTGACGCAGGCGCCATCACCCAATGTCACCAGATCCGCCTCTGGCAGCCAGTACGTGTCACATGTGACCCCATGCCCGATATGCGCCCCGAGTGAACGCAGCCACACGTTCAGCGGCGCGGTCCCCAGCCACGGCTGCGCGAACCAGGGCGCCGCCAGCACCTCCACGAAGTTGTCCGCGAGCTCGTTGCGCCACACGAACGAGCTCCACAGTGGCCGGCTGCCCGCCCGGATCCGGCCGACCAGCACCCACTTGGCGGCCGTCGCGACCAGGGCGGCGGCCACGCCCGCGGCCAGCAGCACCACACCGCCCAGCGCGAGCGTCACGGCGAAGCCGTGGCTCGCCGCGAGCCACTCGAAGGCGGCGGCGACCAGGACGGCGAGCGCGACCGCGCACATCGCGGGCACCACGCGGCACGCCTCGACCAGCGCCCTGGCCGCCTTGTACCGGGCGGGCGGGTCGTAGGTGCGGCTCCGGTCGGCGTCCTCGGCGGTGCGGCGCAGCTCCATGGGCGGCATGCCCACGTACGACGAGCCGGACCTGGCCTTCTTCGGCGTCGCCGACAGCACGCCGACCAGGCCGTCCTTGGGCACCTTGCGGCCGGGCGCGGTCATTCCCGAGTTGCCGAGGAAGGCGCGCTTGCCGATCCGCGCGGAGGCGATGCGCATCCACCCGCCGTCCAGCTCGTACGGTGCCACCATCGTGTCGTCGGCCAGGAACGCGCCGTCGCCGACGGACGTCATCGTGGGCAGCGCGAGAACCGTGGACAGCTCGACGCCGCGGCCCACCTTCATGCCGAGCGCCCGCAGCCACACGGGCGTCAGGACGCTGGCGTACAGGGGGAACAGCCAGACCCGCGCCGAGGACATCAGCCGTCCGGTCGCCCACGCCTGCCACGCCTGGCGGCTGTGCACCGGATGACGGCCCGCGTGCAGGCGCAGCCCGAGCAGCCGCACGCTGACCAGCGTGACCAGGGCGAAGGCCATCATGCCCGCCAGGGTCGCGGCCGGCACGCCCGGCAGGGCGGCGACCAGGGCCTCGCCGATCGTGCGCGCGTCACCGGCGAACGCCGCCAGGACCGCGAGCCCGGCCCCGGCCGCGACAGCGGGGAGCAGGCTGAACACCATGGCGCTCACCCCGTACACGGCGGCCCAGAACCGGGAGCGGGCGGGCCGCTCCGCCGGGCGCGACCGGCGGGACTTGCCCTGCCGGAACGCAGGTGCTCCGGCCCAGTGTTGGCCCGCCGGCACAGTGCCGGCGACCGCCGATCCGGGAGCGATCTGGGCGTTCTTCCCGATCCTGGTGCCGGGCAGCAGCGTCGAACGGGAGCCGACGGTCGCGCCCGCGCCGATCCTGATCTCGCCGACGCGTAGCAGGTCGCCGTCGTACCAGTAGCCGCTGAGGTCGACCTCCTGCTCGACCGAGGCGCCTCTGCCGAGCTTGAGCAGCCCCGTGACGGGCGGCGGCGAGTGCAGGTCGGCGTCGGCGCCCACCTGGGCGCCGAGCAGCCGGGCGTACCACGCCATGTACGGGGCCCCGGCCAGGTCGGGCACGCCGAGCCTCTCCGCGAACCGTTCGGCGAACCACACCCGCAGATGCACGCCGCCACCGCGCGGATAGGCGCCCGGCCGCACGCCGCGCAGCACCAGCCGGGCCACGGCCGCGGACAGGCCCATCCGCCCCGCGGGGGTGACGAACAGCAGCGCGCCCAGCGCCACCCACCACCACGACAACGCCGGGGCCCACGGGGGCGCGAGCAGGTTGCCGAGCGCGGCGAGCAGCACGATCCAGCGCGCCGCGCCGGCGCTCAGCAACACGACCATGAGCGCGGACTGGGCCAGCTCGGCCCGCCTGGGCATCGGGGTCACCGGCCGCCGCTCCGGCTCGGCCTCGCCCCTGCCGGACAGCAGCCGGGCCAGGCCGCCGAGCGTCGGCTGGGCGTACACGTCGCCCACGGCCACGTCGGGATGGTCGGCGCGCAGGACCGACACCAGCCGGGCCGCCGCCAGGCTGGTGCCGCCGTCGGTGAAGAAGTCGGCGTCGGGGCCGCTCGGCGGCACGCCGAGGACGGCGGTCCAGTGCCCGGCCAGCCGCGCCTCGGCCGGGCTCAACGCGACCTCCGCGGCGGCCGGCTCGGTCAGCGGCCACGGCAGCGCGGCCCGGTCGATCTTCCCGGAGGTCCTCGTGGGCAGCGAGTCGACCGGCGCCAGGCGCGGCACCAGGGCCGCGGGCAGCATGTCCGCGAGCCGTTCGCGCGCCTTTCCGAGGTCGAAGCCGGGCTCGGTGACGACGTAGCCGACGAGCACCTGGTGGCCGCCGCCGGCGGTGCGGACGGCGGCGGCCGCGCCCGCGACCCCGGGCAGCGCCTGCAGCGCGGCGTCCACCTCGCCCAGCTCGATCCGGCGGCCGCCCAGCTTCACCTGGTCGTCCGCCCGGCCCGCGAAGACGAGCCCCTCGGGTTCGGCGCGTACCAGGTCGCCGCTGCGGTAGGCGCGCTGCCAGCCCAGCGAGGGCAGCGGCGCGTACTTCTCGGCGTCCTTGACCGGGTCCAGGTAGCGGGCCAGGCCGACGCCGCCGATCACCAGCTCGCCGGTCTCGCCCATGGCCACCGGTTCGCCCGCGCCGTCGACGACCGCGAGGTCCCACCCGTCGAGGGGCAGGCCGATGCGGACCGGGCCGTCGCCGGTGAGCCGCGCCGCCGTGGCCACCACGGTGGCCTCGGTGGGCCCGTACGTGTTCCACACCTCGCGCCCCGGTACGGCCAGCCGCTCGGCCAGCTCGGGCGGGCAGGCCTCGCCGCCGAAGATGAGCAGCCGGATGCCGTCGAGGTGCTCGGCCGGCCAGAGCGCGGCCAGCGTGGGCACGGTCGAGACGGCGGTGATCCGGTGGGCGGCCAGCCACGGGCCCAGGTCCATCCCGGTACGCACCAGGGCTCTGGGCGCGGGCACAAGGCAGGCGCCGTGCCGCCACGCCAGCCACATCTCCTCGCAGGAGGCGTCGAAGGCCACCGAGAGCCCGGCCAGCACCCGATCGCCCGGGCCCAGCGGCCGCTCCTGCAGGAACAGCCCCGCCTCCGCGTCCACGAACGCGGCGGCGGACCGGTGGGTCACCGCGACGCCCTTCGGCTTGCCGGTCGAGCCGGAGGTGAAGATGATCCACGCGTCGTCGCCGGGCTCCGGCGGCGCGGGAGCCCGGCCGGGCGTGCCGGTCACCGTGAGCTCCCCGGAGACGATCGCGTCCACGGCGGCCTCGGCGAAGACCGTCTCCGCACGTTCGGCCGGGTCGTCGGCGTCGACGGGTACGTAGGCGGCGCCGGCGGCGAGCACGGCGAGGATGGACACGTACAGCTCGGCGGTCCCCGACGCGAGTCGCACGCCGACCCGGGAGCCGCGGCCGACGCCGGCGTCGGCGAGCCCGGCGACCAGCCGGTCCACCTCGGCGCGCAGCGAGCGGTAGTCGAGGACCACGGTGCCGTCGTCGATCGCCGGCGCGTGCGGGTGGCGGCGCGCGGTCTCGTCGAGGACGTCGATGAGGGTACGGGGCGGCGGGGCCAGGACGCCCGCGGGGTAGACCGCGGTCGCGGCCCTCAGGCGTAAATCGGCCGGATTGCTGCGCAAGCGGTGCTCCCTGGATGGACGACGGGGACATGCCAGAGTACGCCCACCGCGTCGTGGATCAGGCCGCCGGGTGGCCGAGGAAAGTTTCAGATCGGCGCGCCGTCGAATCATCGAAATTTTTCGGATGACGGCCCGTCGCCCTTCCCCCCGGGTCATGCAATGACCAGCGAAAAACGCCGGAAGGACGGGCTGACCACCCGCCAGCGGCGCTGAAAACGAGGGTTCGACCAGGTGCCGCCCGTTTGTTTCATGGATTGACGTAATCGGAAACGCGGCCGTAACCTCAGCCCACTGACGCGGAGGGCGGCGATTTAGTCAAGCGCGCTGATTCGTCCGATGCGGAGATTCCTCTCGACCTTCGAGGATGCAATCAATGAATCTGCTCTCAATCATCAAAACCCGATCGATCGTCGTCCCTGCGGCTGCCGCCCTGGTCACCGCCACCGCGCTGGTGGCGTCCGCCGGACCGGCGCAGGCGGCGGCCCCGTCCGACGGTGGCATGTACACGCTGGCGTCGGGGTCGAGCGGCAAGTGTGTGGAGGTGACGGGCGCTTCGGCCGACAACGGCGCCCTGCTCGTCCAGACCGCCTGCGTCCCTTCCGCCGCCGATCAGCAGTTCAGGGCGGTGGCGCGGGGGAGTGCGTTCAATCTGGTCAACGGCGGCAGCGGCCGGTGCATTGACGTGCCGGGCGCGTCCACGGTCTCCGGTACGCAGTTGCAGCAGTGGGGTTGCGGCGACGGCAGCAAGACCAACCAGCAGTGGACCTTCACGCCCTCCTCCACCTCAGGCAAGTACCTGGTGAAGAGCGTCGCGACCGGGCTGTGCGTGAGCAACAAGGACGGCTCCACCGCGGGCAACAACCCCATCGTCCAGGAGACCTGCTCCGACGTCGCCCGCATGCAGTGGTCCGTCAACTCCCCCTCGTCCGGCGACCGGGTCTGGTCCAACAACGCCGACGGGTTCGCCGCCACCAGCGGCAACGGCCTGACGACCACCACCGGAGGCGCGGCCGGCGCCACGGTCACCGTCACCACCTACGCCGACCTGGTCAGGTACGCCACCGCCGCCGAGCCGTACGTCATCAAGGTCAACGGCGCCATCACCGTCACGCCGTACGGCACCGAGATCAAGGTCGCCTCCAACAAGACCATCGTCGGCGTCGGCACCCGGGGCCACATCGTCAACGGCGGCTTCTTCCTCGGCGCGGGCGTCAGCAACGTCATCATCCGCAACCTCACCATCCGCGACACTCGCATGGCGGACGACGATCCCGACGACAAGCTGTACGACTACGACGGCATCCAGATGGACACCGCCCACCACATCTGGATCGACCACAACACGATCACCCGGATGAACGACGGGCTGATCGACAGCCGCAAGGACACCAGCTACCTCACCGTGTCCTGGAACGTCCTGTCGGAGAACAACAAGGCGTTCGGCATCGGCTGGACCGAGAACGTCACGTCGCGGATGACGATCCACCACAACTGGATCCACGACAACAACCAGCGCAATCCCAGCACCGACAACGTCGCCTACGCCCACCTGTACAACAACTACCTGCAGAACATCACGGGCTACGGCAACTACTCGCGCGGCGCCACCAAGATGGTGATCGAGAACAGCTACTACGACAACGTCAAGGACCCCTACTACAGGGACGACGCCGCCGGGCTCCGCCAGAGCGGCAGCATCGTGGTCAACTCGACGGGCCAGCGGGAGACCGGCGGCTCCGCCTTCACTCCGTCCTCCTTCTACTCCTACACGCTGGACCCCGCGGCGCAGGTCCCGGCGCTCCTTCGCACCTACGCGGGCCCGCAGGCCGACATCGGCCTGTGACCGACCCCTCGGGCCGGTCCCAGGGCCGGCCCGAGGTACCCCCCACCTCAGGAAAGGACCGATCATGCGCCACGGCATCCAGGCACCGTCACGCGCCGCGAAGATCGCGGTCGTCCTGGCGATGCCCGTCACCGTCCTGACCATCTCCACCGGAGTCAGCTCGGCCGCCGCGGCCCCTTCCGACGGCGGCGTGTACACGCTGGCGTCCGGGGCGAGCGGCAAGTGCGTCGAGGTGACGGGCGCTTCGGCCGACAACGGCGCCCTGCTCGTCCAGACCGCCTGCGCCGCCTCCGCACTCGATCAGCAGTTCAAGGCGGTGGCGCGGGGGAGTGCGTACAACCTGGTCAACGGCGGCAGCGGCCGGTGCATCGACGTGCCCGGGGCGTCCACGGTCTCCGGTACGCAGTTGCAGCAGTGGGGTTGCGGCGACGGCAGCAAGACCAACCAGCAGTGGACCTTCACGCCTTCTTCTGCCGCGTCCGGCAAGTACCTGGTGAAGAGCGTCGCCACGGGGCTGTGCGTGAGCAACAAGGACGGCTCCACGGCAGGCAACAACCCCATCGTCCAGGAGACCTGCTCCGACGTCGCCCGCATGCAATGGTCCTTCAACTCCGTCTCCGGATCGGCCACCCCGACGGTGGCCTCCGACGGCACCGGCCGCTACCGGACGGTGCAGGCGGCGATCGACGCGGTGCCTGCCGGCAACGCCAGCCAGGTGATGATCACCATCAAGCCGGGCACCTACCGGGAGATCGTCACCGTCAACAAGCCGTACGTGACGCTGCAGGGCCTGGGCTCGTCCCCGTCGGACACCCTCATCGTGAACAACCGCTCTGCCTACACCCACGGCACCTCCGGCAGCTACACCGCGCTGATCTCGGGACGTGACGCCGCCGCCACCAACCTGACGATCTCCAACGACCTCGACGAGAGCACCGTCCCCAGCGGCGCGCAGGCCGTCGCGCTGCGGCTGGACGGCGACCGCACCACGCTGACGAACGTCCGCATCCTGGGCGACCAGGACACCCTCCTCGTCAACGACTCGGCCCGCGCGTACGTCAAGAACTCCTACGTCGAGGGGACCGTCGACTTCGTCTTCGGCGGCGGCACGATCGTCTTCCACAGCTGTGACATCTACGAGAAGCGCAGCACGGGCGGACCCGTCACCGCGGCCAGCACGGCGGCGGCCAAGACGTACGGCTTCCTGTTCTACAAGTCGCGCATCGCCGGCGCCGCGAACAACGTGACCACCCTCGGGCGGCCGTGGCGCCCCGACGCGCAGGTGCTCTACCGGGAGTCGACGCTGAGCGCGACGATCGCGACCGCGCAGCCGTGGACGGACATGTCATCGAACTCCTGGAAGAACGCCCGCTTCCTCGAATATCGGAACAACGGCGCCGGCGCGACCACCAACGGCAACCGCCCGCAGCTCAGCGACGCGCAGGCGGCGAACTACACACCCCAGAAGTACCTGGCCGGCGGCGACGGCTGGAACCCCGCCGGCTAGCGCCGGTGGTCGGCCTGTTCGGCGTGGATCTTCTTGGCGATGTCGACGTCCGCGATCGAGCGCTCGATGAGCGCTCGCATCGCGGTCTCGGCCGCCTTCGGGCGCTGCCGGCGGACGGCCAGCAGGACCTCGGCGTGCTTGTCGGCGGACTCGCTGGTGAGGGTCGCGTGCACGAACTGGTCACGCAGCCGCAACCCGGCCTCGATCGCGGTCGCCATCTGGGCCATCAGCTCGTTGTGCGCCGCGCGCAGCAGGGCGTGGTGGAAGGCCAGGTCGGCCTCGACCTGGTCGCCGGTCGGCCGGCCGGCGGCCTCGCGCATGGCGGTCAGGGCGTCCTCGAGCGCGGCCAGATCCCGGTCGGTACGCCGCAGCGCTGCCATGCGTGCCACCGCGGGCTCGATCGTCAGGCGCACCTCGCCCAGCTCGTCCAGGAACACCTCGTCGACCTGGGCGGCGAAGCGCCAGCGCAGCACGTCGGCGTCGAGCAGCGACCACTGCTCGCGCGGCGCGACGAACGTGCCGCGCCGGGGCCGCGCGCCCACCAGACCCTTGGCGGCGAGCACGCGCAGTGCCTCGCGCACCGCCGTCCTGCTCACCCCGAACCGCTCCTGCAGCGCCGTCACGTCGAGGTCCTCGTCGGGGGCGATGACGCCGTTGACGATGGCCGTGCCGAGACTGACGACCACGCGGTCGTGGGCGCCGGCCCTTCCGATCTCCTCCATGCCGGAATCATGCCATGGCCGAACCGCCTGTAACAAAAAAGTAATCATACTAATCAAGGCGATCCCGCCGTGGAGGCCAGCTCCAGGACGGCCAGCTCGCCCTGCAGGACGAGCACGGCACCGCCGATCGCGGCCGCGTCCGAGCCGCTGACCGAGGTGACCACCCGCACCGGGTGCGCGCGCCGGGCGAAGGTGCGCCGCCGCACCTCCTCCTGGACGACCGACTGGTAGATCGGGCCCGCCGCGGCGAGGCTGGGCCCGGCGAGCACGATCGTGTCGAGGTCGAACAGGCTCGTCATGGTGACGGCGGCGGTGCCCAGATGCCGGGCGGAGCGCTCGATGAGGGTGCGTGCGGCCGGGTCTCCGGCCTGGGCCGCGGTCGCGATGCGGCCGAAGGCGGCCATGACGTCGGTGTCGGCGGGGTCGAGCCCCAGCCGCGCGCCGAGGGGCGATGCCTCCAGCGCCTGCTTGATCACCGCGGTGGGGTCCGCGTAGTTGCCGAGGCAGCCGTAGTTGCCGCACCCGCACGGCCCGCCGTCGAGGTCGATGGTGATGTGGCCGATCTCGACGCCGTTGGAGGAGCTGCCCCGGTACAACTCGCCGTCGACGACGACGCCCCCGCCGATGCCGCTGGCCATGTAGATGCACCCGAACGCGGGTGCCTCCACCGCCCCCAGCCAGTACTCCCCGATCGCCGCGGCCGCCGCGTCGTTGTCGAGCAGCACCGGCAGGCCCAGGATCTCCGACAGGCGCGGCGCGACGGGGTAGCCGAACCATTCGGCGGTCGGCTGGTGGGTCAGCAGCACGCCCGCCCGCCGGTCCTGCGGTCCGTACGTCGCCAGCCCCACGCCGAGCACCTTCCCGCGATCGACTCCGGCGGTGTCGAGCAGGGCGTTCACGCGCGAGGCCACCAGCGTGAGGCCTTGCCCGGGAGGCAGCAGCGCCGTGCCCGGGAACGAGGTCCGCGCGACCGGCCGGCCCGTCAGGTCGACGAGGACGACGACGCAGGTGTTGCGTTCGAACAGGACTCCCACCGCGTACCGGGCCCGCGGGTTGAGCTGCAGCAGCGTCCGGGGCTTGCCGCCGGTCGAGGCCCCGCGCCCGACCTCGACGACCAGCCCGTGGTCCATGAGCTCACGAACCACCTGGGTGATGGTGGCCGGCGTGACCCCGGACTCGGCGGCGAGCTCGATCCGGCTGATGGTGCGCGCCGCCCGGATGCGGTTGAGCACGATCCCGCGGGTTCGGGGCCTCCCGGCCACTCGGTCTCCCTTACTTCGGGTGCCAAAGAAAGTACGGCCAGGGCCGTTGTCCCGTCAGCGGGTGGCGCAGGACGGCGTGGGGACGCTGTTGCTGCCGTTCCACGAGCCCAGGAATCCGAAGGTCGTACTGGCTCCGGCGCCGAGGCTGCCGTTGTAGCTCATGTTGCGGGCGGTCACGTTGGACCCGCTGCTGCTGACCGTCGCGTTCCAGGCGTTGGTGACGGTCTGGCCGTTGGCGAAGGCCCACGTCACCGTCCAGCCGCTGATCGGCGAGGTGCCCGCGGTGACCCGGACCTCGGCCTGGAAGCCGCCGCCCCACTGGCCGGTCACCTGGTAGGTGGCCGAGCAGGCGCTGGGGGAGGGGGTGGGAGTAGGCGTGGGGGTGGGGGTGGGCGACGGGGTCCCGGTCGAGCCGCCGTAGATCGTGGCCTCCTTGGCGGTCGCCTTGATGCCGTTGGCGCCGTTGAAGATCCGCTGGCCCCAGGTGGTGAGCTGGTTCGGGTCGAAGCCGGTCGCCATGTCGAGGATCGGGTCGGTGTTGCCGCTCCAGGACCAGCCGAGGTAGCCGAGGCCGCGCGACTGCGCCTCGGCCAGGATCGTCTCGTGGTCGACCTCGTTGGAGCTGAAGCGCCAGCCGAACTCGCCGACGACCAGGGGCCATCCGTTCGCCTGGAACCGGTTGAGGTAGTCGACGATGCCGGCGGCGGTGTTGAAGACGCTGTACATGTGGATCGACAGCACGGTGTTGTGCCGGGTGTCGGCGTCGAGGATCGTCTGCGCGTTGTCGCGCATGACGTACTGCCAGTCCTGGCCCCAGTTGGGGGCGTCGACCATGAGCAGGTGCTCGAAGCCGTTGCTGCGCATCTTCTTGATCGCGTTCGCGGTGGCGGCGGTCCACTGGCCGGCGTTGGTGTTGCCGATGGGCTCGTTGCCGATGTTGATGACGACGTGGTTCTCCTGGCCGACGAGCGCGCTCTTCTGGCTGATCCAGTAGTCGGCAGCCTCGTCGAGCGAGGCGGCGGCGCCCTCCTCGCCGTACCCGGTGGTGTCGTGCACCTCCAGCACGCAGATCAGCTTGTTCTGCTTGCACAGCGAGATCACGTTGGCGACGTCGGTGGACGGGCCCCACCGCTTGCCGCTGCCGAGCACGACGCGCACGGTGTTGGCGCCGAGCGCCTTGACGTTGGCGAATGAGCTGGTCTGGCCGGTGAACCAGACGTGGGGGTGATTGACGCCCCGCATGATGAATTCCCGGCCGTTGGCCTCGACGATCTTCGTGCCGCTGACGTGCAGGCCCACGGCCGCGGACGCGGACTGGACGTACACGAAGATCGACGCGACGGCCGCGAGCACGGCAGCGGCAAGGGCGAGAAGCCTTCTCCTCATGACCTACCTCGTGGTCGGGCCCCGGCCATCCGGGGCGGAAAGCGCCCCAAACGCTATAGAGCCGCCGAAGCTCGGAGAAGCCACGGGAGATCACGCCCGGCTCGCGCGGATGTCGATCCATGCCCCTGCCTGCGACGACCGGCTCGGGGGAGGCAAGGGATCGCCTGAAAGTTTCAGCCGTTAAATAAGTCCCTACGACAAGGCCTCGCGGGGCAGCCCCGGAATGACCGAGAGGAAGAACTCGCGGATGGCGGATTCGACCTTCACGGAGTCGCGGTCGAAGAGCCACTGCGCCTGCAGGCCGTTGATGAGGGAGATGGTCATGGTGGCCAGCGTCTCGGGGTCGATCGCCGGGCGCAGTCCGTCGCGTTCGGCCAGGGCGGTGAAGGTGCCGGCGTAGAAGCGGCGGAGATTGCGGTAGCGGTCGGCGTAGTAGGCGTGCGCGGGGTGGTCGGGCGAGGTCGCCTCACCCGACACGACGCAGTGCAGCTCCATGAGCCCCGGCTGGAGCTCGTTGTCGACGATGACGGCGATCATGCCTTTGAGGGTCTCGATGGGGTCGGCCGCCGGGTCCAGCACCTTGGCCGATTCCAGGAACTCGGTGCCGCGTTCGTCGCGCAGCTCCAGCACCCCGAGGAGCAGGTCCTCCTTGCGCGGGAAGTGGTGCAGCAGCCCGGTGTGGCTGATGCCGGCGCGCTTGGCGATGTCCTTCATGGTGGCGCCGTAGAAGCCGGTCTCGCCGAACGCGTCCACGCAGGCTTCAAGGACGCGCCGGCGCACCGCCGCCGTTTTCGCGTACGGGCCGCGGTTGCCGGATGCCATCATGGACGCCCCTCCAAATTAGTATCGCGATTCGGTTTTCATGCTAGCGTGTCGCCGACACCCATGGTCTCGAGCAAGGAACTCAACCATGCCCCAGCTCCCCTCCGGTTTCCTCTGGGGTGCGGCGACCGCGCCGCACCAGGTGGAAGGCAACAACGTCAACAGCGACTGGTGGGCCCTCGAACAGCAGATGCCCGGCATGCAGCGCAGCGGCGACGCGGTCGACAGCTACCACCGCTTCGCCGAGGACATGCGCCTGCTGGCCGAGGCCGGGCTCAACGCCTACCGCTTCGGCATCGAGTGGGCCCGCATCGAGCCGATTCCGGGGGAGTTCTCCCGAGCCGAGCTGGCCCACTACCGCCGGATGATCGACACGGCCCTCGACCTGGGCCTCATCCCCGTCGTCACCCTGCACCACTTCACGAACCCGCGCTGGTTCAGCTGGCTCGCCGACGACGCCGTCCAGCGGTTCCAGACCTACGTACGGGAGGCCGCGAGCATCCTCGACGGCGTCGAGTGGGTGTGCACGATCAACGAGCCCAACATGCTCGCCCTCATGATCGGGATGGCCCGGGACGCGCAGGCCACCCAGCGGTCGACCGAGGAGTGGATGAGCCCCACCGTCGAGGGCGCCGCACGGCCGGTGCTCCCCGACCCCGACCCGAAGATCGGCGAGCGGCTGGCCGAGGCGCACCACGCGGCCCGCGCGATCCTGAAGCAGCACACCGGGGCGGCCGTCGGCTGGACGGTGGCCTGCCAGGCGCTCACCGCGACCCCGGGCAACGAGGACAAGCTGCGCGAGGTGCGGTATGTCCGTGAGGACCTCTACCTGGAGGCGGCCCGCGGCGACGACTTCATCGGCGTGCAGTCGTACTCCAGCCAGGCCGTCGACGAGAACGGCGTCGTCCCGCACCCGCAGCACCCGGACAACACGATGACCGGCAACGCCTACCGGCCCGACGCGCTCGGCATCGCCGTCCGGCACGCCTGGGAGACGACCGGCCGCACGCCGATCCTCGTCACCGAGAACGGCATCGCCACCCCGGACGACACGCGGCGGATCGCCTACACCTCCGAGGCGCTCGGCCACCTGTTCGCCGCCATGGACGACGGCATCGACGTGCGCGGCTACCTCCACTGGACCGCGCTGGACAACTTCGAGTGGGGCCACTGGGAGCCGACCTTCGGCCTCATCGCCGTCGACCGCACGACGTTCGAGCGCCACCCCAAGCCGAGCCTGGCCTGGCTGGGCGACGTCGCCCGCCGGGGAGAGATCTGATGCTGAAGCCGCGCTCCACCCCCACCCGCGAGCTGGTCAATCTCGACGGGCTCTGGCGGTTCGCCCTCGACGGCGGCCCCGGGCCGCTCGACACCACGCTGGAGGCGGCGGTCCCGGCCAGCTACAACGACCTGTTCACCGACAGCGCGATCCGCGACCACGTGGGCTGGGCCTGGTACCAGCGGCAGGTACGGGTGCCGCGCGGCTGGGCCGGCGAGCGCGTCGTCCTGCGCGTCGACGCCGCCACCCACCGGGGCCGGGTCTACGTCGACGACGTCCTGGTGGCCGAGCACGTGGGCGGCTACACGCCCTTCGAGGCCGACGTCACCGAGCACGTACGCGCCGGGCAGGAGTTCCGCCTCACCATCGGGGTGAACAACGAGCTGACCGACACGACGATCCCGCCCGGCACGATCACCGTCACCGCCGACGGGCGGCGCCGGCAGACGTACCTGCACGACTTCTACAACTACGCGGGCCTGGCCCGCTCGGTGTGGCTCTACAGCCGCCCCGCCGTCCACGTCGAGGACATCACCATCGTCACCGCCATGGACGGGACGGTGGAGTACTCGGTGCGGACCAGCGCGCCCGCCCCGGTCCGCGTCCGCGTGCTGGACGCCACCGGCACGCAGGTCGCCACGGCCGACGGCGCGAACGGCAGCCTGCGCATCGAGGGCGTGCGCCTGTGGCGGCCCGGCGCGGCCTACCTCTACGACCTGGTCGCCGAGGTCCTGGACGGCGAGCAGGTCGTCGACAGCTACACCGAGCCGTTCGGCGTGCGGACGGTGGAGGTGCGCGGCACGCGGTTCCTCATCAACGGCGAGCCGTTCTACTTCACCGGCTTCGGCAAGCACGAGGACTCCCCGGTGCGCGGCAAGGGCCACGACAACGCCTACCTCGTGCACGACTTCCAGCTCATGGACTGGATCGGCGCCAACTCCTTCCGCACCTCGCACTACCCGTACGCGGAAGAGGTGATGGAGTTCGCCGACCGGCACGGCATCGTCGTCATCGACGAGACCGCGGCCGTGGGCCTCAACCTCGCCGTCGCGTCCGGGCTCACCGGCGCCCCGCCCCGGCCCACCTTCTCGCCGGACACGTTCGGCGAGGCCACCCGCGAGGCGCACGCCCAGGCGATCCGCGAGCTGGTCGCCCGCGACAAGAACCATCCCAGCGTCGTCATGTGGTGCATCGCCAACGAGCCGGCCTCCAACGAGGAGGGCGCGCGCGAGTACTTCGAGCCGCTGGTGGAGCTCACCCGCAAGCTCGACCCCACCCGCCCGGTGAGCTACGCGGCCGTGCTCTTCGCCACGCACGAGAACGACCGCATCGCCGACCTCTTCGACGTGCTGTGCATCAACCGCTACTACGGCTGGTACGTCGCCACCGGCGACCTCGCCACGGCCGAGACCTACCTGGAGCACGACCTGCGCGGCTGGGCCGACAGGTTCGGCAAGCCGATCATGATGAGCGAGTACGGCGCCGACACCCTGCCCGGCCTGCACTCGGTGTGGGACACGCCGTGGACCGAGGAGTACCAGCAGGCCTACCTCGAGATGAACCACCGCGTGTTCGACCGGATCGAGGCGTTCGTCGGCGAGCACGTGTGGAACTTCGCCGACTTCCAGACCTCCCACGGCATCCACCGCGTGGACGGCAACAAGAAGGGCGTCTTCACCCGCGACCGCCGGCCCAAGGCCGCCGCCCACGCGCTGCGGGCCCGCTGGAGGTCGCTGGCCGGTCGCAAACCGTAGTCACTCCAGGGCGAGACGCACCGGGCCGCCCGCGGGGTCGGCGCCCGTCACGAGGGAGAAGGGGACGCGGAAGACCCGGCCGGGGGCGGCGGGCCACGGGAGCCGGGTGCGGCCGAGGACGCGTCCGTCCTGGAGGGCGGTGACCCGTGGAACCGTCCGGAAGGCGTCCGTCCACAGCAGGAGCCTGCCGCGGGAGGGCGGTGGCCCGCCGGGGCGGACGAGCTGCGGCGCGACCCAGCGCAGGGGCGCCTCGACCATCATCGGCACGCCGCCCACGGGGGCGGGATCCCCGGCCAGGTGCCGCAGGACGGCCGAGGCCACGTGGCGGCCGTCGAGCGCGGCGACGTCGGCGGTGTCGACCGGGTGCAGGAGGTTCCCGGCCGCGAACACCCCGGGCAGGCTCGTCGCCAGGGAGGTGTCCACGCGCGGCCCGAGCGTGGCCGCGTCCATCTCCAGGCCGCCGGTACGGGCCAGCTCGTGGTCGGGGATCCAGTCGCCGGTGGTGATCACCGTGTCGCAGGGGACGCGGCGGCGCCTGCCGGTGGCGAGGTCCTCGATGTCGACCGAGGTCACGCGGCCCCGCCCGTTGATGGCGACGACCCGGGTCCGGGCCCGGACGAGCACGCCGAAGGCCAGCCGTCCCGGGAGGTGGAAGGCCGTATAGGCTTCGGGCCGGTCGTACTCGCTGGTCATCAGCACCGTGCGGCAGCCCGCCTCCCGCAGGGTCAGGACCGCCGACCAGCTGACCAGCTCGGCGCCGACGACCACGGCGCGCCGCCCGACCTCGCGGTGGTGCAGGTGGACGAGGTTCTGCAGCTGGCCGGTGGTGTAGACGCCGTCGGGACGGTCGCCGGGGATGAGCCGGGCCGGGCGGGGCCGCTCCCGGGCGCCGGTCGCCAGGACCACCGCCTCGGCCCGGACGAGGCGGCGGCCGTTCGGCGAGGTCACCTCCAGGGTCCGCGGTCCGGCCCAGCCGGTGACCATGGCCTCGGTCTCCAGCCGGGCGCCGGCGTCGCGGGCGTGGCGGGTCAGCCGGCGCGCGTACGCGGGCCCGGAGATGAATCTGCGCAGGTCGCGGAGGCCGTAGCCGGGGTGGTCGCTGTGCCGGGGGATGCCGCCGGTCTCCGGCTCGCGCTCCAGGACCAGGACGTCGCCGTCCACGGCCGGGGCCAGCGTGGCGGCGGCGGTGAGCCCGGCCGGGCCCCCGCCGATCACGGCCACCCGTACCCGCTCGGTCATTGCCTGCCCCCTTCGAAGATCTCGCGTACCTGGGCTCCGCAGTAGAAGCCCTGGCAGCGTCCGTTCATGGCTCTGGTACGGCGGCGCAGGCCCTCCAGCCCGGCGGGCGGGATCACCGACGCCAGGGCGTCGCGGATCTCTCCCTTCGTCACCCGCTCGCAGAAGCACACGACCCTGCCGTACTCGGGGTCGGCGGCGATCGCTCATCTGGGCCGAGGAGCGCCCCCCGACCCCTTCGGCCAGGGAGGCGCTCGACCTGGCCGGCGACGAGACCGTGCACGCCCTGCACCGGCTGCGCTTCGCCGACGACGAGCCGATCGCGCTGGAGACCACCTACTTCCCCAGCGCCCTCACGCCCGGACTCCTGGAGCGGCCCCTCACCGGCTCGCTCTGGCACATCCTGCGTGCCCACTACGGCGTCGTGCCGGCCGACGCCTCCGCCGTCATCGAGGCCATCGTCATCGACGACGCCTCCTGCGCCCGGCTGCGGGTCCGCAGCGCCTCCAGCGGGATCCTCCTGACCCGCCGCACCTACACGGCCGAGGGGCGCTGCGTCGAGTTCGCGCGCGACGTGTACCGGGCCGATCGCGCGTCGTTCAAGGTGGAGGCGCGGATCCCGGTACCCGTCGAAGGCGCTTGAACGCGCGTCAGGCGGTGTCGCCGCCGTCGGCCAGCAGCGTGCTGCCGGTCATGAAGACGGACAGGTCCGACGCGCAGAACAGCACGACGCGCGCGATGTCGTCGGGGACGCCGACCCGGCCGATCGGGCCGTTCAGCATGAGGTCGGTCGGCGGGAGGTCGGCCATCGCGGCCGCCGCCATCATGTTGCCCTCTGTGGGGACGTAGCTCGGCGCCACGCCGAGCACGCGGATGCCCAGCGGGGCAAGTTCGAGGGCCAGCTCGCGCGTGAGACCGCGTGCGGCGTGCTTCGAACCGACGTAGGCGGCCAGGCCCGGCGCGCTCCCGCGGAAACCCGCGGTCGAGATGATGTTCACGATGACACCGCCCGTGTCCGCCGCTGACATCCGCCGCGCCGCCTCACGCGCGCCGACGAAGACGCCGCGGGCGTTCACCGCGAACACCGCGTCCCACGTCTCGTCGCTCATCTCCAGCAGCGGGACGCTCGGGAAGATCCCGGCATTGTTCACCCAGATCTCCAGTCCGCCGAGCTCGGCGACCGCGAGGTCGGCCGCCGCGGCCACGGACGCCGCGTCGGTGACGTCCATGGCGGCGCCCACCGCGCGTACGCCGTGGCGTTCGGCGAGCTGCTCGGCGGCGGTCACGGCGAGCTTTTCGTCGATGTCGCCGATCAGCAGGTCGGCGCCCGCCTCGGCCAGGCGGAGCGCGATCGCCCTGCCCAGCCCGCGACCGCCGCCGGTCACGACCGCACGCCGCCCTCGCAGGGAAACGAGCTCGGCCAGGGACTTGCCCGACACATCGGCAATGGACATGAACGCTCTCCTTCTGTTGTTCAGGAAATTCAGGAAATTCAGGAAATGGGGCGGCGCCGGGTGAAACGGCCCGGGCCGGTGTGGAACGTGCTGCCGTCCGGGAAGCGGATCCGCGCCTCGGAGCCCCCGGGAACATCGACCGAGATGGTCAGGTGATCGTCCTCGACGCGCCAGTCGACGGCGATCCGTCCCCGCGGGCCGTCGAAGGTGCCCGTGGCCCAGGTGATCGCCTCGTCGATCACCGGCGCGACCACGAAGGACTCCCAGCCGGCCGAGCCCGGCGCCTGCCGCAGGCCGAGGGTGTGGGTGTGCAGGAAGCGGATGACCGCGCCCTTGCTGTAGTGGTTGAGCGACGCCGTGGCCGTGCCGTCCTCGGACACCCCGTCCCAGTCCTCCCAGATGGTCGTCGCGCCCCGGTCGAGCATGCCCAGCCACGAGGGGGACGACCGCTGGTACAGCACCCGGTAGGCGACGTCGGGACGGCCGGAGTCGGCCAGGACGGGGAGCAGGTCCGCCGTCGAGAGGAAGCCCGTGCCGAGGTGCCCGCCGGCCGCGTCGATCAGGCCGACGAGGTGCCGGGCCGCCTGCTCGCGCAGGTCCTCGGGCACGAGCTCGAAGGCCAGGGCGCGCACGTAGCTCGCCTGCGTGCCGGCCTTCGTCCGGCCCTCGGCGTCCAGGAACTCCGTCTGCCACGCCCGGCGTACCCGCTCCGCCGTCTCGCGGTAGCGGGCCGCCTCGCCGGCGTGACCCAGCACGTCCGCGACGTCGGCGAGGGTACGGACGGAGCGGAACAGGTACGCGGTGCCCACCTCGCCCTTGTCCGCCATGTACCACGCCATGGGATCGCTCATCACGGGATCGACGAGGGACCCGTCCGCCGCGCGTCTCTTCGGCTCCAGCCATTCGCCCCAGTGGAAGGAGCCGTCCCAGACGAACTCCTCGTGCGCGAGCGGCTCGGCCGAACGTTCGACGCGGGAGGGATGCCGGGCGTCGCGCGCGGTCGCCAGCGCCCACTCCACCCACCGCCGCATCGCCGGCCAGTTCTCGGCGAGGGCGGCCGTGTCCCCGTAGGTTGTGTAGAGCACCCACGGGACGAGGACGATCGCGTCGCCCCACCCAGCCGAGCCGGTGATCCCGTTCGCCATCGGCTCGTCGTGGACCTTCAGCCGGTTGGCGTCGGGCGAGGAGTTCACCACGCGGCCGTCGTCCAGCTGGTCGTCGCGGACGGAGCGCAGCCACTTGCGGCTGAAGCCGTCGACGTCGTACAGGCGCGCCGCGGTCGGCGCGAAGATCTGGTAGTCGCCCGTCCAGCCCAGGCGCTCGCGCGTGGGGCAGTCCGTCGGGACGTCCACGGCGTTGCCGCGAAAGCTCCAGCGCGCCACCTCGTGCAGCCGGTTGAGGTCGTCGTCGCTGCAGGCGAACGTCGCCGTCGGGCGCAGATCGGTGTGCACGACCTGCATGGTCACGCTCGCCGGGTCCACGGCGCGGGAGAGGCGTGCGTAGCGGAAGCCGTGCACGGTGTGCCGGGGCTCGAACACCTCGCCGGGCCGTCCTGAGGAGACGACCTCGTCGCGCTGCGCGAACGGGATCGCGGCCTCGCCCGGTCTCTGGCTGTCCAGATGCGTCGTGGTCAGGTCACCGGCCGGATCCAGGTGCTCGCCGTAGTCGATCACGGTACGGGTGCCGGCCGGGCCCAGGTCGGCGAGGGCGATCCAGCCGGACGCGTTCTGGCCGAAGTCCACGATCCACGCGCCGTCGTTGTGCCGGGTCACCGAACGCGGGGCGATCCGTTCGACCCGGCGCACCGGCGGGGCCGGTGACCAGCTGATCGGCGGCGCGGTGACCGCGTCGACCAGGACGGGCCGGGCGGCGCCGGGCGGGGCCGTGAAGTCGGTCGTCTGGCCGTTCATCAGGTCGGCCGCGAGGATGGTGCCGCGGCGCGAGGTCCAGTCCGCGCCCGTGACGGCGACCGCCTCGGTGCCGTCGGCGTAGCGGACGTGGAGCTGGAGCCGGGCCGCGGTGGTCGTGCCCCACGAGTCGCGCCTGCGCCAGGTGCCGACGCTGCCCCGGTACCAGCCGTCCGACAGCAGGATCTCCAGGTCGTTGACGCCGCCGCGCAGCAGCGCCGTGACGTCCGCGGCCTGGGCGTACAGCGTGTCCCCGTACGAGGTGGAGCCCGGCGCCAGCTCCGCCGCACCCACCCGGGTGCCGTTGACGAACGCCTCGTAGACGCCGAGGGCGGTGGCGTAGAGCCGGGCCTGGGCGATGTCGCCGCGCAGGTCAGCGCTGCCTGCCAGGACGTAGGCCGGGCGGGAGCCATCGCCGTCCTCCTGCGGGGAGATCCAGCGCGCCGACCAGTCCCGCTCCAGCAGGCCCGACTCGAACGCGTGCCAGGACGACCAGTCCGAGCACCGCCCGCCGCGACGGGTGCGGACCCGCCAGGACACGGACTGCCGGCTGCGCAGCGGCGGCAGCGGCCACTCGACGAACAGGTGCCGGGCGGAGACGACGTCCTCCACGCTTCGCTCGACGCCGTCCACGCGGAGCTGGAGGTCGTAGCCGTCCTGGCCGCTCCACGTCCGCGGCAGCTTCCAGGACAGCGGCGGCCGCTCCTCGGCGACCGGGAACTGGTCACCCCCACTGGCGATCCGCAGGTCGTACGGCGCGTGCTCGCTCCTCCTCATCGCACCGACCGCACCCGGGTGAACACCAGCGACCCGCCGATGAGCGCCAGCACCGCACCGGTGAGGTAGAGCAGCGTGTAGTTCTTGTCGCCGCCGCTCGCGCCGATGCCGATGACGAACGGGGCGATGAGCGGCGCGATCGCGCTCGGGAGCTTGTGGGCGAACGACACCACGGCCATGTACCGCCCGGCCTCCTCCCGGCTCGGCAGCACCGCGAGCACGATCGCCTGGTCGACCGCGCTGAAGAACGCGATCGCGAGCTGCATCAGCACCGACCCGATCATCAGCATCGGGAAGGAGTACGCGAAGGCCTCCACCAGCGCGCCCGCGACGAAGAACAGCGCGCCGACGAGGGCGAACAGCTTGCGCCGCCGCAGCTTGTCCGACAGGAAGCCGCCGCCGATCGCGCCGAGGGCCGCCGCGGCGACGCCGAGGATCCCGATGAGGGCGGCCGCTCCGGCGACCTCCCGCACCGGCACGTCCAGGCGCTGGGCGTAGAAGAACGTGGTGAACGTCGTGTTGAAGTACAGCCCCATGAAGAACATCAGGCGCCCCAGCCAGTTCCAGCCGAAGTCGGGGTACTTGCGGGGGTTGAACACGTAGCTGGACGCCAGCGTCCGCACCGACACGGGCGTCGTGTGGACGGCGCCGCGCGTGTCGTCCTCCTTGCCCACGACGAGGAAGACGCCCAGCAGCACCGCGCCGACCACGCCGGGCAGGACGAAGACGAGGAACGTGTTGCCCGTCACGGCGGTGGTGATCCCGATGCCGACGATGGGGGCGATCTGGCCGGTCAGCCCGGTGAGGCCGCCGATCTTGCCGCGCTGGGCCTCGGGGATGCGGTCGGCCTGCACGTTGAGGATCGCCTGCGAGGCGGTCGCCCAGCCCAGCATCGCGAGGATCCAGCCGGCTCCCACGAGCAGCAGGCTCGGCGCGACCGCGATGCCGACCAGCGCCGCCAGGCCCAGGACCAGGCCGGCGAGCAGGAACGGGCGGCGGCGGCCGAGGCGGCTGCGGGTGCGATCGCTCCAGACGCCGAGCAGGGGACTGAGCACGAGGTAGATGGTCTGGGCGGTGCCCGTGACGTACCCGAGCACCTCCTCGTGCCCGGGGGCGAGCTCGTCGATCCGCACCGCCAGCGAGAAGGACAGCGGGACCACGAAGGCCATGGAGATGCCGAAGTTGGCGGCCATCATCCAGAAGATGTAGCTCGCACTGGCCCCCGGCAGATCGCCGGAGGTCCGGGTGTCGAGCGGTCCGAGAGAGGGGGGAGTGGCCATGAACACCCTTCCCAAAGCAGTCAGGGCCGAAAGTGCAGCTCATTACTTAAGCGCATCAGTAACCTACCGTTGGCCGCCGCACAGCTGGCAAGACGTCTTCCCGTAACAAGTACGCAACGGAGACCCGGTCACACAGGTGGCCGGCAATCTCCTACGATGCCGACATGAGACGCCAAGCGAAGCGGGTCACCAGCGCCGACGTCGCCCGAGCAGCCGGCGTCTCCGCCGCGACCGTGAGCTACGTGCTCAACGACACCCCGGGGCAGTCGATCCCCGAAGAGACCAGGCGCCGCGTCCTGGACGCGGTCAAGCAGCTCGACTACCGCCCGCGCGGCTCGGCCCGCTCCCTGGCCGCGGGGCGCAGCGACGTCGTCCTGCTGTCCATCCCGCACCTGTCGATCGGCCCCGGCATCAACCGCTTCGTCGAGCAGTTCGCCACCTCCCTGGCCCACGCCGGCCTGACCCTGGTCACCCACCTGGCCGGAGCGCCGGGGCGGCCGCTGCCCGACGTCTGCGCGGCGATCGACGCCTCGGTGGTCGCCAGTCTCGACCCGCTCGACGACGAGACCGCGCAGGCCCTGCGCCGGGCGGGCGCGGACCTCGTCTTCACCACCGAGGTCGAGGCCCATCCCACCATGCGGCTCATGGGACGCCTCCAGGCCGAGCACCTCATCGCCCTGGGCCATCGGCGCCTCGGCTACGCCATGCCCGAGCACCCGCTGCTCCGCAAGATCGCCGACGACCGGCTGGCCGGGGTCGCCGAGGCCTGCGCGCACGCCGGCATCGACCCGCCGACGGCACTCGACCCCAAGCTCGACGCCGCCGCCATGGCCCGCGCCGCGAGGCGCTGGCGCAGGGAGTCCGTGACCGCCGTGTGCGCGTACAACGACGAGGTCGCGATCGCCCTCCTGATGGGCATGCGCCGCGCCGGGCTCACCGCCCCCGGCGATCTGGCGGTCATCGGCACCGACGACATCCCCCTCGCTCAAGCGGCCGACCCGCCGCTCAGCACGATCGCCTTCGACCTGGAGAAGGTGGGCCGCTCCCTGGCCGACGCGGTCGTGGCGAACCTGTCCGGCCGCAAGCCGCGCCTGACGCCGGCCTCGTTGTCCCCGCACGTCATTCAACGCGCCTCCACCTGAAACCTCCGGGAGCGCCGCGCTCGCGCCGATCTTCGCTTACTGTGCATCTCGGGGGAAACGCTGCGGGAGAATGTCCGGGCCGGCGCGTACGGAAGCGCGGCGTACCGGGGGAAAACACGGAGGATGACGTCGGGGATGAGCACGCAGACGCACGAGAATCTCGGCCCTTACCGGGTGATCGGGAAGATCGGCGAGGGTGGCATGGGGGTGGCCCACCTCGGTCTCGACGGCGCGGGCCGCGAGGTCGCGATCAAGGTGCTGCACCCGCACGTGGCCGCCGATCTCAAGTCGCGTGACCGGCTGTTCCGCGAGGTGGAGACGATGCGGCGGGTGCGCAGCCGGTACGTCGCCGAGGTGATCGACGCCGAGCTGGCGGGCAACCGGCCCTACGTGGTGACCCGCTTCGCCGCCGGCCGCACGCTGGAGGACACCGTGCTGGCCGACGGTCCGCTGGAGGCGCACGAGGTCATCAGGCTCGCCCAAGGGCTGTGCCAGGCGCTGGTGGACATCCACGCGGCCGACGTGATCCATCGGGACCTCAAGCCGGCCAACGTCATGCTCGTCGACGGCGAGCCGCTGGTCATCGACTTCGGCATCGCGCATCTGGTCAACGCGGCCCGGCTGACGCAGACCGGGATGTTCGTCGGCACGCCGGGCTACCTGGCGCCGGAGATCATCCGTGACTCGCAGATCTCGCAGGCGGTCGACGTCCACGCGCTGGCCTCGACGGTGTTCTTCGCGGCCACCGGGCTGCCGCCGTTCGGGACGGGGACGTTCGAGGCGATCTGCTTCAACACCATGGAGGGGCGGGCGCAGATCGACAAGGCGCCGAAGTGGCTGCGAGCCTGGCTGAGCCGGGCGATGCAGGTCGATCCGGCGGCGCGGCCCGGCGCGGCGGAGCTGCTGCGGATGGCCAGGGCGCTCGATCCGGCGGGCCGCCCCGACGGGACCAAGCGGCTCGCAAGCGGCACGCTGACCATGGACATCGTCTCCGACCTGCTCCCGCCGGTCCAATACGCCCCGAGCCGCCAGGAGGAGCAGCCGCCGCCCTACGTGCCCGCCCCGGCGCCGACCCTCCAGGCCGACCGGCCCAAGGAGCCCCGCCCGGCCCCGCCTCCCGCGGAACCTTTCGAGCTAAAGCGGTTCCTGGCCGGCAGCGGGTTCGTCGGGGTGCTGGTGCTCGTGACGCTGGTGGCGGCGACCGTGGTCATGCCGGTCGCTGTGGGTCTGGTGGCGGCGGCCCTCTCGCTGGCGTTGCGCGCCGGCGATCACTACTTCGCCGAGACCCGGCAGCCGTTCGGCAGGGCCGCGCTCGTCGCGGTGGGCCACCTGTTCCTGTCGCTGGCGTTCGGCATCGTCGTCGCGAGCCTCCTGCACTTGTCCGGCCGGTTGAGCGCCAGCCAGGCGGAGTCCCTGGCCGCCGGCGCGTTCACGCTGGGGCTGTTCGTGCTGCCCGGCGCGGGCGTGGTGCGGCAGGTCGCCTCGCGCACCCTCGCCCGCCTCCTGCCCGGCCGCAACGCGACCGTGGTGACGGTGGCCGTGATGGGGCCGGTCGCGCTGACCTCGGTGATCGTGGCCCTGGTCCAGGGGCTGTAGGGCGCGGACCGCTCAGCGGCGGTCGCAGAGGGCGCGGTCGATCAGGTCGCCCGCCGCCTTCTCCTGCTCCAGCGACCCCGGGACGTCGTCGGAGGTCCCTGACCAGACGGTACGGCTCAGCCCCGAATCGGACCGGCACTCGAGTACTCCTTTTTGAGTACTCGCGCTTGCGCCGGACAGGCTACTCGTGTTTGAGTACTCATATGCGAGCAACACGCCTCTTCATTCTCGGCGCCCTGGCCGACGGCGGACCCATGCACGGGCACAAGATCCGGGCCGCCGCGCAGATGGACCGGGTCGAGCTGTGGGCGGACGTCAAGCCCGGCTCGTTGTACGGCGCGCTGCGCCGGATGGCGGACGAAGGCGTCGTCGAGGTGGTCCGCACCGAGCAGGAGGGCAACCTGCCCGCCCGCACGGTGTACGGCATCACCGGCAAGGGCCGGACCGAGCTGGTCTCGCTGATCAGGTCCGTCCTCGAGGACACGAAGTTCCGGCCGGACCCGATCCAGCTGGTGCTCCTGCACAGCGGCGAGATCGGCCCCGACGAGCTGCGCACGGCCGTCCAGCGGCGGCGTGACGCCTACGCCACGCAGCTCGACTTCTGGCGCAACCTGCGCGCCGAGGCCGAGCCGTACCTGACCAGGCTCGAGGCCGTCGCCTTCGACTACACCCTGATGCAGCTCGAGATGGAGCTGACCTGGCACGACCGCCTGCTCGCGGAACTCCAGAACACCGCCGGGCAGCGCTGACGCGCCCGCTACCAGAAAGGTGAGACTCATGGCCCCTCGGCGTTTGCGCGTCGCCGTGATCGGCGGCGGGATCGGCGGGCTCTGCCTGGCGCAGGGCCTGAAGCGAGCCGGCGTCGACGTCACCGTGTACGAACGGGACGTCACGGCCGACTCGCGGCTCCAGGGCTTCCGGCTGAACATCGAGCCGGCCGGGAGCGTCGCCCTGCACGCCTGCTTACCGCCCGCCCTGTGGGAGGTGCTGGTGGCCACCGCGGGTGACCCGGGGCCCGGGATCAGCTTCCTCGACGAGCGGATGCGCACGCTCGTCCGCATCGGCCAGGACGGCCGGGATCATGACCCGCTGGATCCCGCGACCGGCCGGCACGCGGTCAGCCGCATCACCCTGCGCAGGCTGCTGCTGGCCGGCCTGGACGACGTCGTCCGCTTCGGCAAGGAGTTCACCGGCTTCGCCCGGGCGGACGACGGGACGGTCACGGCGAAGTTCGCCGACGGCACCACCGCGACCGCCGACGTGCTCGTCGCGGCCGACGGCGCCAACTCCCGGGTTTGGGCGCAGCTCCATCCCGCGGCCGGCCGCACCACGCTGCCGGCGACGGCGGTCGCCGGCAAGCTCTTCCTCACCGAGGAGAACCGGCGATGGCTGCCGGAGCGGCTGCTCGCCGGCATGAACGTCTTCTGGCCACCCCAGGACTTCCTGTTCACCGCGATCTTCCGCAGGCGCGAGGACCCGGCGGCGATCACCGCGAGGCTCGGCGACCAGGTGCGCGCGCTCGGGCTGGAGCCGGAGCGGCTGCTGGCCGACGCGCACGACGACGACTACGTGCTGTGGGCGTTCATCGCGCACCGGGACTCCCTCCCGGCGGACTTCACACCGGAAGCCCAGGCCGACCCGGCCGCGGTGCGGGCGATGCTGGCCCGGCGGACCGCCGGCTGGCATCCCGACCTGCGCCGGCTGCTCGCCGACTCGACCCCGGACACCCTCTACCGGACGGAGTTCAGCGCCGCCGAACCACTCCAGCCGTGGGAGACGGGCAACGTCACCGGGCTCGGGGACGCCGTCCACCACATGCCGCCGGTCGGCGGGCTCGGCGGCAACACGGCGCTGCGCGACGCGCACCGGCTCTGCGCCGCGCTCACCGCGGCCGACCGCGACGAGCAGCCGTTGCCGCAGGCGTTGCGCGCCTACGAGGCGGACATGCTGCGCGACGGGTTCGACACCGTTCGCGAGGTCGTCCGCAACACCGAGGCCGCGCTCGTCCGCAGCCCGCTGAAGCGGTCGGCGACCCGGTGGTTCTTCCGCGCCTGCGGAGCCGTCCCGCCCCTCGGCCGGGCGGTGTTCGGGGAGCGGTGAGGTGCTTTACACCATGGACAACATCACGTCACGTTGTTACGTTCGAGGGCAGTTGACAGCGGTGTCAATCCTTGTCCCCCCACGAGGAGCGGAGATCGTTGATGGTGTCACGACGCAGTTTCCTCCGGGCGAACGGCGTGGTCCTCGCGGCGGGCGGTCTCGGCCTCACCCTCCAGGACCCCGCCGCCGCGCGAACCCTCCCCAGCCTCCTGCCGAACTTCGGCCGTCCCACCCACCTCGACTTCGCCGACCTCACCACCCTCCACGGCGATGACCAGCTGCTCCTGACCACCCTCCAGGGCGTGGTCAACCGTCGCCGGCCGCGCCTCTACTTCAACTACGACGCCGCCGGGCACGACCAGCGCTGGCTGTCCAGCACCGGCGCGGCGGTCACCCGCCACGACCGCCCCCTCGACCTGGTCGCCCGCTACCGCGCCGAGGTGCGCGGCGCGATCCTGCACGACCCGGACGTCCCCGACTCCGTCAACGTCGCCACCACCTTGGCCGGCCTGGAGGACGCCGTCGCCGCCACCGCCGAGCAGGCCGCCGCGCACGGCCTGCGCACCGTCGTGGACCTGCGTGGCCGCTTCGACCCCGCCGACGTCCTGGCCACGTACCGCTGGCAGCTCGACCAGCTGTTCCCCCGCTGCACCCACGCACTGCTCGCCGGTCTCCCGCCCACCAGGACCGTGCGGGTGGACGGGGTGCAGTGGCGCGAGCTCGCGCGGGAGAGCGAGCGGGTCCGCGACTCCTCCAACCGGGCGGTGCGCACGTTCGACCTGAGCCAGGAGCTGCCGACCGCCCAGGACGGCGTCTACCTGCGCTTCCAGGACTCGCTCGGCGACGACGGCTGGGGCGCGTCGGTGGGCTCGGTGAAGGTGACCGCGGACGGGACGCAGATCGCGGCGTTCATCCCCGGCACGGACGCGGAGGCCCCGTACCTCTTCGACGGCCTCAACTCCGCCATCGGCGGCGACAGCAACCGCTTCGCCGACGGCGGCAACTACTTCGTCTACCGCTTCACCGCCCCGGCCGGCGCCCGGCAACTGCTCGTCGAGGTGGACCTGTGGAACCAGTACCTGGTCACCGCCACCACGACCGCGCCCACCCGGGTCGAGCCGTTCCCCTACTTCCGTGACTACGCGGTGGCCACCCGGGCCATGGTCTTCTGGCTGCCGCCCAGCGGCGGCACCGGTGAACTGCTCGACGAGATCTTCGGCCGGGTCGAGCCCGCCACGCCGTACGCGGGCTGGTTCTCCAACGACGTGGCGGGCGAGTGGGGCGGCGTCGACCGGGCCTCACAGCACGGCGTCGAGGTGGTCCCCGCCGACTACTACATGAACGCCACCGTCCACGCCGGGGTCTCCGCCAGGATCTCCGACCGGGTACGCCCGCGACCGCCGGCCCGGTTACGCGATCGCGTCTATCTCACGCTCACGGTCGGCGAGGGCGACAACATCCAGTACTGCCAGCGCCGGATGCGCGAGATCTGGGACGACCCCAAGCGCGGCGGCGTGCCGGTCAACTGGACGGTCAGCCCGCTGCTGGCCGACATCGGGCCCGCGCTGCTGGCGTACTACCAGCGCACGGCCACCGCCAACGACCTGCTCATCGCCGGCCCGTCCGGTGCCGGCTACACCTACCCCGGGTCCTGGCCGGGGGCGGCGCTGGCCGCGTACACGCAGCTCAGCGGCCGCTTCCTGCGCCGCACCGGCATGGATCTCGTCTACGCCTACAACCAACGCAAGCCCGAGGGCGACGGCTGGGTGGCCTTCGACGAGCGCATCGTCGCCGCCTACCGGCGCGACACCCCGGTGCGCGGCATCATCCAGTCGTGGGAGACCGGCGACCTGCTGATCCACCCGGGGGGCCTGCCCGTGATCGGGAACTTCTCGCCGCAGGGCAAGGCACAGGAGTACCGGGACACGCTGGTACGGCGGATCGAGGGATGGGACGGGGGCGCGCCGCTGTTCATCGCCGGCGCGGTCAACGCCTGGAACTGGACGCCGGCCGACATCGCCGAGCTCGCGGGCCTCCTGGGGGATCCGTTCGAGATCGTCCGCGGCGACACGTTCTTCGCGCTGCTGCGCGAGCATCTGTCGGCCTGAAACTTTCAGAGTCCCAAAAGCGTTTCCCCACGTCCGTAGCAGCCTCCCGCCGACGTTCATTGACACGGTCGTGGCAGATCATCACCGTACTCGGTGTTAAGGTTCACATTTTTTCGGGCTCCCCCTCATACGGAGAATGCGGATGCACTTACGAGGATTACGCAGGGGCCTCATCGCCGGGGTCTTGGCCGTCTGCATGGCCGGCGCCGCGGTGGCGAGCACGATCACGGCGCACGCCGCCGCGGCCGGCTGCCAGGTCACCTACACCGTGGGCTCGCAGTGGTCCGGCGGCTTCAGCGCCAACGTCGCGATCAAGAACCTCGGTGATCCACTCACGAGCTGGACCCTGCGCTGGAGCTTCGGCGCCTCGCAGACGGTCAGCCAGGCCTGGAACGCCGTCGTGACGCAGAGCGGCAGTGCGGTGACCGCCGCCAACGCCGGCTGGAACGGCTCCCTGGCGACGAACGGCAGCACCTCGTTCGGGTTCAACGGCACGTGGAACAACTCCACCAATCCGGTGCCGGCCAGCTTCACCCTCAACGGCGTCACCTGCACGGGCAGCGTGCCCCCCACCCCCACAGTGACCCCGACCGTTACCCCGACCGTGACCCCGACCTCGGGCCCGCCGCCGTCGCGGACCGTGCGCGTCTACTGGCTCAAGCCTTCGGACGTGGCCTACGACCAGCGCTACCCGGACGGCATCGCGAAGGTCATGCAGGAGGCGCAGCGCTTCTTCAAGCAGCAGCTGGGCAAGACGTTCACGCTGAACAACCCGGTCGTCGAGGTCGTCAACGGCGACCAGCCGCGGACCTGGTACGAGAACACGCCGAACTGCGGCGAGAAGTACTGGTGGACGGTCTGCAACATGCAGGCCGAGCTGCGCCGTAAGCTCGGTCTCGGCGCGCCGGACAGCCGCTGGGTCAACGTCGGCGAGATCAGCGCCGAAGGCGACGGCGCCGGTGGCGGCGGCGGCAACGGATGGGTGATCCTCAGCGGCCACGACGCCGACGGCGCCGCGGGAATCAACGGCGCGATGAACCGCTGGTACGGCGGCATGGTGCACGAGCTCGGCCACGCGTTCGGCCTGCCCGACGCCACCTCCACCGACGGGACGTGCATGTCGGCGTCCTTCTACTCCTACCCGAACTGCACCTTCAACCAGACACAGAAGAACGGCATGCTGAACGGCCCCTACGGCAGCTTCCTCACCTGACCAGGGATCGGGCGGCGTGATCAGCGATCACGCCGCCCGACGACAGGCAGGCGAGCCGATGCTGACGTGGATCGAGGCCACGGCGTGTGGCGCGGCCGGTGGACTGATCGCCGAGGCCGTCGTCACCTTCGCCCCCGCTGCTGGCGGCCGGTGGTCTGACCGCCGCGGGAGGTGACGCGGTGGTGCTCGAAGCGTCGTCCCCCGACGGCCGGGCCACGTTGCTGGTGCGGGCATCGACGCCCCGTCGGACCTGCGTTGCCGGGCCTGGGCGCCGCTTCCGCGCGTCGTGCGCGCGGCACGCCCGAAGGAGGGGACCAGTCCCCGCGCGCCCGTCCTGGTCACCGGCGTGGGATGGCCGGAGATCAGGAAGCGGGCTGCGGCGAGTCGGATGATCAGGTCGTTGGCCCCGGCCATGAGGGACCTATGGCCCTGGGGCGGCGAGGCCGCGCGTGGTGCGATGGGGGAGAGGGGAGACCGACATGATCATTGCAGGTGTCGACGGATCGCGGGCGTCGTGCGCCGCGGTGGCTTGGGCGGTGGATGACGCGAAGCGCAGGCACGAGCCCCTGCGCATCGTGCACGCCGTGAACCGCGATTCGTACCATTTTTCGAGGTTCCACGCTTCTCCCGAGCAGGACGTGCTCGACCGCATGGCGCAGACGATGGTGACCGAGGCGGCCGAGCTGGCGGGCGAGCGCCAGCTGGACGTCGAGGTGTCGACCGAGGTCGTCGAGGGGCCCGTGGCGGTGGCGCTGCGCGAGCAGGCCAAGGACGCGACCGAGATCGTCATCGGCAGCCGGGGGCTGGGCGGGTTCGAGGGGGCCCTGCTCGGCTCAGTGAGCCTGCACGTGGCCGGTCAGGCGCACTGCCCGGTGGTCGTGGTGCGGCCCGAGCAGGAGTCCGTACGCGGTGAGGTGGTGGTCGGCGTCGACGACTCGCCGGAGTGCGAGCCCGCGCTCGAGTTCGCCTTCCGCCAGGCCGAGCTGCGCGGTACCCCGTTGCGCGCGGTCCACGCCTGGCAGGAGCCGGTGCAGTTGTACGCTCCGCAGGTCAACTACGACCCCGACGACGTCACCGCGGCCGCCAACCAGGCCGTCGCCGCCAGGATCGCCCGGTTCCGGGAGGCGTACCCAAGGGTGGAGGTGATCGAGGACGTGCGGCGCGCCCACCCGGTCGATGCCCTGGTGGCCGCCTCGGCCAAGGCCGCGCTGGTGGTGGTCGGCTCGCACGGGCGCGGAGTCATCCGCTCGGCGCTGCTGGGCTCGGTCAGCCACGGGGTGCTCCATCACGCCCGCTGCGCCGTGGCCGTGGTGCGATAGCACCCGCGGCCGCCCTCGTCGCGGGCTCGGGCGCGCTCGAGATGGGGACCAATGTCACCCCCATTCAGGACTTCGTCCCCGGGCGCGGCGGGCTCGCCGTCACGAAAGTGGAGGTGGGAGGTCTGATGTCGCCGCGTGTAAAGGAGGAGTCATGACCGTCGAAACGCTGGCCGCCGAGCAGGTGATGAGCCGTGTCCTGGTGGCGGTCAAGCCGGACGAGTCGCCGTTGATGGCCTGGGAGCTGATGCGCCGCGCCGACGTGCATCACCTGCCGGTCGTCGAGGGGCGGCACGTGTTCGGCATCCTGACGCGTGAGCTGGTGGCGGCGTCCTGGTCGGGCGGTCCGGAGGAGCAGTCCAGCCGTCAGGTACGGATGTTGCTCAGGTGCGAGCGCAGGCCGGTGGTCCGCCCGGACACCCCGCTGGCCCGGGTCGCGGCGGCGATGCTGGACGCCGGGTGCGACGCCGTGCCGGTGGTCGACGGCGACGGGCTGATCGGCATGGTCACGGCTCACGACGTGCTGCTGGCCGTCGCCGGGCGTCTCCGCCCCGTCGAAGGGGCCCATGAGGTGGTCACCGGGATGTTCCATCTCGAACCCGTGCTTCCCAGCGCGGGAGACGCGCCATGAAGGGCGGCTACGTGGGCACCGCCGTACGGCCGCCGACGCGCCGGCCGGTGATCCGGTGCGGGACGATGCGGATGTAGAGCGCGCGCTCGCCGCCCGCCCATGGGGTCACCCCCACGTCGGCGACCGTGGCCGCCTCGTCCGGCGGCATGTGGTGAGCCGGCCCCTGGATCAGGACGCTCCAGCCCTCGTGCCGGTCCTCGTCGATCCGGTCCACCTCGAAGCCGATCTTGATGTCCACCCCTTCCAGGCCGGTACGCAGGTCCTGATCCATGGGCCCGCCGTATGCCGTACGGAAGACGACGGCGCCCTCGTGGATCTTGTAGTTGACGGGCAGCACCGTGGGCCCGTCCGGGCCGTTGAAGGCCACGCGGCCGATGCCACCGGCGGCGACCAGCCGCAGGCACTCCTCGGGCTCGAGGACCTCCGGAACCGGGCCGGCCGCGGGGTCGCGGTGATAGTCGATGCGACGTCCGGATTCGCCGTTGCCTGCCATCAGCGTGTCCTCCCTGGTCATGGCCATGAAACTACCTATCGGCCGCTCCGGCGGACAGGGTCCTTCGGCCCTTGGGCGACCGACCTCCGGCCCTCGAACCGGTCATTCGTGGCGGTCGTCCCGCAGGCGCGCCGCCAGCGCGGCGGCCTGGGTGCGGCGCTGCATGTTGAGCTTGGCCAGCAGGTTGGACACGTAGTTCTTGACCGTCTTCTCCGCCAGGAACAACTGCTCGCCGATCTGCCGGTTGGTCATCCCCTCGCCGATCAGGTCGAGGATGTGCCGTTCCTGGTCCGACAGCGAGGCGAGGGGATCCTTCCTGGAGGCCTGATCGCGCAGGCGCTGCAGCATGGCGGCGGTGGTCTGCGGGTCGAGCAGCGACTGTCCCGAGGCGACCGTGCGGACCGCGCCGACCAGGTCGGAGCCGTGGATCTGCTTGAGCACGTAGCCCGCCGCCCCGGCCATCACCGCCTCGAACAGCGCGTCGTCATCGGCGAACGACGTCAACATCAGGCACGCCAGCCCCGGCACCCTCGATCGCACCTCGCGGCACACGTCCACGCCGCTGCCGTCCGGTAGCCGCACGTCCAGCACCGCCACGTCGGGCTTCAGCGCGGAGATGCGGGCGATCGCGGACTCGGCCGTGCCGGCCTCCCCGATGACCTCGATGTCGTCCTCGGATCCCAGCAGTGCGGCCACGCCCCGCCGTACGACCTCGTGATCGTCGACGAGGAACACTCGAATCACACTTACGACGCTATCCGATGCCAGGAGCACCACGAGAGGCGGTACGGCTGACCTGGTGCGACACTGGAAGATGTGGACAGCGAGCATCCGATGATGCCGCAGGTGCGGCTCGACGAGCTCCTGGCCGAGCTGCAGGTACGGCTCAATGCCGTGCTGGCCACTCGGGATCGGGTGCACGTACTGCTCGAGGCCGTGGTGTCGGTGGGCAGCGAGCTCGATCTGGAGGCCGTGCTGCGCCGCATCGTGGAGACCGCGACCAAGCTGGTGGACGCCAGCTACGGCGCGCTCGGCGTGATCGGCCACGAGAACACGCTCATCCAGTTCATCCCGGTGGGGCTGACCGAGGAGGAGATCGCCAGGATCGAGCACTGGCCGCACGGCCTGGGACTGCTCGGCCTGCTGATCAAGGACGCGCGGCCGCTCAGGCTGGGCCGCATCTCCGACCACCCGGAGTCGTACGGCTTCCCGCAGGGGCATCCGCCGATGGGCACCTTCCTCGGCGTCCCGCTCCGGGTGCGCGATGAGGTTTTCGGAAACCTTTACCTGACCGAGAAGCGCGGCGGCGGCGAGTTCGACGAGGAGGACGAGGCCGTCGTCGTGGCGCTGGCCACCGCGGCCGGCGTCGCCGTGGACAACGCCCGCCTGTACGAGGTGTCCCGGCGGCGGGAGACCTGGCTGCAGGCGTCGGCCGAGGTGACCACGCGCCTGCTGTCCGGTGCCGACCCGCGTCAGGTGCTGAGCCTGGTGGCGGACTCCGCCCTCGCGATGACCGATGCGGACCTGGTCGAGGTGCTCCTGCCGGAGCCGTCGAGGCAGTCGCTGATCGTGGAGTTCGCGGAGGGCGAGGGCGCGCAGGAGCTGCTGGGCGCCGTCTTCGTGGTGTCGGAGACGCTCGCGGGGGACGTGTTCGTCGAGGGCGAGTCGATGACCAACCCGGACATGCAGAGCGGCCCGCGCCCTGGCTCGCCGCTGCGGAGGCTGGGTTACGGGCCGGTGATGATGGTGCCGCTCGGCACCACGCCGAACGTGCGCGGGGTGCTGGTGCTGGCCAAGCGGAGCGGCCGGTTGCCGTTCAGCGGGGCGGATCAGCAGATGCTGCAGGCCTTCGCCGGCCAGGCGGCGATCGCGCTGGAACTGGCCGAGGCACGCAAAGACGCCGAACGGCTCGGCCTGCTGGAGGACCGCGATCGCATCGCCAAAGATCTGCATGATGTGGTCATCCAGCGGCTGTTCGCCACCGCGATGACGTTGATGAGCACGATCCGGCTGGTGGAGCGGCCGGAGGCGGCCAAGCGGGTCCAGCACGCGATCGACGAGCTGGACGGGACGATCCGCCAGATCCGCTCGTCCATCTTCGCTTTGCAGGGCTCCACCGGGCAGGCCGTTCCCAGCCTGCGGGGCCAGATCGTGGAGCTGGTGGAGGGCGCCGCCGGCCATCTGGGCTTCATGCCGGGCCTGCGCATGGAAGGGCAGATCGACGCGCTGGTCCCGGTGCCGGTCGCCGATCATCTGCTGGCCGTGTTGCGCGAGGCCCTGTCCAACGTGGTCCGCCACTCCCGCGCGACGCGCGCCGACGTCCTCGTCGAGGCCGCGGATGCCGGGCTCGTACTCGCGGTCACGGACAACGGCGTCGGCCTGGGGGAGACGGGACGCCGCAGCGGCCTGCGTAACATCGAGGAACGCGCCACCCGGCTGGGCGGCACCGCGGAGCTCACGACGCCCGAAGAGGGCGGAACGCGGCTGTGCTGGCGGATCCCCCTGTGAGATCGACTCCGGTGGAAGGACGTTGGTCCTGATCGTACGGGGCGTAAGGCCCTGTCGGATCCGGTGAGCCACCCCGAGCATGGATAGGAAGGGGAATCAAACACGGGGAGCCGAGATGAAACGTTCGGCATTGGCGGGGATCGCGGCCGGTTCCGCGCTGGCGGCCGTCGCGGTGACCGGCCTTGCCGCAACGGCCACCGGCATCGCCCAGCAGGCCATGGACGAGCAGCGGAACGCCGCACCGACGGACCGGGGCCTGACCGGGCCGAATGGTTCGACGCGCAGCATGGACGTCACCGACGAGGTCGGCTATCTGGCCCGCATGGTGGCTCACGATCAAGAAGCCGTGACGGCGGCCCGGCAGCTGGGGCGCTCGGACCGGCCGCGGATGCGCGCTCTCGGAGCCTCGATCGTCGACAGGCAGAGCGCCGACATCGCCACGATGAGAACCTGGTTGGACAAGTGGTATCCAGGGCGTTCGGGGACGGCGACCGGCTACCAGCCGATGATTCGCGATCTGTCCGAGTTGTCAGGCGACGCGCTGGACAATGCGTTCCTGCGCGACATGATTCCGCATCACATGGCGGCGGTGATGCTGTCCCAGCAACTGCTGATGTCCGGGCGGGCCCAGCACGCCGAGGCCGCCGACTTCGCCATGAAGGTGCGCGAGGCCCGGCATACCGAGATGTTCCGGATGCAGCGGTACCTGGCCCACTGGTTCAAGGGCTGGAGCATGCCGTGCGGGATGCGGAAGTGACGACCTTCCCGCAGCCCGCGACGCGAACTGCGGGACTTCGGGGCCCCGGACCCAGACCCACCTAGCGGGATTTGGGCGAACGCGAGTCGCCTCGAAGGACCGCCAGGCCCACCATTGTCAGCGCGGCAGCGGCGGCGACAGCCAGAGTCAGAATGATCACCTTGCGCATTACTTCACCCCGATTGCAGATTGTGAAGGCACTATTACTGACTGTAGTGTTGCCGGATGGCTTGCTATGAATCCCGCGCTTTTTCCTGGATTCGTCAAACGCGCAAACAGAGGTGTCCTCAGTGGCTGTTGTCGATCCGCCTGCCGGACACCTGCTCGGCGTCGACCACGATGTAGTGATCCCGATTCCCCGACGCCCAGGTGGTCAGCGGCAGCGCCGCCAGCCGGTGGATCTCGTCCGGGTCGGTCACGGCGCGCGCCTGCCCCACCGCGGTGACGGACCAGCCGGTACGCAGCTCGGAATCGAACTCGTCGGCCTCGAAGGCCACCACGGCGTGCCGGGTGGCGGCCGCCAGCTTCGACCCGATCGAGGTCCGGATCACGATGGACTGGCCGTCGAGATGGAAGTTGACCGGCTGCACGGCCGGCAGGGCATGTTCGGTGAACACGATCCGACCGATGGGGGTCGTGGACAGCAGGCCGAGACACTCCTCGCGGGAGAGCACCTGAAGTCCGGACGAATCGAGCTGCATACCCTCAACTTCCCCGCTGGTGCCACCTCCGCGTAAGAGGCGAAAGTCCCTTCGTTCGCGCCGATTGAGGGCCTGACGGCCCTGGCGGCCCGGGACCTTCGGCCCTGACCGGGACGCGAAGGGTGTGATGCGCTGGATGCAGGGCCCGATGGAGGTGGAAATCATGGCTGTCCTGTCGGCGAAGCACGCGATCGACGCCGCTCTGGAGGCCGCGCGCTGGGCGCCGTCCATCCACAACACGCAGCCCTGGATCTTCTCGACATCGGGGGAGGAGATCAGCCTGCGGGCCGACCCGGACAGAAAGCTACGCGTCAGCGACACCTCCGGCCGCGAGCTGCTGATCAGCTGCGGCGCGGCGCTCTACACCCTCCGTACGGCCATGCGCCGCGAAGGCTGGGAGCCGGTGGTGTGCACGCTGCCCGACCCGGACCGCCCCTCGTTGCTCGCCAGGCTCCGGCCGGGCGCCGAAGTTACCCCCGACGAGTCCCTCAAGACCCTGGGCAGGGAGATCGAGCGACGCCGCACCCACCGTGCCGGCTTCGCCGACGTGCCGGTGCCCGACAGGCTGATCGAGCGGCTGACCCGCGCGGCCATGGAGGAGGGCGCCAGGCTGACCCCCGTCCGCTCCCCCGAAGCGGTCAGGGTCATCGCCGCCCTCACCCAGGCCGCGCAGGGCATCCAGGCGCAGGACCGCCGCTTCAGCCTGGAGGTGGTCCGCTGGGCCCGGCCGCCGGGCAGCGGCCGCAAGGACGGGGTGCCCGCCGAGGGCTACCCTCGCCGTGCGGCACGCACGGACCCGGACTTTCCCCAGCGCGACTACTCCTGGCGGCACGACTGGGGCAGCCAGGCCGAGCAGCCGGCCGAAACATGTGCCGGAGTGGTGGCGCTGCTCACCACGCGGGGCGACGGCCGCCAGGAGTGGATCGACGCCGGGCAGGCCCTGCAGCACGTCCTGCTGGAGGCCGCCGCCTACGGCGTCAGCGCCGCCTTCCACACGCAGGCGCTGGAGATGGACCTGCTGCGCGAGTTCCTGCGCCACGAGCTCTGCTCGGACGAGTACCCGCAGATGATCATGCGGTTGGGCGTCACCTCCGACGACAAGGAGTCGGTCCGCCGTTCCCTGTCAGAGATGACGATGTAGGGGTCACTTCCGCTCGGCCAGGAGGTTCGTGGGGAGCTCGCGGCGGGCGCCGGTCGGCAGCGCGAAGATGGCGATCAGGAAGGACAGCAGGCAGAACGCGGTCATGTACCCCGATCAGAGTCGCCGTCATCGGCTTCGGCACGGCCGGACGCTTCTTCCACGCGCCGTTCCTCGCCGCCGACCCGGCGTACGACCTGCGCCTCATCGTCACGGGCCATCCGGACCGCCAGGCGGCGGCGCGTGCCGCCCACCCGTCCGCCACGGTGGCGGCGACGGCCGACGCCGTCACCGCTCACGCGTCCGACCTGGACCTCGTCGTCGTGGGCACGCCGCCGTCGACGCACGCCGAGCTGGCCGAGAACGCCCTGCGGGCGGGGCTGGACGTCGTCGTCGACAAGCCCTTCACGCCGACCGCCGCCGAAGGACGCAAGCTGATCGCACTGGCGGCCAAGCTGGGACGCCGCCTCACGGTGTTCCAGAACCGCCGCTGGGACGCCGACTTCCGGACCCTGCGGCGCTTGATCGCCGACGGACGGCTGGGCACGGTCCACGCCTTCGAGTCCCGCTTCGAGTGGTGGCGCCCGGACGGGCTCGGCGGCTGGAAGGGCGACACCGGCGTCGCCGACGGCGGCGGGATCCTCTTCGACCTGGGCACCCACCTGATCGACCAGGCCCTGCAGCTGTTCGGCCCCGTGACGGAGGTCCTGGCCGACGTCAACCGCCGCGACCCGCGCGCCGGCTGCGACGCCGACGACGACACGGTCGTGATCCTCCGGCACGCGTGCGGCACGAGCTCACGCCTGACGATGAGCAGCGTCGCGGCCCTGCCCGGCCCCCGGTTCCGGGTTCTGGGCTCGCGGAACGGGTACGTCAAGCACGGGCTGGACGGCCAGGAGGCCGCGCTGAAAGCCGGGACGAGCCCCGCCGACCCGGCGTTCGGACGGGAGCCCGAGGAGTGCTGGGGCCGGTTGGGCCAAGGCCGCGAGACGACACCCGTCGAGCCCGAGCGCGGGGACTACGCCGAGTTCTACCGCCTGCTCGCCCTCGCCCTGCGCGACGGCGCGGACCTGCCCGTCGATCCCCGTGACGCCGTCGATGTCCTGGACGTCATCGAGCGGGCGCACACCACCGCGAAGAAGTGAGGAGTCACGTGACAGATCACACCGCGCCTCAGCGCGTCGTCGTCCTCGGGGGCGGCATCCTCGGCGTGTCCACCGCCGCGCACCTCGTGCGCGGCGGCGCCGAGGTCGTCCTGGTCACCGAGGCGGAGCTGGCCAGCGGGGCGTCGGGTCGCTCGTTGTCCTGGCTCAACTCGGCGGGCGCGCGGTCCGGCCCGTACCATCGGCTGCGCCTGCTCGGCATCGACCGCTACCGCCCCCTGTTCGCCGCCGACCCGGACCTGGAGTGGCTGCGGTTCGACGGCGGCCTGTGGTGGACGACCCCCGACGGCGCCGAGAGGACCCGCGCCCGCCACGAGCACGAGATCGCCCGCGGCTACGACTCCCACCTCCTCGACCGGGCGGACGTCGGCGGGCGGGTGGCCGGTGTGCAGGCGGGTCCGCGCGGCCGGCTCGCGATCCACAACCCGGGTGAGGGCTGGGTCTCCCTGCCGCACCTGATCCAGGAGCTCGCGGACGAGCTGGTCCGGCGCGGGGGACGGCTCGTCACCGGCGCGGGCCGCTGCTCGGTGACCGTGGAGGGCGGCCGGGCCCGCGGCGTGCGCACCGCCGACGGCACGTCCTGGAGCGGCGACGCCGTCGTCGTCGCCTGCGGCGCGCAGACCTCTTCCGTGCTCGCGGAGCTCGGCGTGAACCTTCCGGACGCGTCCCCGCTGTCCATGCTCGTCGTCACGGAGCCGGTCGAGACCGAGGTCGTGACGGTGCTGAACACCCCACGTGCCGCGATGCGCCCCAATCCCGGCTCGACGTTCGCGATCGACCACTCCTGGTACGAAGAGCACATCGTCGAGCACGAGGACGGCTCCTGCTCGATCGACGAGGCGTACGTCAAGGAGCTCGTCGCCGAGGCGTCCGCCCTGCTCCAGGGGGAGGCCGCCCTCCAGGCGGCGTCGTGGCGGCTGGGCCGCAAGCCCATTCCGGGGGACGGCGAGCCGGTGTTCGGCGAGCTGGAGGCGGTGCCCGGGTGCCATGTGGCGTTCACCCACTCGGGGGCGACGCTGGGACTCATCGCCGGGGAGCTCACCGCGTACGAGGTGCTCACCGGCGCCAGGCATCCGCTCCTGCAGGACTTCCGCCCCGAGCGCTTCGCCGCCGGGTGATCAAGGCCGAACGGCCGGACCGCCCCCGGTAAGGGGGTGGTCCGGCCGGGGTGTCAGGTCAGCAACGGCGGCCCCGGTTGATGCAGTCGACGACGACGCGCATCAGGTTGTCGGGCATGACGTTGGCGAAGTCGGCGTGGTCGGTGACCGGGTTGTGCTTCTGTTCAGGGAAGGCGTCCACGGCGAACGACTGACCCTGCGGCACCGAGTAGGCGAGGGTCATGCGCAGCTGGGGAACCGCCTGGGTGCCCTGAGGGCAGGCGCCGTTCTGGCCGGGGAAGACCACGTGCGTGCGGTGGTTGGCGCTGTCGATGTTCTGCCCGTCCCAGCAGCTGGGGAAGTCCAGGATGCGGACGACCTGGCTGCCGCGGGGGCACAGCGGGTACTTGGTGGTGATCCGGTTCTGGAATCCCGAGCAGGTCCACGCGGCGCGGGCGTTGGCCCCGCCGTTCGTCCCGGCCTTGGCGTCACCGGTGATCAGCCTGAGGAACCTCGGCATGGCCACGACCTGGGAGGTCGAGTTGCCGCGGAACTGGAGCTGCACGGAGCGTGCCGTCAGCACCCGGCCGATGTTGCCGTGCTCGTCGTCGGCGTTCTCGTTGGACGTGCGGTCCCTGAGCACGGGCCAGAAGTACGCGGACAGGTCGCCCCGCTGGCAGGTCGTGCCCGCCGCGGCAAGGCTCTCGTCGGTGGAGAATCCGTCCGTCGACAGGTTGCCCACGTAGTCGTGGAGGTGGTGCGCCCCGTCGCTCACGCCGGGGGTGACGATGAAGTTGTCCGAGTTGTTGTGGCGGTTCTCGTTCCTACCGCACTGGGCGACGAAGGTGCCGCGAGAGCCGTTCCTGCCGGCCCCGAAGTTGTTGAGGTTGCCCTGGCCCGGCTGGACCTGGCGGATGTCGACGAAGTCCTGAGGGAACGGCCCGACGCCGTCGGCCGGGTTCTCGCCGTCGCCGTCGCCTTGACCGCCGCTGGGATCGGGGCTGGGCGAGCCGTTGCCGCCATTCCCACCGTTCCCGCCGTTGCCGCCATTACCTCCGTTGCCGTTATTACCGTTGTTGCCGCCGTTGCCGAGTGTGCAGGTGGCCAGGTTGTCGAGGCCGGAGGGGCGTTGGCCGCCGACGCGGCCGATGGCGATGGCGATGCGGTCGAGGGTGGCGGCGCGTTTGCCGGCCAGGGGGCCGAGGATGGCGTTCTGGACGAAGTTGGGGCCTCCTTCTCCCGCTGAGCGGGCGAGTCGGTTGTTGGCCTCCTGGATCTGGGTTTCCAGGAGGGCCAGGTTTCTTTCGACTTCGGCCCTGGCGGCTGCGGGTATTTCGGGGAGCTTGTCCGCGACGCTCGGGCACACGATGGTCTGCCCGGACCCCGATCCTGTTCCCTGGGTCGGCCTTGCCGTGTTCCCCGGGTTCGGCGCCTGGGTGGGCTGGCCGTTGCCCCCGTTGCCCTCGTTGCCCTCGTTGCCTCCGTTCCCGCCATTACCCCCGTTGCCGTTGTTGCCGTTGTTGTTGCCGCCATCGGCATTGCCGGTGAGCCTGCAGGTGGCCAGGTTGTCGAGGCCGGAGGGGCGTTGGCCGCCGACGCGGCCGATGGCGATGGCGATGCGGTCGAGGGTGGCGGCGCGTTTGCCGGCTAGAGGGCCGAGGATGGCGTTCTGGACGAAGTTGGGGCCTCCTTCTCCCGCTGAGCGGGCGAGTCGGTTGTTGGCCTCCTGGATCTGGGTTTCCAGGAGGGCCAGGTTTCTTTCGACTTCGGCCCTGGCCGCCGTCGGTATTTCGGGGAGCTTGTCCGCCACGCTGGGGCAGACGATGGTCTGCGCCGCCGCCATCGTGCCCGCCTGCGCGGACAGTGAGGAGCCGGTCAGGACAAGTGCGATGCTTCCCCCTAAGGAAACGGCTGCTCGCCACGACCTGAGTCGTCTCCCCCCGAGCGGATTCCGCATGTGTTGCTCCTTCAAGTCTCATGACCCGGGTGGAAGTCCGGTCTCCGGGAGATACGCGAGGCCATGGGGGAGCAGTTCGACCATTTGCCGAGAATTGTGGTTGACAAATCCGTGACCCGGGACAGTCAGGGGCGGCGCGTCGACGTCAGCGGAAGTCGGAGATGCGGAACACGGCCATCATGTCCTTGGGCCTGGACCCGTTGTAGAACGACGCCTCGGCGCCGACCCAGCCGCGGAAGGCTCCGCTGTCGTCGATGATCTGCAGCAGCGGTTTGATGTGCGAGTTGCCCGAATAGCAGAACGTCTTGCTCTCCATCGCCAAGCAGGTGCACCAGTGCCACAGGGTGTCACGACGATCGTTGTTGGAGACCTTGGTGAGGTAGTACTGGATGGAGCTGACGTTCGCCTTGGTGCCGCCGCCGAAGTTGGGGCAGCCGCCGGCCTTCTGGCAGGCGCCCGGGGAGGACGGCTGCAGGTACGTCAGGCACCAGGTCGTGGTGGCGCAGCTGCGGAAGGAGGACTGCTTGAAGACCTGGGCGTCGGACTTCACGATGGTGTTGCGCGACCAGGAGACCAGGTCCTGCTTGAGCGTTCCTGCGAAGGCCCGCACGGAGCTCATCGCGCGGCGGGTGGCGAACGAGGCGTTGCTTCCGTAGCCGTATCCGTTGGTGGCCAGGGTGCCGCCCGCGAACTGCAGCTGCGCCAGCTTGCCGTCAGGCGACACCTGCACCCGCCACTTCTCGGTCCAGGTCTGGGCGACCTTCCATCTGATGCTCACCACGTTGCCGGCCAGGGTGTACGTTCCCGTGCGGGACTCGTCCGGGGAACCGGGGAAACCGGGGGCGGTCAGTACGTCGCAGGCGCGTACGCGTGTGCTGGAGCCGCCCGCCTTGGTCGAGCAGCTGGAGTCCGGGACGACACCGGTGGCCTGCCTGCCCTCGGGGTTGCGCTGCCACCAGAGGTAGTTGTTCGCGCTGACGGTGCCGTTGGCCTTGAACTGGTACGTCCCCAGACGCACCCAGTTCTGGGTGGACGAGGCACGCAGGAAGCCCTGCGTGACCACGAAGTTGGCCTTTCCTCCGGGCAAGGACGATCGGGATGAAGCGGCTCCGGCCGAACCGGCCCCGGTGGCCAACAGGATGAGCGTCGCGAGCACGGCGGTGAGAACGGCGCGCACAGGGAAAACCTCCTTGATAACGGTCTCCACCGATTCTTGCCTAAGGGCCCCTTCGCTGACTGCCCGTTCGGAAATGTTCACCGTCGGTTGTTCTCGTTGAGGGGTCGCCCGAACGGTTCGACGTTCGCGCCTGCCGAGTACGCTGTTCCGGAGTCGAGCCGGCACGGGATCGTTCCGGCTCCGGAGGAGGTCCAGCTTTCATGACCACGACGTTCGGCGCGATCGGCAGCGGGCGGCGGACCCGGTTCTTCCTGCGGCTGGCGGCGGCGATGCCGGACCGGTTGCGGGTCGGCGGCGTCGTGACCCGCAGCGCGGAGCGGGGCGACGAGGTGAGCGCCGAGTGGGGCGTGCCGGCCTTCCGCTCGATCGACGAGCTGCTGCGGCACGAGCGGCCCGACTACCTCGCCGCGGCGGTGCCGTGGCCCGCGATGCCGGACGCGATCCGTGAGGTCGTCGGGCACGGGATGCCGGTCCTCGCCGAGACGCCTCCGGCGCCGGACCTGGCCGGTCTGCGATCATTGTGGCGGGACGTGGGCGGCAGCGGCCTGGTGCAGGTGGCCGAGCAGTATCTGCTGATGCCGGGGCACGCGGCCCGGCTGGCGCTCGTCCGTGAGGGCGTGATCGGCGAGCCGACCTCGGTCCAGGTCTCCTCCACTCACCTGTATCACGCGGTGTCGCTGATCCGCGGCCTGCTGGGCATCGGGTTCGACGCCGCCGAGGTACGCGCCGGCGCGTTCGAGGCGCCGCTCGCCAACCCGCTGGGGTTCGCCGGATGGACCGGCGACGACACGCCGCAGCGGCTGACCACGACCATCGCCACCCTCGACTTCGGCGGCAAGATGGGCCTGTACGACTTCACCGACAACCAGTGGTGGAATCCGTTGCGGATGCGGCGCATCGTGGTGCGCGGCTCGATCGGCGAGCTGGTCGACGACCGGGTGGTCCGGCTGGTCGACCCCGTGACGCCGGTGGAGTCCGCGCTGATCCGGCGGGACACCGGCGTCGACCTCAGCCTGGAGCTGCGCGACCTCAAGCACATCAGCTTCGACGGGCGGGTGATCTACCGCAACCCGTTCGAGGGCGCGTCCCGGTCCGACGACGACATCGCGGTCGCGGACCTCCTCGAACGCACGGGCGCCTGGGCCCGCCAGGAGGGCCCGCCGCCGTACCCGCTGGCCGAGGCCTGCCAGGACCACCTGATCAGCCTCGCCATCGGGGAGTCGGCGAAGACCGGCAGCCCGGTCACCACCGGCAAGGAGGCTTGGGCGGGGTGAGGCCCTCATGTCGTGTCGAGGTATGGCGCCACGACGTCACGGGTGTCCGTGCTGCTGACCACGGGCACGATCTCCATGCCAGACAGCCGGCCGGGCGCGGGATGGCGATGCCGACCGGCGCGGGTCTGCTCACCAGGACGCGTGCTTGGCGTCCGCCAGGGCGCCGGTGCCGGCCATGGCCAGGGTCGCCTCCGGGCTGATCGGGTGGAACGGCCCGCCGCGGACGTCGCGGTAGGCCCGCTCCAGCGGCAAGGTCCGGAAGAAGGCGGCGCCACCCACGACGTCGAGAGCGAGGTCGACGATCGCCTTCGCCTCGCACACCGCGTGCCGTTTGGCCACCATCAGCGTGGTCAGGGTCCGCTCGTCCGCCGACGGGTCCTCCCCGGCCTCGTCGACGGCACCGAGCAGGGCCCACTTGGCCACCCGCAGGCGGGCGGACATCTCGCCCAGGCCGCGTACCGCCGCCGGGGTCGGCTCGGCGGCGCGGCCGGCCACGATCCGCAGCGCCTCGTCGTACGCGCCCTGCGCGACGCCCAGGTAGACGGCGCCGCCGATCGGCGCGAAGTGGATCACGGCGGTCAGCAGCGGGCCGGTGAGCTTCCCGTACGGGCGGCGGCCGACGATCTTGCCGGCCGGGACGAACACGTCGTCGAAGACGAGGTCGTGGCTGGCGGTGCCGCGCATGCCCAGGGTGTCCCAGGTCTCCACGAGGGACACCCCCGGGCTGGACAGCGGGACGCTCGCGTGCAGCACCTCGGCGTCGGGGCCGGGTTCGCCCAGGACCGCGGAGGTGGAGATGACGGTGGCGACCGGCGCCTGCGAGCAGAACGCCTTGCGCCCGCTCAGCCGGAACCCGCCTTCGACCTCGACGGCCGTCGTCGTCGGGCACACCCAGTCCGAGCCGCCGCTGGTCGCCATGATCAGGTCGTCGGTGGCGATGCGGCGCAGCACGCCCTCGGCGTCGGGCGCGCCGCGGCGGTGCCGCCAGCACTGCACCAGGGTCAGGTACAGGTGCATCGCCGCGGCCAGCGCGGGCGAGGCGGCGTGCCGGGCCAGCTCGTGCTCGGCCAGCATCACCTGCCGCATGCTCGCGCCCAGCCCGCCGAACTCCGCCGGCACCGCCAGCCGCAGGTAGCCGAGCTCCTTCATCGCCTCGTAGGCCTCGGTGACGAAGGTGGCGTCCCGGTCGTGCGCCGCCTCGCTCGGCGCGCACCGCCGGCCGACTTCGGCGGCCAGCGCGACGACTTGGTCGTCTGTCTGAATCGACTCCGTGGTGATGGTCATGCGTCGACAGTAGGAACGGGACGGGTGGCGCACCTAGTACCAGATCTGTATCTACCGCCGGCTGCGGTTTCGCCCGAGAAGGGTCGGGCTTGACGTCGGCGGTCTGCGGGATTTGATTGAGGCCAGGCGCTGTCGCATGCGGTGGAACGAGATGGAACGCCCCTGTCAGTGGGACCTGAGATCGGGTCGGCGATGACCGTCACGACGATCTTCACGCACGCAGGTCACGGAGGTGTGCCGATGAGCGGTTATGGCCAGTTCTGCCCGGTGGCCAAGGCGATGGAGGTGCTCGACGAGCGCTGGACCCTGCTGGTCGTGCGCGAGCTGCTGCTGGGCAGCAGGCATTTCAACGATCTGCGCCGCGGCGTACCGAAGATGTCGCCGACGCTGTTGTCCAAGCGGTTGAAGTCGCTCACCCGGGTCGGCGTGATCGAGCGCGCCGAGATCGGCGGCCGTACCACGTACTCGTTGACCGCGTGCGGCAGGGAGCTCGCGGGCGTCGTCGAGGCGCTGGGCACCTGGGGGATGCGCTGGATCCACCAGCTCGGTGACGACGACCTGGACCCGCACCTGTTGATGTGGGACATGCGCCGCACCATCCCGATCGATGTCTGGCCGCGGGCGCGCACCACGGTGGCCTTCCAGCTCGACGGTGCGCCGCCGAAGGCGTCGCGGTGGTGGCTGGTGGTGGCCGACGGCGAGGCCGACGTCTGCGACTTCGATCCCGGTTTCGAGGTGGCGGCCACGATCACGACCAGTCTGCGTACGTTGACCCGCATCTGGCGCGGAGACCTCGCCTGGCTGCGTGCGCAGCTGGACGGCAGCGTCGCGGTCTCGGGTTCCTCCGACGTGCGCCGGGCCGTCCCGTCGTGGATCGGCCAGAGCGCGCTGTCCGCCGTCCCGCGCCCGGCGTAACGGTCGTCGTCGTCCCTTCGCCCGCTACGGGAGCACGGAGTCTTGCCTTTCGCAAGGTTTCGAAATCAGCTGCGGCCGGGTTCGAGCGAGCCCGGCCGCGGGCGGCAAGGGCGTCCTACCTTCCCGCCATGCCCGTGAGCATGATGCCCCTGATGAAGTACTTCTGCGCCGCCAGGAACACCACGATGACCGGGACCAGGGCGAGGATGGACACCGCCATCATGAGGTTGTAGTCGTCGGCGTACTGGCCGCGGAACAGCGAGATGCCGAGCGGGATCGTGTAGTTCTCCGTCGAGCGCAGGTAGATGAGCGGATCGATGTACTCCCCCCAGGCCCCGACGAACGACAGCAGCGTCACGGTCGCGATCGCCGGTTTGGACAGCGGGATCATGATCCGCCAGAGGATCCGCAGTTCCCCCGCCCCGTCGATGCGCGCCGCCTCCACCAGCTCCTGCGGGATCGTGGTGAAGAACTGCCTGAGCAGGAAGATGTAGAGCGCGGTGCCGAAGAAGTTGGGCAGGAACAGCGGCCAGAAGGTGTTCACCAGGTCCAGCTGGGAGAACAGCAGGAACCTCGGCACGATCACCACCTGGGCGGGGATCATCATCGTGCCCAGCATCAGCGCGAAGGCCATGCCGCGCACCCGCGAGCGCAGCCGCGCGAAGGCGTAGGCGGGCAGGATGCAGGAGATGAGATTGCCCACGATCGACAGCGTGGTCACCACCACGCTGTTGACCAGGAAGGTGTTGAAGGGCAGGCTCGTCCACGCGTCGGGGAAGTTGGACCAGGTGAAGACGTCGGGCAGGAACCTCGGCGGAAACTCCAGCACGGCTCCGGCCGGTTTGAGCGCGGTGGTCAGCATCCACAGCAGCGGGAGCAGGCTGGCCGCCGAGGCCAGGACGAGGAGCGCATAGGCCGTCAGACGCTGGACCCGGCGGATCCGCTCGGCCTGGGCGGGGGCCACGGGCCGCTTCTCCACCGGGCGGGCCTGTGCGGGCAGGACCTTGATTGCCATCTCGTGACCTACTTGACCTCGTAGTGGACCCAGCGGCGCGCGAGCCCGAACTGGATCACGGTGAACACGATGACGAGGAAGAACAGCGCCCAGGCGATCGTCGAGGCGTAGCCCATCTCGAAGTACTTGAAGGCGTAGCGGTAGACGTACAGACCCAGCACCAGGGTGGAGTTGGCCGGCCCTCCGTCGGTCATGAACAGGATGAGCTGGTACGCCTGCAGGCTGCCGATGAACCCCACGACCAGGTTGAAGAAGATGACCGGCGACATCATCGGGACCGTCACGTGCCTGAACCTGCTCCACCAGCCGGCGCCGTCGATGTGCGCGGCCTCGTACAGCGAGGCGGGCACGCCCTGCAGCCCGGCCAGGAAGATGATCATCGCGTTCCCGGTGGTCCACGTCGTCATGATGACCAGGCCGGGGATCGCCCAGCTCGCGTCGGTCAACCACCCGGGCCCCTGTATGCCCATCAGGCCGATCAGGTAATTGACCAGGCCGTAGTCGGGGTGCAGCACGTGGATCCAGAGGAGGGCGGTGGCGATGCCGGAGATCACCGACGGCATGTAGATGATCGTCCGGAAGATCGCCTGCCCGCGCACCTTGATGTTGAGCAGCAGCGCCGCGCCGAGGCTGTAGACGACCCCGGCCGCGGCGGAGGCGGCGCCGAAGTACACGGTGTTCCTCGTCGCCATCCAGAAGTCGGGGTCGCGCAGCAGCTGGACGTAGTTGTCCAGGCCCACCCACTGCGGGGCCGACAGCAGCTCGTAGCGGGTGAAGCTGAGCACCAGCGACACGACGATGGGCCCGCCGGTGAAGAAGACGAAGCCGATGGTCCACGGCAGGGCGAACAGGTGGAACCGGCGGGCCTCGCGCCGGACGAGGGGGGAGGCGGCCATGGTCAGACGTTCTCCGCGAGCATCGGAGTGACCCGCTCGGTGACCTGCTTGAGCCCCTCGTCCACCGACAGCGACCCCGACATGACCCGCTCCCAGATCGGCTTGGTCAGGTCCTCGAGCTTGGGTGTCGCGGGCAGCCGCAGCACGCCGTCGCTGGTGCCGTACTTGTGCAGCGACTCCTTGGTGGTGTCGATCACCTGCTTGTCGAGCTTGAGTGCCTGGAGGTTCTCCTCGAACGCCGACAGCCGCGACGGCGGGGTGTCCAGGAAGAAGCGGTGGCCGGCGTAGGAGCGCAGGGAGTTGAGCACGATCCACGCCGCCTCGGGGTTGCGCGTCTTGCTGGTGATGCCGAAGGCGCTGCCCAGGACCGGGGTGAAGCGGCCCTCGGGACCGCTGGGCACGTGCGTCAGGCTCCACTCGAACTGCTGCTCGGCGGGCAGGGTGAGCAGGGTGACGATGTTCCACGCGCCGCCGACGTACAAGGCGCCCCGGCCCAGCGTGAACGGCTCCACCTTCGCCGTCGCCTGCGTCTCGGCCAGGTCGGGCATCGCCTTGTCCTTGATCAGCAGGTCGATCCAGCGCTTGAGCACGTCGCGGCTGGCCGGCTCCTGGATCACGCACTTGGTCTCGTCGGCCGTCAGGTAGCGGCCGCCGTGGGCGAGCAGGAACGTCGCGGTGAGGTCGCTGGTGGGTTTGGGCACCGGCGTGAACCCGAAGACCTTCTGCGCGCCCGTGCCCGAGACCAGCCCGCGTGCCGCCTCCATGAGCTTGTCCCAGGTCCAGGAGGCGTCGGGCACCTTGGCGCCCGCCTTCTCGAAGATCTCCTTGTTGTAGAAGAGCAGCTTGGGCGCCGAGTCGGTGCCCAGCGCGTAGAGCTTGCCGTCACGCTCCCAGTAGCTGAGCGCCGCCTTGGAGAAGTCGGCGCGGTTGAACTCGGGCGTGGCCGCGATGTAGTCGTCCAGCGGGAGGTACAGGTTGTTCTTGATGAAGCTCTGCCCCCACTGGAACTGCGAGTACATGACGTCGGGAAGCACGCCGCTGGCGGCGCCCGTCAGGTACTTGGTGCGGAAGTCGTCGAACGGCGTGACCTCCACCTTGATGTCGATGTTCGGATGCAGCTTCTTGAAGAACTTGGTGAACTGGGCGTGCCGCACCTCGTGCCGCTGACCCGGGATGATCGCGACGGTGACGGTGACCTTGGACGTGGGCTCCGGCACGTTGGTCTTGGGCCAGGGCAGCGAGTCGAAGAGCTTCTCCGCCTCGGCATAGGGGAACAGCGCGCTCTCCGGACGGTCCGGGTTGATCACCGCGGAGTTGCCGGACGCCGAGGCGGTCGAGGAGGCCGGGCCGGCCTGGCGGGTGCGCTCGCCGCTCCCGCAGGCGGTGAGGGGTACGGCCGCCGCCGCCATGGCGGCGAGGCTGAGAAGCTGGCGCCGGTTCAGGCCCGTGGTGTTCAGGCCGCGCAGGGGGTTGTCCATGGGGGGTATCGCCTTTCAGCCTTTTCAGAGGAAGAGCTCGATCACCGGGACGGCCACGTCCGGCGGCTCCACGGGAAGCTCGAGGGTGAGCGTGCCTTCGGGGATCGTGAAGAAGTTGACGTTCCCGTTGTCGACCTTCGGGTCGGGCGCCCACATGCGGATCTCCGAGGCGTCGTTGAGCAGCTGCGCGTAGCGGACCTTGCCCGCCAGCCCCGGCAGGTGCAGGTGCCGGTACGGCCAGGAGAAGACGTGCACGTAGAGCCGGTCGCCGCGCTGGGTGTAGCGGCAGTGCTCGGGAGCCTGGAACTGGCTGGCCCCCGCGCCGTGGATCGACCGGTCGTGCAGCCGCATCCAGTCGCCGATCTCCCGCAGCGTGTCGAGTGCCTGGGGCTCGAACTCTCCCCGGCCGTTGGGCCCCACGTTGAGCAGCAGGTTGCCGTCCTTGGAGACCGAGTCGATCAGCATGCGGATCAGCAGGCCGGGCGACTTCCACGCGTGGTTGTCCCGGTCGTAGCCCCAGCTTCCGTTCAGCGTCTGGCAGGCCTCCCAGACCGTCGACAGCGGGCCGGGGGGCTGGAACTGCTCCGGCGTGGTGAAGTCGCCCGGCAGCTCCAGCCGGTTGTTGATCAGGATGTCCGGCTGGAGGCGGCGGATCTTGTCCACCAGCTCCTCCGAGCGCCACTCGGCCTTGCCCTTGCCGCCGTAGACCGGCTTGCCCTGCCTGACCCGGCCGGCGTAGGAGAAGTCGAACCACAGCGTGTCGAGGGGGCCGTAGCGGGTGAGCAGCTCCTCGACCTGCCCGTGCAGGTAATCCGCATATTTCGTGACATCGCGGTCGGGGAACGTGCCGCCCTCCACGTATGCCGGGTGCAGCCCGTCGATCGGGAAGTCCGGGTGATGCCAGTCCAGCAGCGAGTAGTAGAACCCGACCCCGAGCCCCCTGCTCCTGAACGCGTCGACGAACGGACCGACCAGGTCCTTGCCGTACGGCGTGCCGCTCACGCAATAGTCGGTCAGGGCCGAATCCCACAGGCAGAAGCCGTCGTGGTGCTTGGAGGTCAGCACGGTGTAGCGCATCCCCGCCCGCTGCGCGGCCTCCGCCCACGCCTCGGGGTCGTACAGATCGGGGTCGAAGCGCTCGAAGTACCGCTGGTACTGCTCGTCGGACATGTGCTCGCGCTGCTTGACCCACTCGTGGCGGGCCGCCAACGCGTAGAGCCCCCAATGAACGAACAGGCCGAACCTGCGCTGCCGGAATTCGTCGATACGGGATTCGGACATCCGTGACACCCTCTGTCGTGTTGGCGCTATGCGAAAGATTTCGCAACTCTCGACTTGCGGGTAACGTAGGCGAAACATCGGATGTGGTCAAGGGTTTCCTGAGTTGCGAATCAGTCGCGCAGCCCGGTGCCCATCTGATGTCCTGGCCCAGGCCTCGGCCAGTTGAGGCCGTATAGGGCGGGAGCGCCGGGCAGGGACTCCAGGGATCTGCTGCCGCACCGATGAGCGTTACTACATCCGATGTTTCCTTCGTGCCTGTTCTACTGACAACGGTTTCAGTAAGTCCACGGCGAGAGCGTGCGGATGGGGCCCTGAGTTGGGGAAATGTCCGGCGATGTAACGACTTGGAAACATGGCATTGACACTCCGTGGCCGGATCCTGCCATCATCACTGACATCGATTTCAGTTTGGAGCTCACTTGGTCACCATCCATGACGTAGCAGCTCGCGCGGGGGTCTCTCCCGCCACGGTCTCACGCTTCCTGCGGGGCCAGCGGGTGCGCTCGTACGAGGCGATCCAGGCCGCCATCGACGAGCTGGGCTACTGGCCGAGTGCCGCGGCGCAGTCGCTGAAGTCCGGGCGCACCAACACGATCGGCGTCGTCGTCCCGGACATCACGAACCCGTACTTCGCCGCGGTGGTCAAGGGCATGGAGTCCGTCACGCGTACGGAGCCCTACCGCATCCTGCTCGCCAACAGCGACGAGAGCAGCGAGCAGGAGGACGACGTGCTGGCGGACCTGGTGCGCAGGGTCGACGGCATCATCCTCGCCCCCGCCACCGAGCAGGACGAGACCCCGCTGCACGTGCGCGACGCCGACGTGCCCCTGGTGTTCGTGGACCGCGACCTGGCGGGCGGCGAACGCTTCGACGCCGTGCTGGTCGACAACGACGGCGGCGGCAAGCAGGCGGCCGAGCACCTCCTGGCCCTCGGGCACACCAAGGTGGCCGCGATCAGCGGCACCCTGGACACCACCCCCGGGCGGCTGCGGCGCGAGGGGTTCGTCGGGACGCTCGCCAAGGCGGGCATCGAGGTGCCGCCCGAGTACGACCTGGTCGGCGACTTCAAGGAGCACAGCGGCTACCAGCTCACGCTGTCCCTGCTGTCGCTGCCCGAGCCGCCCACCGCCATCTTCGCCGCCAACAACCTCATGACGCTGGGCGTGCTCAAGGCGCTGCACGACATGCGGATCGACATCCCCGGCCAGATCAGCCTGATCGGCTTCGACGATCTGGACACCGGTCCGCTGCTCAAGCCGCCCCTGACCGTCATCGACCGGCCGATGGTCGAGCAGGGCGTGCTCGCCATGCGCCTGCTGCTGCGCCGGCTCGACCCCGATGAGACCGGCGGCAGCGCCAGCCGCATCGTCCTGGACACCAAGCTGATCGAACGCGCCTCCACCGCCCCGCCGGGCGGATGGCCGGCCCCCTCACGCACGAGAAAGACCCGATCGCGATGAGCGTTGCGACCACCTCGCTCGCCGACGTGGCCTCTTCGGAGGCGGCGTTGCGAGCCTTCCTGCACGGCCTGCCCGGGGTTGACCGGGTCGGCGCGGACCAGCGGGCGGCGATGCTGGGCACCCGTTCGATCAAGACCACGGCCAAGGCGCAGGCCATCGACCTGGCCATCTCCATGGTCGACCTGACCACCCTCGAAGGAGCCGACACGGCCGGCAAGGTGCGGGCGATGTGCACCAAGGCCGTCCACCCCGGCGGCGGCGCTCCCCGCGTGGCGGCGGTGTGCGTCTACCCCGACCTGGTCGAGGTGGCGGTCCAGGCGCTGGCCGGGACGGGGGTCAAGGTGGCCTCGGTCGCCACCGCCTTCCCCAGCGGCCGCTCCTCGCTGGAGGTCAAGGTGAGCGACACCGCGCTGGCGGTGGCGGCGGGCGCCGATGAGATCGACATGGTGATCGACCGGGGCGCGTTCCTGTCCGGCCGCTACCTGAAGGTGTGGGAGGAGATCGTGGCGGTCAAGGCCGCCTGCGGCGACGCGCACCTGAAGGTGATCCTGGAGACGGGCGAGCTGGCCACCTACGACAACGTGCGGCGCGCGTCCTGGCTGGCGATGCTGGCCGGCGCCGACTTCATCAAGACCTCCACCGGCAAGGTGGCCCC
>NZ_JBITHZ010000011.1:0-75575 GCF_044458585.1 Nonomuraea sp. NPDC050451
TTCCTCGACCTGCACTGAATCCACGCGGGCTGAGGCAAAATGCGGCAGCAGTAACTCAAACCCCTGATCTATGCACGCGCACCAGCATCACCAAAGCGCACCCCTCGACGCAGGAACAACACGAACCCGGCCGACTCCGCAACAAGATCAGCGCCAGAGCCGGTTTCTGACGGTGCTTCGCGACACGATGGGTCAGTAGCGCACCGTAACCGTTGTCTTGGCCTGCCCTGCAGGAGTCACGTGCTCTGGGCCGGACGCTGGGTATCGGTGTGTAGTACGAGGCCGTCGCCGGGGGCGGGCCGGAACCCCAGCCCGGCAAGGGCAGCATCGTCGATCTCGGTGACCACGCGCAGGGCACCGGCTTCGGTCGCCTCGCCGACCGCAAGACGCACCAGCGCGTTGCGTACCTCCGGTGGAATGCCGGGCAGGACGTGCACCAGGTCGAGACGGACGGTGGTGCGCTGCTCGTTCTCCCAGGACGCGGCCGCATGACCGACGAAGGGCCTGCCGCGCTCGTTGTTGACGTAGGCCTGCAGCCAGCAGGCGAGCCTGCTTTCGGCGATCAGCTGTCTGGGGATGGTCACGTCCAGCCCCGCCTTGGCCAGCCAGGAGCCGGCCTCGGTCGGATGCGGGGGAACCAAGCTGACGAAGTAGCCGGTGGGGCAGACGTCGGGGGCGTCGCGGGGGTCCAGCAGGACGTACCCGCTGCGGATCGTCCGGCGGCCGCGGCGGACCAGCCCGGTCGCGAGCTCCTCCGCGAGCCAGCCCGCGACGTCCGCGGCCCATTCGTAGGCCGAGTGCACCGGCATGCCGGTCCACGGACTCCGTGGCGCCGTCGGATACTCGACGGCGATGGCGTAGAGGTTCGGGTCCCGCCGCCAGCGAAAGATCACCAACATCCCGTCGGGCTCCGGTCTGACATTGACCGCGGAGTAGCCCTCCGTCACGGCGCCCGCACGTGACAGGCATGTCGTGACCGCTGCGAGGACCTCCTGCCGGGACCACTCGATTGCCACGCGTTCAGGCTCCCATACCCCGTCTCGCACTCGATACGGTCGCGGCCGCCCCGGGGAACCTTGATGCTGATCGATCCCTACCCCGACCTTGCCCTGGGGGTTCGGCCACGCGCGGGTGACCGCTTCTACGGATCGATCCCCCAAGAGATCTGCCGACAGGTTGCCTACGCCTACATGGCCGCCGGCCACGCCGAGCGGGCTGATGAGTGGCTGGCCTACGGCGCCACGATCACCGCCGAGGGCTCTGTCCGCCTTGCCAAGGCCAGCACGGGACGGCACGCCGCCAACCGCGTTTACCGTCACCTGCGCGCGGGCGACGACGCGACGATTCGCGACCTGTACCTGAGCGTCGCCCACACCAGCTCAGGCGTAGGGATGGCCCTCCACGCACCAGCCACCGAGCCGACGCCAGAGATCCAACACCCGGCACCAGGCGAGGCCCGCTTCACCACACGCGAGGCAAAGCTCCTTCAGCACATGCTCGCGACAGCCAGCGGCTAAAACAGCGACTCGCCGCCGAACACCCATCGTGCTACAGGATCGGCCGCAGGGTTACTCCGTCCCAATAAAGGTGCGCGGCCTGGGTCCAGGCCGCAGGGTAGCGCCCCGCACAGGAGACACGATCACCGCAGGTGCCCCTGGTACTCCCACAGGTAGTCGTTCACGGCCTGCTCGGGGACGCGGAAGCCGCGCCCGACGCGGACGGCGGGCAGTTCACCGCTGTGGATCAGGCGGTAGACCGTCATCTTCGACACGCGCAGGACCGTGGCCACCTCCGCGACCGTCAGGAAAGTCACCTCGCTCAAGGGCCGTTCGTAGCGGGGCGCGGGCATCACACGGCTGACCTCGAGATCGGTGACGGCGTCGGCACGGGCCAGCTCGACCAGCGCGTCCGCAGCGCTCTCGATGTCGGCGGCGTTCTCTGTCGGCGGTGCCGCACGACTGATCAGCCGTGCCGCGACCTCCTGTGCTGTCCGCGCTGTTCGCGTGCCCGCCATACAGCCAACCTAGCGGCCGCCCGCCATCTTGTCCCACCCCTCAGGCCGGGGACACCACGAACACGTCCCCCAGCGCTTGGCCGGGTACCACAGGGCCGCCATGGCCATGCGCTGAGCCTCCTCCAGGGCCCGTCGCACCGATAGCCCCTCCATGTCTTTGGTGTTGAGGAAGTCCACCACCGACCGCTCCCAATGATCTTCCGCCTCACCCCAACGGCCCGCATGGACCTTCAGCACGAACGTCTCGACGAACCGCTTCGCGTCCCGTCCCTGCTCGCGCAGGTCTGCCAGAGACTTCATCGCCGGCTCCCCGGCCGCCGGTTGGCTCGGGCCCGGCGGCGCAGGTCCTCAACCACCTCCGCTGCCGAGCGGCCGCGGCGGTCCTCGATCTGGCGGGTCACCAGGTAGCCCACGGTGCCCCCGACGAACGCCGGGATCGCCAGCCAGCCCACGATGGACACCAGCCATGTCACCGGCGCCGATCCCGCCTCCGCCGGCGACTTGATGCCGATCAGCACCTCGTACGCCGTCGACCAGCCGATGAGCATCCCGTCGACGACGAACACCACCACGAAGGCCAGGACGACCCACAGAGCGCGGGTGAGCAACCAGTACCGGGTCTTGCTGAGCGCTGCCAGGGATCGCAGGCGTCTGCGGCACCGCGCCACCAGCGGAGCCCGCGGGGGCGGCTGCGTCCCAGCCGGTGTCATGCCTTGACGGTAACCGCTCCCCGACTCCATTCAAGGGGCCAAAACGACCGGCAGACGCTATCGGACCTACCTTCTACAGTGCACGTCCGCAAGCACCCATGGCGATCAAGCTGAGGCTGTAATCCCCCGCCGCAGTCCGCAGAGTCCCTTGGCTCCCTCCTCCGCGAGGGGAGCCAAGGGGCTCTTTGTGTCTGTTGAGCGACAGGCTATTGACGGCGCCCCGCGGCGTCTGTCAGAGACTTAAGCCACAGGATGGATGGGGCCCATTGTGCTCCCTGCCCGCTGGGTCTGGTCTGGCGTTTTTCGCCGAGGGCAGCGCTCCCCCGTCGGCACCTCGGCGGTACTGACGCACTCAACACAGACTCAACAGCATCTCAACACCCCGGGCCGCACGATGCCTCCACGAACTCGAGCAGGAGGCTCACATGAAGACACTCAAGGCCCTCGTTGCCGCCGGCGCCATCACCGCCACCGCTCTCGTCGCCGCCCCCGCCGCGAGCGCCACCACCACCGAGCTCGGCTGCCCGCATCCCCGGGTGGCCAACCGGGACCCCGGCTACGTGACCATGACCGGCTCGTTCAACCTCAAGGCCGGGCCCTACCAGGGCAGCAGGTGCGCCACCATCACCAACGTCCGCAAAGGCACCAAGCTGTGGGTTCACTGCTGGGTGATCAACAGCTACGGCACCCCGTGGGGCTACATGCAGATCAAGGGCACCCGCACGTGGGGCTGGATGTCGGCCGCGAACGTCAACTACGGCCCCGGCATCAACTTCGCGAAGTGCCCCGGCGCCGAGCTTTGACGCCCTATACCCACCCCTGGGCCTGGGCGCGCTGCACCGCCTCGACCGCCCCCACCCGCCCGAACAACCACTGCGGCCGACACCGCGCAGCCCGACCGACTGGCAGCAGGCCCCCGCCGTGTACGCCGGCGACGTGCACGCCGAGCTGGCGAACGTGGCGCTGCCGGCCGCCACCAACGCCGACGTCGACCGGCTCAACGCCGCGGCGCGGGCGGTGCGCCGCGCCGCCGGCGAGATCTCCGGCCCCGAGGTGCGCTACCGCCAAGCCGGCGGCCGCACGCTCGCCCTGGCCGTCGGCGACCACGTACGCGTGCCCACCAACGACTACCGGGCCCGGCACGGCCAGGGCGCCAACGTGCTCAACGGCTACCGCGGCCGCCTCGTACGGATTGATGACCAGCGGCGGGTGCTGGTCGAATGGCGCGCTCCATACGCGGACGGGCCGCGCGTGGAACAGGAATGGATCACTCCCGGCTACATCGCCGCCGGCGGGTTGGGACACGGCACCGCCCTGACAGTCGCTTCCGCCCAAGGGCGTCACCGTGGATCAGGCGCTCGTCTACGGCCACGGCCTCGACCCGCACAGCCTCTACGCCGCCATGTCCCGGGACCGGGAGACGGCCCGCCTGTATCTGCCGCGAGCTGCTGGAGAGCGACGCCGACCGGGCCCGGTACGGCGAGTCCGACAACCACGCCATCGAGCTGCAGCGCGCGCTGGCCGCCTACGCCGCCACCCTGCGTGGCGATCGCGCCGACCGCCTGGTGACCGCCGAGCCCGAGCCGATCGCCCGCCAGCACACCGAACGTGAGCGCGCCGCCGACCCCGCCCGCGATCGGCGGACGGTCGAGCGGCTGACCGGCCAGGCCCGCGACCCGGACCGCCAAGACGCCAAGCGCACTGCAGAGCCGTCGACGGCGCCGTGCGCGAGCGCCTGGCGCCCGTAGTGAAGGAAGGCCCCGCCCTGGAGAGGGCCGCCCAGCAGGCCGCCGCCGCCGCAGCGCCGCTGCGGGCGGCCTGGCCGCTGGTGCGGCGCCAGCGCGACGATCTCGAACGCGACCTCGCCACGCTCCAGCGCGCGGCCCGGGCCCGCGACGTCGACGACGCCACGTACCGCGCCGGCCGCGCCCGCCACGCTCACCAGCGTGCCCAGCAGGAGCTGGCCGCTGTCCGTGGAGAGCGCGAGCTCGAACGCGTCGCCCGCGTCGAGCACGCCCGACGCCAGCGCGCGGCGGCCGCCCGGGCCGACGACGTCACCCGCCCCACGCCTGGGCTGCGGCGCGAGCATAAGCGCCGCCAGGCCTATCGGCCGCCACCCGACCGCGGTGTCGACCGCGGTCCCGGGCTGAGCCGCTGACCCGCCCGGGCCCCGCCGGCCCCGCCGACGGGCGGCGGGGCCCGGGCGGTCAGCGCATGCTTTCGGCCAGCAGTTGGTCGATACGGTCGGGATGGGCTCCGGTGGCGGCGGCCATCAGGGGCACCAGGCCGCTCACCGCGGAGATGTGCTGCCCGGACAGGGGGCCGATGCTCACGTGCGGGGCGTCGGCGACCGGGTCGTCCGGCACATCGTTGCGCCATAGCTGCGCCCACCAGCTGCCGGTGCCCTCATCCCAGCCCCACACGCTGCGCCCCTGCCAGCCTTCCAGCAAGAACCCCGAAAGGCCCTGGATGTCTCATGGCCACCTCCCGCCAGCACGTTGAACGTTTCCTCCGGGCAGCAGTGAACCAGGCGTGGTGCTGGGGGAACCCCAAATCCGAGGCCGAACCGACGATGTATCGGATCAGTGGTTCTAGAGGTGCGTCACTCGTCGCAGCGTTCGAACATCTGAACGTATGTGTTGGCTGGAGTGATGGACCCGTGGGATGGGTCTGCGCTGCCCACCGCGATGCCGACGTACATGTGCCTGAACGTCGGGCTGAGGATATTGGCCCGATGGCCGGCGCTTTGCATCCACCAGTCGAAAGCTGCCCGAGGTGTCACCCTCTCACGGCCTGCGCCTGTGTAGGTGTTCTCGGCGAGCCAGGACTGCCTGCAGCGGACGCGGACCCCGAAGCCTGCGTCCTTCGCGCGGATTTCAGGGGTCGTCTTGGTTACTGGGTTGATGTGCGGATTACATCGATCAGGCTCATTCTCCCTTGGGGTGCAGCCCGGAAATTGCTCGACGGTTCCCCACCAGCGGAGTCTGGCCGCGTCATCGGCGTGCCGTTGGGCGGCGATCTTGACGGAGGGCGTCCCCATGATCCTCCGGCCTATTGCGAGGGGACGCAGCCGACGACCCACCGGCCTGAAGTGACGGGCGCGCGCCTCATTGACGAGACACAAGATCGCCCGTTCCATGTCGCCCCGCTGCATTCTGTAGGCCGCACGCCCTTGCGGCGTGTCAGGGAAAGCAGACGGGTCGGGGTTGTACACCCAGTCCGCTTTCGGGCACTCGGTGGTCTTGAGCTGCGTAGCTGGGATCCCGGCTGTTGACTGGGCTGGAGGTATGGATGTCAGGGTCAGCGCGACGGCGCCGGCCGACGTGAGTATGGCTGTCTGTCGAAGACGCGATATGGGGCGCATCGCTTGCCTCCGTTCCGGGGCCTCGCTGGCAACTTAACAACTGCCCCTTACCGCCTGAAACACAGTTTTGACCCGGATTGGACAGACTGCTCTTTGCCCTCCTGTCAATGGCCTCCCATCTTCACCAAGCCGAGCGGCCACCCGGGTCCCGCTGCTACGCCGACGGGCGGCGGGGACCTGGGGACAGGTCAGCGCATGCTTTCGGCCAGCAGTTGGTCGATACGGTCTGGATCGGCTCTGGTGGCGGCGGCGATCAGCGGCACCAGGCCGCTCACCGCGGAGATGCGCCACCCAGCGAGCGGCCCGATCCCCATGTGCGGGGCGTCGGCTACCGGGTTCAGGCAGGTCGTTGCGCCACAACTGCGCCCACCAGCTGCCGGGGCCCTCATCCCAGCCCCACACGCTGCGCCCCCTGCCAGTCCTCCAGCAAAACCCGAACGGCCCCGGATGTCTCATGGCCGCCTCCTCGCCAGCGGGTTCAACGTTTCCTTCGGGCGTCAGTGAACCAGCGGCGGACTGGCAGAGGGAGGCGAAATTCTCGTCCGGGGGACAAAGCTCAACCCGCGATCCGGGCCTCCAGCAGCGACTCCATCGTGCCGGGGGAAACCCAAATCCGGGGTGTTGTCACGCATAGTGAGAGGTCCACTCCGATCCCTTAGGGTTCAGCCTGGGATCGGGAATTACAAACCCGCTTCTCTGCTTGTCCTGGTACGTCTGGCTCGTCTGGACCAGTAGCGATCATGATGCCACCCACTGAGCGAGGTGGGTGGCCAGGCCTCCTACCGGGGTTGAACGGGTAGTCGCACCAGGTAGGAGGCCTGCCCACATCAGGCTAGGACCCCAAGGGGGGACCAGCGCCTTCAGGGCCGGTTTTCCTAGATCGTACGCGCGTTCGATATGGTCGCCAGTCATGTCTGATGCACCAGCAGTCAGAATCTTGCCTGACGGTGCCGACTACCTGCTCAAACGGCGCGCCTTCGCCGACGGACGGCAGATGGCAAAGGTGTCCTGGATAGACATCACACCCGGCCCACGGGGAAAGCTCGTCCCCCGCGAGGAATGGCTGCCCATGGATCGGGTGGGCTTGCCGCAGGGCGTCGGCTACAGCGCCGTCGACCACGAGTACATCGCACAGAACCCCGATGATGAGGTCGCCGGACCGGCGCACACCGGCCAGTCCGCCGCGGCGGCCCGGCCCGCTGGCTGGCCTGCTCAGGTCCCGCTGCCCGGTGAGGATCCCGGCTTGGCCAGACAGGCGACCGCCTGGCTGCTGGACCGCCTACCGCCTGACTACCGGGCCCATCAGGTGGTCCACGACCCTTACGTGCCGACCTGGATGGCCGCTGGCCACGTCGACAGCGCCCTGGCCGCACTTCGCAACGGATACCGGGGCGCGGCTGTGGACCTCAAAGCACGCCTGCAGCCCGAGACCATCGCCGCCGTACTGGAGGTCTACCGCACCGAGGGACGCCGGCTGACCGCCACGGCCGCAGCCATCAAGCTCGTGGGTCGCGTGATCTTGCTGCAGCGTTTGTCGGTCAGTTTGGACAGCACTCGGGGGCTGATCGGGGCCGGCATGTCGGTGAGAAGTAGCAGCGTTCTGAGGCCCGACAACTCACATAACGTGTTCATGTGATTGCTGATAGGGGCGCGCGGCACCGACGTTTCAGGCTCCGAGCGCGATCGGCCACACCACCAGCAGGTACGACTCGCCGGGCCGGTTCGACAGCCCACCACCCGGCCGCGCTCGCCCGTGGACGCGCAGGCCATAGCGTCCAGCGCCCTGGTAGGTCAGGTTAGGGGGCGGCGCTCCGTCGCGGGTTTGCATGCCCTCGATCTGCATGATGCCCGTCGTCGTGACGAACTCGATCTCCTCCGTCTCCTCCCATCTGGAGACGGGTCCGCACGACCCGGACGAATCCCACCGCACGTGCACCCCCACCACGCCCCGGCCCTTGAGCGTCCTGATGGCCACCGCGTCCGGAGCGGCGGCGACCAGGCCCTCCGGCAGCGCCGGTCCGGCGGCGGGCTCCCGGTAGGGATTGACGACCCGCAACCGATGCTCGGTCGCCCATGCGGTGCCCAGGACGGGCGCGGGCGGCAGAGGGGGAACGACCTTCCCGGCGATGCGCCCCGGTTCGCTCTCCGGCCGCGCGTGCTCCCGGGCCCAGCGCCTGATCTCGGCGGACTTGTCCGGCAGCCTCAGCTCTTCCGCGACGCCCACGCCGAGCTTGGCGCACGCCTTCGACCCCACCTCAATGGGCCAGATCGTGACCAGGTAGAACTCGAAGGGCACGCTCGGCACGGCGCAGGGATCGATGTCGCGGCCGCGCGCGTGCACACGCATGCCGTAGCGGCCAGGACCGTACGGGGTGAGGTTGGGGAGCGCCTCCGGCATGTGGCCCATGAGGCCCCTCAACCGTGTCCCGCCCGTGAAGCTGATCAGCTCCACGTCCTCCACCTCGTCCCATCCCTCGGCCGTGGTGGTAGGGGGCTCGTCGGCGAGTTGCACCGTGACGTCCACGACTCCGGTGTGTATGCCGGTCAGGATCACCGCCGCTCCGGGGGCCGACGCCGTCAGACCATTGGGGACGTGGGACGGATGGTCGGCGCCCGTCTCCTCGTTCACCAGCATCTGATGATGGCTCACGTGCACGTCCGCTCTCGCGGACGTGGGGGGTTGCGTCCTCATACGGGCGATCTTGACAGCCGGGTCCGACAGAACGGGTCCAGCCGAGATGGCCGGGGCGGCAGCGGCTTGCGCGGCTCGGGGCAGACCGAGGCCAGCACCTTCTCCACTGTCAGGAAGCCCATGTTGTGCTTGCTTTGGATGGCCCGGATGGACAGCCCCGCTCGAGAATCGCGGCGGATCGCCGCGTACAACTCGACCTTGGATTTGGGCTGCACCAGCGACACCTCATCTCGCTAAGCACATCAATGCTCCCACCGCAAGCCCTCGGGTGCTGTTACTTCTCAGCGACATCACCTTGCAGCGGAAACGATCGCTGTCGCAGCAGATGTCCTGTGCCGTCCGACCTTGAGCGTATGACAGCGATGTTTGGGTGAGGTGCTCGTTCGTTGGCATGGTTAGCTCAGCTACCTGGACAGGTCGACGCCGACCTGCCGTCAGCGACCACCAAAACGAACAACGAAGTACTACAAGCTGACGTTCTATCTTCGAGTCGGATCAAGCTAGTCCTCGATGTTTCCCACACCGTGGCGAGCCGGATCCGTTCCCACCTCCGGATGAAGCTGACTCACTCTGTTATCACTCGGGGCGGCGTTGGCGGACCCGTCTGAGGCGAGCACCATCGCCTCCTCGGCCCTGCCGGCCGGAAATTCCAAGAGATATTCACCCGGCCGCTTGGTATCGTCGGGCCATGGAGGTTTCCACGCGCACTCTCATCGCAGCCGCACGAGCTACTCGCTCGTCGGTTGCCGCTGCCTGACCTCCTCAACACCGCCGGCGACCGGAAAACGGCCGCAGGCGTGTCGTCGGGGCTGTGTTGCTTGCAGCCCGTTTCTTGCGGTCCTTTCCGGTCCTCATGACCATGAAGGGCCCATCCCCAATGAATACCGACCAGACCGTTGGCACCTTCCTTGACTTCTTCCGCGAGCGTGGACACCAGCGCATCACCGGAAGTTCGCTCCTCCCGCCTCCCGGGGATCCGGTGCTGTTCACCACCTCCGGCATGCATCCGCTCACCCCGTACTTGGAAGGCCGCCCGCACCCGCTCGGGCGCCGCCTGGTCAACCTGCAGCGCTGCCTGCGCACCACTGACCTGGACGAGGTCGGCGACTGCAGTCACCTGACGATGTTCGAGATGCTGGGCTCGTGGTCGCTGGGTGACTACGACCATCAGCAGAGCCTCCGATGGGGCTACGAGCTGCTGCGAGACGGCTTCGGTATCCGCTCCGACCGCCTGTACGTCACAGTCTTCGGTGGCGGTGAGCAGGTCGGGCCCGACACGGAGTCGCTGCGTACCTGGGGCGAGCTGGGCGTGCCGGTGGAGCTGACCGGTGAGGACAACTGGTGGTCCAACGGGCCGAGCGGTCCGTGCGGTCCTGACTCGGAAATCTTCGTATGGATCGGGGACGGACCGCCACAGGGAACCCCGTCCATTGACGAGCGGTGGGTAGAGGTGTGGAACCACGTGCGGATGCGCTACCGCCGCCACGAGGACGGCAGCCTCGAACCTCTGCCACGGCCCAGCATCGACACGGGGATGGGGCTGGAACGGCTCCTCACGATCTTGCAAGACCAACCGTCGATCTTCAACTGTGATGTGTTCCAGCCGTGGATGAAGACCATCCCGTCCCTGTGGAGGACAGACGAGACGTCATTACGCGTCATCGTCGACCACCTGCGTTCCGGCATCGTGGTCATCGGCGACGGGGTCACGCCGTCCACCACCGGGCGGGGCTACGTGCTGCGCCGGCTCACCCGGCGTGTGCTCACCACTTTGTGGCGCGATGATCCATCCCGTACCTTGTCCGACCTTCCTCGGGACGTAATTGAGCACACGCTGGAGCATTTTCGGCAGCCACGCGAGGTCAGCCATGTGCGGGAGGTGTTTCTCGATGAAGAGCGACGATTCTCCAAGCTGCTCAGGAGAGGCCGGCAGGTACTGACCAGAGAGGGTTTCATCAGGAACTTGAGCGAGGAGGACTACGACTATCTGCACCAGACCCATGGCCTGCCCCGCGACCTCGTTGTCGGCCTCCTCGCCGAGAGTGGATCAGATCCATTCACTCACACGCCCGGCTCTCGAGGTTAGGGGAAAGCGAAGGCTGATCATTATCGAATCTGCGCAGGAACCCCTGCCACCAGCGATCCACGTCTGTGCCGGCGGCGCCGGTCTTGGAGGACCACAGCCAGACCGGCGGGGCGTCACAGTCGCCGGGCAGATGCTCGACCTTCAGCCGGATGAGAGTGCCCTCGATGATGGGCAGTTCGCCTTCGTGGTCGACCAGGCGGCGCGGTGGGTGAGCCGGGGATGGGTGTAGCCTTCCGCAGTGACTTGTTGATCTGCCTTTCCTGTCGTGATTGTTGGATCGCGGGCGGCTTCCACCTGTGGGTGTGCAAGCATGTGAGGCGCTGGTAGCTGTGTTGACGGCCCTCGTTCCTACGGGGACTGGCGGGCGGTGGTCAGCCGCTGTATGACCAGGCTCAGAGGCAGATAGCGCTCGATCGCCGCTGGTGTCAACCGCGTGTCGGCGGCGCCTTGGTCGCCAACTGGGCGATTCCGCTTCGAACGTCAGCGCCACTACGTTCACCGTGTGTCACATCCCGGCGGCTCGCGACTCATCGAGTGCTTCGGAAGCTCTGGGCCCAGCGGCGAAGTTCGGTGGCGGCCTCGTCGCGCGTGAGGGAGCCACGTTCCAGGTAAACCTCCTGGAGGTGCCGGATCGCGGCCCCCACCATTGGGGAGGGCGGTATGTCGAGAATCTGCATCACCGTTCTGCCGTCGAGTACGACCGGGACATCGTCACGCCTGATGTACCTGTCACGTTGAGCAGCGGCGCGGGCATCGGCCTCTTCCTTGGTACGGCGCGCGGCCTCCCACGTGTCGTAGTTGGCGGCGTCCAGGGCATGTAGGCCCGCCCAGCGCCACCCCTCCATGTCGCGTTCCTGTCCGAAGCCGACCGTGTCGAAGAGGTCCAACGCGCCCGTTCTGACCACTCCGAGGCGCGCGAGCACGGCGTTGATCGGCCAGTCCTCGTGTGGCGGTCCCACCGGGATCCATGCGTACTCGGGACCCCAGCTCTGACGGCCGTGCTCCCACAGGGCAGCGGCCTGGCTGCCGTCACCACCCCAGAAGTCCGCTTCCACGTAAGCGATATGGCCGCCGCGTGACCAGTCTTTCAGTCTCTCGGCGAACGCCGGGGACATGAGCGTGAACGGCCCGCTCTCCCGCCGGTCGTCGGTCAGCTCGTTGAAAATCCCGTCAGTCACCGGCAGCAGCCCCAGGCGTTGCCGGAGGGGCGCCACCACAGCTCGTGGCACACCGTCCGACAGGGAGCGGAGATGGTCAAAGTCACCGACAACACCGTGGAGCACGTAAGACATGCCCGCACCCTAGATCGGGCAGCGGCACACAATCATCACATTTCATGGGGCGGACATCGCGGTGTCGACCACCTCCAACGGGTGCGCAACTCGCACTGAGTCACTGCGTTTCAAGCTGTGAGGGCATGCTCCTCCTGGCAGTGGGTTTGGTGAAGGCGGTGTTGTTCACGGTCGAGGTGATAGGTCCAGTACGCGTTCAGGTCGCCGTTGGAGATCACAGCGCGTAGCTTCAAGATCGCTTCGGCGCCGGCCAGCCCCCGCCTTGCGCCGGTGATCTCCAGGCGGTCGCCGACCAGGTGCCTGGCTGTGCCCTCGACCACACCGGTGGCAATCGGCCAGCCCTGTTCCAGGGCGTGGTCGTGACGCAGGTAATCGCGGTGGCGGGTGAGGTAACGGACGGCGGTCTCCAATCCGCCGCGCGCTGGACACTGCGGACCGCGGCCCGCGATTGCGATCGCGTTCTGTCACGGCCCCGGGCTTCACCCTTTCCTGAGCCCGTCCCCCTCGGGTTGCGTCGCGGCGAGGCCTTGCCACGACGCAACCCCATCACAGGGCGCGAGTGGCTACCAGTGGGACGTGGACGGCACCCGTACGGTCGCCGCTGACCTTCGCGCTCTGGCCGACGAACCAGCGCAGGGCGGTCTGACCTGATCGCGCGCCTGTGGGCCGCAGAGAAGGCGCTCAGCACGGCGCTGCAGGTGGACGGCGCGGTGGAGGTTGAACGCCCGACTTAGGCCGCACGAGCTGAAGCAGGCGGAGGGTGCGGTTCGGCGCACGACTGGCGTCCATGGTCGACGCGAGCACTGAGGGCCCTTTCCCCCTTTGGGACAGGCCTCGCCGCGATCGTGTTTCCGCAGGAACGATCGTCCCGAAACTCGTGTCACTTTCCGAAGTCATGTGCACGGATGTCCTGGGGTTTCGGGGATCTGTGCAGAGGACTGTGGAGCACCGGCTTGTCCGTAGTCCTCTGCGCTACGGTGCATCTTGTTCTGTACTCGCGTGCGCGACGGTGAGGTCCCGGCATGGACGGCGGGCGGGCGTAGATCATTGAGCGGGGCGTGCTGACCGCCCCGGATGACGCCTGGGACGTGGCGGTACGCCAGGCGGAGATGATCGGCCGGCTGACCGCCGAGCCGCGGGTGGGTTGGCGGCCGAACTGAGGATCTCACGGCGTCAGGTGTACGTGCTGCTGGGCCGGTGGCGCGGGCGAGGGCGTCGTCTCAGGCCTGCTTCCCCGGCTCTCCAGCGGCGGTCGCGAGGCTAGAGTCTGTTTCCGAATTGATCTTGTCGGTGATCCCTGGGACCTTCATGATCGTTGGGTGCGTGGGGATCTCAGTGATGAGCAATGAGGCCTTTTCATCCTGATGGCCTGGTACGGCAGGCCCGCGGAGAACGGTGTCCCCGTGGAGCCCGCAGGAGCGTGCAGCGAAGTGATCCACCGTCCGCGGCCAACTTGCGGGGGCCGTGGACGGTGGGTTCTGCTCACCTCGACCCGGGAACGACTCCGCACAGGTAAGTGGACTCCTCCAGCAGCCGCGGCGTCATCGTGATCCCGGTGAGGCGCTCGGCCAGGAGGAACGCCGGCCCTTCGTGGGGGTCGGCGATCAAGTAGACGGGGGAGTCGATCCGCTCCAGAGTCTCTAGGAGTTCGTCCGGCAGCTCCTCTGAGTAGCTTTCATGGTGCCTGAACATGAACTGGATCTTCCCGTCTTTGATCCAGTGGGAATAGCCTTCCTGGTACGCGAACTCGAACCGGATCTTTCCGTCGTCGATCCAGTAGAAGTAGTCCATGCCGTCGACGTCGAGGTAGAAGTGGGAGACGAGACGGGTGCCCGCCGACAGCGGCATAATGATCTCTTCGGTGACACCAAGCCCGCCGTAGGCCTCGACGAGGAGTACCCAGTCTCCAACGGCGACGGCACCGAAGGTTTGCCGCCGGATCAGCTCATCAAGCGTCACGCGAGAGCAATCTTCAACCCGGACGCCGAGCCGGGTCACCACTTCCTCAGGCGTCAGGCCGCGGACGTAGGTGAAGCAGTAGGCATCCGCCAGGCCGGGGAAGCGCTCAGGGGAGAACCAGGAGTAGTCGTCAGGAGTCGCGATCATCCCGTCATGCTCGCAGCACCCACCGACACAACAAGAGCCATTTCATCCTGAGTAGCGGCCTTCTTCCACGAGCTGCAGCACAAGGATCGCCTGCACGAGCGCGGTCGCTCGATGCGGGCAACAGCGCAGCCTGGTCAGCACGTTCCAGCCCTTCAAGGTCGCGACGGCACGCTCCCCGATGGCCCGGATACAGGCGTGGGCGCGGTTGACGTCCCGCTGCCCGCGTGACAACCCGGGCCGATGGCGATGCCACTTGAACGGCGTCCGAATCGTGCCGCCTGCGCCTTGATAACCCTTGTCCGCAAAGGTCTTCACGTCGGCGCTGGTCAAGGCGTCGATCAGGCCGACCTTCCGAGCGGCGGTCACGTCGTGCACGGCGCCCGGCAGCGCGTGCGAGGCCCACACCAGTCGGCCCATGGGGTCGGCCAGCAGTTGCACGTTCATTCCATGCCGCTTGTGTTTGCCGCTGCAATACGGCCGCTTGTCGGCGAGGCGGTCGATCGGGATGAGAGCGCCGTCCAGGATGGTGTAGACCAGCCGGGCCGCTCGCGCCACAGCGGCGTGGGCGTCATCGGCCAGGGCGGCCAGGAGATCGACGGCTTCGCGAACATAGCGCCAGGCCGTGGTGGTCCCTACGGCGAAACCGGCGGCCAGGCGGGCGTAGGTGTCGCCATTGCACAAATGGGCCAGGACCAGTAGCGCCTGCTGCGCTGGGTCTAACTTCCGCCACAGGGAGCGGCGTTCGGCGTGCCGGGTGCGGATGAGTTCGGCCAGGCGAATCAGGGTGTGGTTGGACAGTGGAATCGAGGCACGTAAGCAGCAACGAGGCTCCCGGTTGGGGCATCGGATCTTGGTCGACTGCTGTCTTATCGGGAGCCTCCTCTCATCCGCCACTGCTTTCCGCAGGCCCATCCTGACCAGCGCCTTCACGATGGAAAGAGCTCAGTGGGCGGTGCCGGAGCCGTTACTGCCGGTCACGGCCGGGCGGGGACGCCCGGCCGTGGTATCGCGTCGATTACTGATCGATGGCATCCGATGGCGGGTCCGGACAGGGGCGCCGTGGCGGGATCTTCCCGAGTACTACGGGCCATGGCAGACGGTGTACGGATTCTTCCGCCGCCGGCAACGCGCCGGAGTATGGGCCGACCTGGTCACGCAACTACAGGCCTGGGCGAGCTGGCCTGGGAGGGTGACCGTCGATTCCACGATCTGCCGGGCGCATCAGCACGCCGCCGAAGCTCGCCGGGATCCGGCCGCCCAGCAGGAACCACCGGCCGGGCCGGACTCTGCCGAGCCTGCCGATCACGCGCTGGGCCGGTTCCGGGGCAGCCTGGGCACGAAGCTTCATCTGGCCGGTGAACAGGGTCAAAAGCCGCTGTCGTTCCTGCTCACCGCGGGTCAGCGGGGTGATGCGCCGCAGTTCGTGCCCGTGCTGGAGGCCATCAGGGTGCCCCGCCTGGGCCCGGGCCTGCCCCGGACCCGCCCGATCCGCGTGCGCGGCGACCAGGCCTACTCCTCCCGCGCCAATCGCGCCTACCTGCGCCGCCGCCGGATCAAGGCCACCATCGCCGAACCCGCCGATCAGATGCGTAACCGCAAACGACGCGGCCGCACCGGCTGCTGGCCACCGCTGATCGATGCGGCCGACTACCGCGCCCGGCACGCCGTCGAATGCGGCATCAACCGGCTCAAACGCCACCGCGCCGTGGCGACCCGATACGACAAGCTCGCCGTCCGCTACGAAGCCGTCCTGCACATCGCGATCATCGGCGAATGGCTCTGACCCCGCACCGGCCCCGGCATGCCATCCTGGAGCCTCACCACCAAGGGGATCCGTCATGGCCGCCACCTTCTGCATCGCCGACACCGAAGACGGCCGCTTCATCGACGACCCCGGCCACGACGGTCTGTCCACGCATCTCCGGCCTGAACCAGGATGACAACACGTTCGTCACCCTCACCCCGGCCAACGACAGCGCCTCCTGGTACGCCTCGGTATCCCTGCTACCCGACGGCGACTACGAGGTCGAACTCGCCAACCCGGACCAGCAGGAGCACCAGACCACCCTCCATACCGACCACAGCAAGGTCGTCCGGCACGTTAACGACCGGCTGGCCCGTCTTCAACGTGCCAGATGACCAGCCGACTCATCCACACAGCCCTTTGAAAACACGTTCTAGCCGAGCTGAGGCAAGCATTGCCCCTGTCATCGCATCGGATCACCAGCGACCGGGCAGGCATCCGGCGTGATGCCGTCCAGCCGGACCGCGTCGGACTGGCCAGGGGACGGAGCGCTGAAGGTGATGGACGAAGCAACGGCCGACCACGAAACACCGATCGTGCGCCGCCGCCAAGTGCTCAGCCTGCCCGTCGCCTTGGCCTGCGGGTCGGCGGCGCTGACCGCGTGCGGCACCACACAACAAGCCAGCAGCGCCGCAACGCCCACCCCTGCCCCCGGCCAGGAGCAGGCGCAAGAGGTGCCGGTCACGCCACCGGAGGACCTCATGCGGGAACACGGGGTCCTCAAACGCGTACTGTTGATCTACCGGGAGGGCATCCGCCGGATCAACGCCGGCGAACAGGTCCCCCAACAGGCCCTGCACGCCGGAGCCGGCATCATCAGGACCTTCATCGAGGAATATCACGAGCGACTCGAAGAACGGTACGTCTTCCCGCGCCTGGTCAAGGCCGGCAAGCTCACCGACACCGTCTCGGTGCTGCTCCAGCAGCACCAGCGCGGACGCGTCCTGACCGGCCGTATCCTGAACGCCACCGCCAAACCCACACCCCGGCAGGCCCGTCGCGACCTGGTCACGAACATGGCCGCCTTCATCCGCATGTACGAGCCGCACGAGGCCCGCGAGGACACCGTGGTCTTCCCTGCCATGCGGGACGTCATCCCGCCCAAGGAATTCGCCCAGATGGCCGAGACCTTCGAGGACGAGGAGCACCGCCGCTTCGGCGCGGCCGGCTTCACCGGCATCGTCACGCAGGTCGCCGACATCGAAAAGACGCTCCGCATCTACGACCTGAGCCAGTTCACACCCCGCGTATGACGATTTCCCCGGCCGGACGCTGGAGGCGAGCCCGGGACTCTCGGGCACAGGCGATCACCACGTTCAGAGCTCAAACAGCCCCCGGTGGCCGTTCCGCCTCGGGCAGCACCTCACGTGCCAGCTCCAGCAACGCCCTACGGTCCTCCGCCAGCGCTGCCACACCCGCCTCGGTGGCCCGGTAGATCCGCCGTACCCGGCCCTCGACCACTTCCTGCCGTGAGGACAGCAGCCCGTCGGCCTCCAGCCGATGCAGCGTCGGATACAGCGTGCCAGGGCTGATCGCATAGCCGTGCCGCTTGAGCTCCTCGGTCATCCACGCCCCGTGAATGTCCTGCTCGGCAGCGTGATGCAGGATGTGCAACCGTACCGCTCCGCGCTGGAACTCCCTCATCCTCGCCCACCATCCCGACTCGGCGCCGCCTCCAGCATATGGCGAAACCGATATCGGCCACCGATGTCGGAGCCTTCGCCCTGCAGCAGGAGGAACGTTGTGCTCACCCGTCGTTTGAGCCGCGTTCACCGCGAAGCCTTATCGTCAGAGGATATCGGGGGCCGATATCGACGGAGGACACCAATGGCCACCGACAACGACGCACTCCTTGCCCCGATCATCGCCAACCTGGCCGCGCGTTACCCGGCGCAGGAGCGCGCCACCATCGAGTCCTACGCGCAGCAGGCCTATCAGGAGTTATCGGTCTCAGCCGATGCCGGCACGGACGCCTATCTCCCCGTCCTCATCGAAAACGCGGTACGAGACCGGCTCGCACACTAACCCCGGGCTGCACTGTTCCGCTTCTGGAACGACCCCTCGTCACTCCTACGCCTACCATCATGGTTGCAAGCTACAACGATTTTAGTTGTATAGTCGAACCATGTCGGAGGAGATGCAGTTGCAGGAGACCGTGGCGCGGTTCGTCCGAGCCTTCGGTCTTCATCAACCCGACCAGACCCCTTGCGGGCAGCCCATCCCGGTATCGGAGGCTCACGCACTGGGCGAGCTGGCCAGGGACGGCGCTTTGCGGCAGAGCGACCTGGCGCACCGGCTCCGCCTGGAGAAGAGCAGCACCAGCCGCCTGGTCACCCAGCTCATCAACCGCGGCTGGGCCGAGCGCACCCCTGCCCCGGACGACGGGCGAGGCGTGCTCGTCCAGCTCACCCCGCAAGGGGCGAACGCCGCAGAGCAGCTGGCCAAGGCCAGGGCGAAGCGGTTCACCGCCATTTTGGACCGCGTTCCCGAGGGCGAACGCGCTGACGTGCTGCGCGCCCTGACCATCCTCACGGAGGCCATCGATGAAACTTAGGAATCGCCGCGTCCAGGCACTCATCGCCGCGCTCGCGTCCGTTGTCGTGGCTGCGACGGCGTACGTTCTCATCAACCGGGGCGAGCAGCAGGCACTGGCCGCCCGGCAGGCGGAGATTGCGGCCAGGAGCCGGAAGGTGATGCCGTTCGACCTGGAGCGCACCACACACCAGTTCGCCAAGGCCGCCACCGGCGGCACACAGACGGTCACCTCCGACGATCCGGCCGACGCCCAGCAGGTCAAGCTGATCCGCGAGCACCTGACCGCCGAGGCGGCGGGCTTCAGCAAGGGCGACTACGGCGATCCCGCCTCCATCCACGGCGGCGAGATGCCGGGCCTGCGCGACCTCGAACAAGGCCACAGCCGCATCGACATCCGCTACACCGAAGTGCCCGCGGGCGCCCGGATCACCTACACCTCCGCCGACCCGGCCTTGATCAACGCGCTGCACGCCTGGTTCGACGCCCAGGTCACCGACCACGGCCAGCACGCCGAACACGGCTGACCTCGTCCCGGCACCCCCTCGGGCAGTTCGTCCATGGGCGAGCGCGACTGCCACCGGCCCCATCAAGAAGGAGAACGGCAACGGCACGATCACCACGAGGAGGCCCAGCAGGTGGTGGCGGTTGGCTTGATTGACTTCCTTCCGTTGAAGTCCGGGATAGGCACCGTGACCGGCGTCTTTCGGCCCGTCATTCCTCGCGTGGGGTACAAGCTCGTGCTTCGATGTTGCCTTGTCCATACATCGCATGAATCGCACCATGAGAGGTCACCCATGCCGGATCTCGACGACCCGACCGCCATGTTTCAGGAGTTCGACCGCGACGGGGACGGATACATCACGCGAGAGGAGTTCACGCTCGCCATGAACACGCGCGGCGAGGAGGTCACCGCCGCCGAGCTCGACTCCATCTTCAAGGTCTCGGACGAGCACGATGGAGACATGGACGGGCGCATCTCGCTGGCGGAGTTCCTGGTGGCCTGGAACAAGTAACGGCGCGCTTGCCTACCGCAAACGATCAACCGGTCGCCCCGGTAGGCACCAGGAACGTCCGGGAAGATGCAATGGCGGAAACCTCCACCGGTTGCTCCGCTCGGCGCGGATGGTCCCGGTGGTTGCTTCGTTTCGGGAAGCGATAGGGACGGCCCCCGGGCGCCATGGGTAAGCGCACGTATCCGGGGGCCTGTCTCCCCGAGACATGCCAGCGTTCATGCAAGGCCCGCCGCTTCCCTCGAACCCATGAGCGCGTTCCGCATTCGGAACGTCGGCACGAGGCATGCGTCGCCGCCTGCGCTGTCGTCGCGGCCCGCGAGATTCTTCACGCTGCCGCTTGATACAGATCAGCTCGACGTTCGGAGCGGACGCGTAGTCGTTTGAACTGGTGCAGCCAGGCAATAGTGCGCTCTACCACCCAGCGAACCTTTCCCAGGCCCGAGCCGTGCGCCGTTCCGCAGCGGGCGATGACGGGCTTGATGCCGCGCTGCCACAGCAGCAGCCCGGTAGAGGTCGTAGTCGTAGCCCCGGTCGGCATACAGCCGCCTCGGCTTGCGGCGTGGCCGGCCGCGCACTCCTCTGATGGGCGGGATCTTGTCCAGCAGCGGCAGTAGCTGGGTGACGTCGTGACGGTTGCCACCGGTGACCGAGACGGCCAGCGGTGTGCCGTGCCGGTCAACAATTACGTGGTGTTTGGAACCGGGACGACCTCGATCAACAGGCGATGGTCCAACGTGGCCCCCCCTTTGAGAGCGCAAATGTGCGAGCCGTCCATCGAGGCCGCTTCCATATCCAACAGGCCGGCCGCACGTAATTCGGCCAGCAGTAGTTCGTGCTGCCGCGGCCACACGCCGGCTTCGGTCCAATCGCGTAACCGCCGCCAGCAGGTCACTCCAGAACACCCGACAACAGAGGCGGGCACATCACGCCACGGCACATCCCGAGTCAGCACATAGATGATGCCGGCCACCGCCATCCGGTCATCCACCGGAAGCCGCCCCGGGTGGCGCACACGGCGTGGCGGACGCGGTGGCAACAGCCCCGCCACACACTCCCACAGATCATCCGGAACAAGATCGGTACCGCAACCACCACGCCGAATCTCATCCGAAACCAGCTGCTATGAGCGTCGTCGAGTGAGGGACAGAGCAGCGAAGACGATCACGGCCATTGCTGTTACCAGAGCGACAAACCAGCCAGGTCTGAGCGTGGGTTCATGCCAAGAGGCCCATGGATCGTCGGCCATGAGAGTTGCAAACCCACCTGATCTGATGGCGAAGAACACCAAGGCCAAAGCCGCGAACACCCCGGGGATGACCGTTAACGCTGTCAGTCGGCGACGGGTTAGCAGTTCGGCACATCCCAGCGCCACCGTGCTGGCCCCAGCCATGAGCGTGCAAACGCCAGAAACGCTATCGATGCCGGGGAAGTTGTAGACGGCGCCACTGCCAAGGCCGGTGCTTGGCTGATCGGCTGGGGCGGTAAAGCCTGTCCATGGAAGGAAGGCGGTCACCGCGAGTGCGGCCCCCATAGCGACCACTGCGCAGGCGTGGCCGGGGGGACCGCGTGTGGTGGTACCGGCGTGGCCTGCAGGTGGAGAGAAGTCAGCCATCGGACCAGCATAGAGAGCAACGTCGGCGATTTCGTGTTTCTGGCCTGCTTCATGTGGCCTGCAGCATCATCTGCCTCCGCAAGCTACGAACCGCATGCTGAAACGATCTGTAAGTGGACTCCCACTTGGCGTGCAGCCGGCAATACGGTAATCCACGTTCTGTGACGAACACGTCTGTTGGGCGTACCGAACTGCTCCAGCACGATATCCAAGCAGAGCTTGCTGTGATCGCTCCGCAGCGCCGGAGAAACAAGCGGCTCGCCTTCTTCCTGCGCCTCTCTGCCACGTTCGCTTCCGCCATTACCACGGTCTCGTTAGGGCTGAAGGTTGGCGGGACTTTCGGGCAGATGCTCACCCACGTTGCCCTAATCCTCAGCGCAACAGCGACCGTCATGATGGCGATCGATGCCTACTTCGATCCCCGCAGCCAGTGGATCCTGGAGGTCACCCACTGGGCACGCCTGCAGGCGCTACAGCGGAAGCTCAATGATGAACTCGCCCGAAGCGACGGGTCACTGGCGAACGCCACAGTTGACGAGCTTCGCACAGAGTTCGAGCAGTTGATGACTACCCATCTGGATGCTTGGCAAGACTTGCGTACGCGACCAGGCACTCCCCCCTGAAAGCAGACGTCAGGCCGTCACGCCGCCGAAGGGCTGCGCCGGGCTGGATTCATCGGCCTGGGCCAGGAGCGCGGGCACGTCCTGCACGAGATCATCCGCATCGTGTGGGTCACGGCCGAACGCTGCGCCGACATCGACGCGTTCATGAACCGGCTCGACGAGCTGACCATCACGCCCTCCAGCAGGTGATCATGAAGGCACGGGTGGAATCTGGTCGGTTGCCACACAGGTAGAGGTTCGACTCCTTCCGGCCGCTCTCTCGTGCGGCCGGCGCCCAGGTCGGCTGGGCACCGGCCGAGCCCCACATCCGGGTGCCGTCATGGCCGAGGCGCACCTGCTCCACTTGCCCGAACCATTACCAAAGTCGATATATCGCGCTTTTGCGGGTAGCTGAAGGGCTGCATGCGAGACCGACGGAGGAAAGCGATATGGGCTGGAGCTACCGCAAGTCGATCAAATTCGGCCCCTTCCGGCTGAACCTGTCCCGCCGCGGCGTCGGCCACAGCTGGGGCAACCGGCTGTTCCGGGTGACCCGCACAGCCGACGGCCGCCGTACGCTGTCGATCAACCTGCCCGGCGGCTTCACCTGGCGCAAAACCAGCACCCGCCGCTGACCGCCTCGGGCGGCAAAGAACCGAGTACCGAAGCGTCCCAGGAACTCAACGCTTACCGGCGCATGGTCACCTCTGACGCTCGCGTCGTCGTGGTGGCGATGCCCGCCGCAGGCCACTTGATCGGCGGACGCTCAGCGGCCGCGGTGCCCCTCCGCGGTGCAGATGACGGATCGTTTCGTTTCACGATGAGGTGTCCTCGGCCCGATCGATGAGTACCTGGACTCCGTCGAGGATGCGGTCAAGGCCGAAGTCGAGAGGATCAAGCCCCGTGGGCGCGAACGCGCCTTCGCCGATCGCGGTGGTCAGGGCGGGGAAGCGGGCGGCGTCGCGGTTGAGCAGTTCGCCGGTCAGGTGACCCCACTCCTGGTTGTGGTCTTCGTCGAAGTCGGCCAGTTGCTGGGCTTGGTTGCGTACGTGTCCGGCGACCAGCAGGAAGACCTGGTGGCGTTGGGGGGCGGCCAGACCGGTCGGCTCCAGCGCGGCGAGCGCGGCGTCCATCCAGGCGAGCTGGTTTGGGCCTATGAGCTGGCGGCGCATGGCGGTGGCCGCGAGCAGCCAGAGGTGGGCCTGGTAGACCGCCCACTGCCGGTGGGCCCACGCTGCGATCCGGGGCCGCCAGCCGGGAGCGGCGGCTGACAGGTCTGGGTGTTCGGCGAGGACGGCCTCGACCATCAGTTCGACGAGTTCGGCCTTGCCGGGCACGTAGCGGTACAGAGCCATGGCTGAGACGCCGAACGCGGCGGCGACCTTGTTCATCGAGACGGCCTCCAAGCCCTCGGCGTCGGCGAGCGTCACGGCGGCCTCGGCGATGCGGCGGGGGGTGAGGCTGGGCTTGGGGCCGCGGGCGGGCGGGTCCTGTTCGCCCCACAGCAGCGCGATGCCCGTGCGCAGGTCGCGCGGCTTGTCCTTGTCCTCGCGCGGCTTGGCGGCCCTGGCCATGGTGGCTCCCTCGTGTGGTGTTTCGGCGGGCGTCGGTTGACACCCGTCCAACATCGCCGCCACCGTCGTTGCCGCACCCGCTGCGGGCCTCCTCGGCTACCGCCAGCTCATGCGCGGCGCCCACGCCCGGCGGCTGCGCATCACCACCGGCCACGGCATTGACCAGTGCGGCTTCGTCCGCATCGGCGGCATCGACCAGTGGATCTCCATCCGCGGCGAGGACCTGCGTAACCCGGTGATCCTGGAGATCCACGGCGGCCCCGGCGCCAGCAACCTCATCTACACCGCCCGCACCCGCGGCTGGGAACGGCACTTCACCATCGTGCGCTGGGACCTGCGCGGCGCCGGCAAGACCTTCACCCACAACGGCCCCGACGGACAGGGCGAGATGAGCCTGCGGCAACTGCAAAGCGACGCCCTGGAGGTCACCCGGCATGTGCGCGCCCGGCTCGCCGTCGACAAAGTCGTGCTGGTCGGCTGCTCCTTCGGCTCCTTCATCGGGATGCGGCTGGCCCGCAGCCACCCCGAGCTGTACTCCGCCTACGTCGGCACCGACCAGAACATCAACGCCGGCGGCCGCGACCGCACCGCCTACCAGGCGCTGGTGGCCCGGCTCACCCAGGCGGGCAAGGACAAGGAACTGGCCGCCGTCACCGCCATGGGCCCCGACCGGTCGGCCTGGGACCTCGAGGCATGGTCGCAGTACAACAAGCACACCGTCGGCTCCGACCCGCTGACCTTCGACACCGTCAAGACCGTGGTGATCGGCTCACTGCTCACCTCGCCACTACACACGCTGCGCGACCTGCCCGCCTATATGAAGCCCATGAGCTTCTCCGAGCGCCTCGCGCCCGAATCCATGACGATCGACGAATGGGCCGAGGGCACCGCATTCCGGCTTCCGTTCTTCATCTTCCAGGGCGAGCAGGACGTGATCACCCCCGCCGCATCGGCCAAGCGGTTCTTCGACGACGTCACCGCCCCGATCAAGAACTTCGCGCTCATCCAGGACGCCAGCCACTTCGCCTCCTTCCGCCGCCCCGACCGGTTCCTCGACCTGATGCTCACCAAGGTCCGCCCGGCACTCACCAGCGAGCCGACCACTTCGTGAAAATGTTCCCGGCTTCATCCTGTTGATTCATCGGTGAAGCCGGCTCGGCGGCAGACAACTCCAAACACAGAAAGGACCCGTTTCGGTCTACTTCGCCGACAGCATCCCCGGAGGACAGCGGGGCCGTAACGTCGGTTCATGGATGAGCCGCAAGAGGCGATAGAGGCCGCACTCAACCCGCCCGGGAAGCGTTCCGCGCCCTGGACGGCGATCCGACCCTCGACGAAGCGCTTCTCGCGCTCCGCAAGCTTCACACGGCCGCGGAGCAGGCCGATGACGATCTTCACGAGCTCAAGCTGGCGGACGTGCCCCGCTTCGCGCCGCCCGACTGATCATCATGACCCGCTGGCTCGAAGGCCCAGCCGGCATCCGCGTCCAGCCCGTGGACGTCCGACCCGCCGGGCGAGGTCTGGTATCTCGTCACGCGAGGCGGCGCGGCCGTGGGTCAGTGCCCGGCTACTTCCAACTGCACGAGCTGACGGAGCTACTGGAGACGCTCGGCCTGAGCCTTGCGGATCTTCACGAGGCGGGGGACGACACGGACACTGGCATCGCGTAGTTCATCGACGCCGAACAGGTCCGTATCTGGCCCACCTGCTACCGCGACGACCCGATCGTCATTTGCGCTCCAGGCACGGGGGCGTAGCGGAAGCAGATATGGCCGGTCGGCATTCCGGGTTCCTATCCTGACGGCATGAGCCAGCCGGCGCCTGACTCCCGCGAACCCCTCGACTCCGCCGGGTCCGGCCCGCTGGACGTGGTGCGCGACGCGTACGTGCGGGCCGGTCTGCGGATGGGCGTGTATGTGCTCCTGTTCGGGCTTCTGACAGCCGTCGCCGTGGCCGGCTTCATCAGCTCGGCAGCCCAGGGAGAGGTTGCGGCGATCGTCATGTCGGCGCTGCTCGCCCTGGCCGCCGGATCCGTCGCCGGCGTCCTCCTGTGGGTCGTCGTCCCGCACCTGATGCCGTACCGGTCGAGATTGGTGCGGGAACTGGCGGCGGGCCACGGCCCGACGATGCGCCTCACGCGCAAGGCGCACTTCGACAGCGGCAGCTACACCAATGACTACGAGGTGACGTTCGCAGACGGGAAGGTCGACGGGCTGCGGGCCGCCCTCGGCCAGACCGGGGAACTGGAGCGGGCGTTGGCCGCGCTCGGCGTGGGATCCAATCCTCGGGCCTCGGACTGAGGAGGGCTTGGTCAACAAGGGATCCGACTACTGGCCTACCGCTGATCGAGCGGCAGGTCCGACCGGGCGGTGTGCTTTGCCTTATATCCGGACACGTACGTGATCAGGCCCGGCAGCAGCGGAATCGACAGCGACTCCAGCCAGTCGGGCAGGAAGGAGATGAGGTCCAGGTCGGCGTTGATGGCGTGCAGGACGGTCAGAACCGCGAGCAGGCCCAGGTAGGAGCCTGCGGCGGTGGCGGCCGTGACGTTCCGCTCGACATTGGGCTTGCCAAAGGTGATGGGGACTCCCTCCTTCCAACAAGGTGCGGACATGCGAAAGCGCCCACCCAGGCCGGGCGGACGCCAACGTCCAGTGAACCTTTCCCTGTAACTGCTCGTAGCGGTACGTGATTGCCTTACATGCTCCGTCCGTACTCCAGCTGAAGCAGGACGAGGGCTGCGATCTGGGCGATCCGGTTCGCGTCGAGGCTGGCTCGGCGCAGGCTTTGAATGTGGTCTTGAGCAGGGTGTTCGCCCGTTCGCCGATTCCATGGATGCCTCTCAGGAGCTGGTTGAACGCACGCTGCGGCTTGGTGAGCCGGCCCCCCTTGGGCTTCTTGAACGGCATCCTGAATATCTCCCGGGCCCTCTCGTATCCCAGGTCGGTGAGCGAGAGCGGTCTGGGTGGTGGCGAGCGACAGGGCTTCCACCAGGCCATGGGTACGGGCGCAGGTCAGGTCGTGCTCACGCCCCGGCCGGACCGCCGACACCCAGATCGGCCAGCCATCCGGCGCGGAGATGACCTGACGTTGCCGCCGTGGTGTTCGTGCTCGCCCGACCAGTACAGGTCGGCGCTGTTAAGCCCGAGGGTGGAGATTCTGTCGGTGTGGATCAGTGTGCCGTCAAGATTGAGATGCGTCAGCCCCGTCCTTGGCCGCGCACTCCAGCGCGGTCTTCAGATCTGGCGCCTGCGCGGCCAGGACATCGATGCCCTCATGCAGCAGCCGATAGGCCGTCGATCCACCAATGTTGTCATCCCTGCTCAGCTGCTGGAGGCGGGTGCCATCCAGAAACCAGCGGAGCACCATGACGGCCTGTTTGAAGCACCCAATGCTCGCCGGTTCCTGCGCGTGCCGACCGACCCTCTGGCGGCGCTGCCGCAGCAGGTGCGACAGGTGCAGCACGATCTCCCGGCGGACGTCGAGCACGGCGGCATAGGTGATCTGAACGACGAGTGAAGCCTCTCGCTTGAACTTGATCTCTTTGCAAAGACCCTCACACCGTCTCTCCGGCCCCGGCGAGGTCGTATCAAAAGAGAGGGCGGGATACCCTGCCTGCGGTGCCTCGAACCACGTGACCGGAGGAGTCGATGCTGGGATGACGGCAGGGCGACCGATGCCCACACAGGACGACGTGCTCGGATACTTCGACACGCTGTCGAACTGGGGACGGTGGGGCGACGACGACGAGCTCGGCACTCTGAACCACATCACCGACGACGTCCGGCTGGCGGCGGCGCGGGCCGTGCGCCACGGCAGGAGCGTGTCGTGCGCATGGGAGGTTGCCGTACCGGAAGACATGGAGCGGTCGACGACGACGTGCCCGTGCGCCGCCGACATGCCGGGTGCCGAGAACATGCCGGTGCCCGCATTCCACAACGACCGGCGCTGGGGCTTTTCCTCCGAGCGGCTCGGCATCACGTTCCACGGCAACACCCTCACCCACGTCGACTCGCCGTGCCACATCTTCTGGGACGGCACGATGTACAACGGGCGGTCGCACTCGCTGGTCGACCCCGCAACGGGATCGGCGTGGGCGTCCGTCACGGCGGCGGCGAACGGGATCATCACGCGTGGTGTCCTGCTCGACATTGCGAGCGTGCGGGATGTGCCGTGGCTGGAACCGGGGCAGGGTGTGTTCCCCGACGATCTCGAGGAGGCCGAGCGTCGCCAGGGCGTGCGGGTGCGATCCGGCGATGCGGTACTTCTGCGGACCGGCTATGGCCGCGTCCGGCACGAGACCGGTGCGGTCAGCGGTTTCACGCAGGCCGGGTGGCACGCGTCCTGCCTGCCGTGGCTGCATGAACGGCAGGTCGCGCTGATCGGCGCTGACACCCCGCAGGACGTTCAGCCATCGGGGTACGAAGACGTGTTGATGCCGGTTCACGCCGTGAGCCTCGTCGCCATGGGTCTGTGGATGCTCGACAACTGCGACCTGGAGGCGTGCGCGACGACGGCTGCCGAGCTCGGCCAGTGGGACTTCCACCTCGCAGTCGCGCCGGTCCGCTTCGCCGGTACGTCCGGCAGCCCGGTCAACCCGATCGCCACCTTCTGACCGCGGTTCACGAGGAGGTGCGACGCCATGAAGGACCCGGCCCGCACCCGGAACGCGGTCGTGGTCGGTGAGGACACGCCGTGCTGGTCGGGAACCAGGCGGCACGAGCGCCTCAAGGCGGGGTGTTGCAGCGTGCGATAGCTGCCGGCCGGACTGACGTTGGACCCGCCGTCTGGCCGCCCGCCCCGATCAGGACCGAGCGACTCGTGCTGCGCGAGTCGCAGGCTCGGGATCGTGTGGTGTTCGTCGAGCTGTTCGACTCGTTGGAGGCGGGTGCCTACGTCGGTGGTGCTCGGCCGCGCGAGGAGAGCCGATAGTCGTTGAGTACGCAGACCGCGAACGGCTGCTCGATGCGTCTCGCAGCGACGATGGCCTTCACCGAGGTGGGGATGTTCGAGGAGTACGGCGCCGAGCAGTGGTTCGCACATCGAACCCGGTGGCGGCCGATTGCTGACACCGCACCTGACCTGGGGAAACCGGGGTGACAGCGGGCGGACCGGGCGCCGGGTGGGGGAAGTACTCGGCGGCCCGCCATGCTTCCCCGTGGCGACCAACGTCCCGGACGGCGACGCGGCAGGAGACCGCGATGCGGAGCAACAGCAGGTACGACCGTGGCCCGACCCGTCGGCGACCACGAGGCGGCTGAGGCCCGCGCAGGAGGTGGAAATGACCGGCACGACTCCTCTGCGCGTGGGCCGAGGCCTTGCTCAGAGGAAGGTGCGCCTGGCCCGGATATCCAGCTTGGATTCCGCCGTGGTGGAGGTGGCCGTCGCGGTGACGAGGACAGTGCGCGAGTGCGGGTCGAGGATGGCAACTGCGAGGGGCCGACACGTCTGTCCGGCATTTCCGTCTGCGGATTGCGCCGTGATATCTGGCCCGGTCACAACACGCCCAACATTCCCGCATAGGCCAGCTCGCGGTTAACGGTCTGCGAGGTGGGCTCGGCGACAGGATTGATAGCCGTCACCTGGATCGACACGGGCGCCCCGTCCGTCCAGTCCTGGGCGCCGACGAGGGCCTCCGGCCACAGTTTGCGCGTGATCGTTGACTTACCTGCGCCGGACGGGCCGACGAGAAGGCCGATGTTCCACGACTGACCAGGAGCTGGTCAGCTTGTCGTCGAGGGGCACATCGAACAGGCCCTGTAGCTGAAGCACCCGCACCGACTTCTGCACCGGAGACGACAGGGTGATCTCAACATGCATGATTCTCCAGTCCGCACATCAAGCCCGACGCAGCCTTTTGGCCTCAACGCCGTGCATCGGCCGAGCAAACGTCGGACCATATGTGCATGGCGGAACAACCTGACCAGCGCCGAGCCGACGTATGTGTCCGTTGCAGAGCCCTGATGGACGACGACGGCTTTTGCCCGCGGTGTGGGGCTACCTTCCGACGCAACGGCAGCCTTGAAAGTCTTAGAGCCTGCTGACAAAGGGATTTGGTGTCGGAGTTCGAGCCAGGAGACGGTCGGGTTTGGTCATGTTCGGGCTAATTGACCCGCGAATGGTAGCGGGCTCCCAGTAGCTGAGGTGCTGTCTAAGATCGTATCCGTGACGAGGACCACCCCACCGCGCCCGCTCGACGTTGAGCTGCTCTTCCCGGAGCTGGCCGCTTACCGCGGCACGACTACCCGGCTGCACCCGCGTCAGGGCAGCCCGGACGTGTCGTCCAGTTCCGTGGGCGGGCCCCTGCTGTGGCCGGCGGACGAGCCGTGGCCGGTGTGCACAGAGCCGCACCGGCGCGGGAAAGGCCGGCGCCCCGCGGACATCCATCGGGAGCGACAGGTTCTCGAAGCCGCCTGGGCTCGCGATTCGGACCCCGGTCCCACGACGGAGGAGCGGGCACTCCTGGAGGAGCTGGCGCGGGAGCATCGCGTCGCGGGGGTGGCCGACACCGATCCCCTGCCGATGATCGGCGTCGCTCAGCTGTACCGGCGGGACGTTCCCGACCTGCTGGCGGGACCGGACGGGTGCGACCTGCTCCAGGTGTTCTGGTGCCCGTTCGACCGGCACGGGCCGACCGGCTACGGCATGTCGCTGGACCTCCGCTGGCGCCGATCCTCCGAGGTGGCCGAGGTCCTGGCCGCGCCACCCCGACCAGCAGTCGTGGGTTTTGAAGGATACGTCCCGGAGCCCTGCGTGCTGCACCCGGAACAAGTGGCCACCTACCCGTTCGCCGGACTGCTGCCCGAGGACCTGCGCGCCCGGATTTACGCCCGGGAGGAAGCCCTTGAGGAGGAGGCCGAAGAGACGGTGGACGACGACGCACCCAAGGCACCCACCTACCAGCACGACCTGTCCATTCCGCCCGGCTGGCGCGCCGGAGGGTTCGCGTCGTGGCACAAGACCGACCCGTCTCCCATGGACTGCCGAGCCTGCACGGCACCGATGGACCTACTGCTGACCATCGACAGCAAGGAGTGGGACGGCGGCAGCGGCAGCGGCAGCTGGAAGCCGCTCGAGGAACAGGACCTGCCCACGCACCGGTTCGCCACGCCGACCGAGGTCGCCGTGGGTAATTGGGGGCAGCTGAACGTCTTCGCCTGCCCCGTTCCCTCGCATCCGCACCGCTGGAGCATCCAGTAGGTCGTCAAACTTGTGCTCCCTCGTGTGTGCTCAATGCAGTCGCACCCTGACCGGATTCCCACAATTGAGCGTCGCGGCCATGGTCGGTGGCCGATTGCTGTACTCGTGAAGATCGAACGCGATGCAGTTCGGGTGCCTCCCGAAGCACTGAGCCCTTGTCTGTAACGGTGGTAGCTCTGCGCGTGCCTGCTGACATAGGGATTTGATACTCGAAGGCGGGGTCAGGAGATCACTGAGATGCGGTCATTTTGGGGTCGTTGACCCCTGAATGGGAGCGGGCTTCTGGTAGCTGAGGTGTTGTCTATGCATCTCGGCGGCCAGGAGCCCGTGGTTGACTGTTTACACGCTCACGTCCGTGGGTGCCAGTGGTCGTGCTTCACCGGGGTGCCGATGTTATGGCCGCAAGCCGTCATATCCGTCGGATCTGAGCGATGCCGAGTGGGCGGTGCTGGAAGGCGAGGCGCGGGCGGTGATGGCCGAACTGGTCGCGACCACTGGCAGGCCGATGGTCCATGACTTGCGGGCGATGCTGGACGCGATCGGCTACGTGACCAGGTACGGGATCGAGTGGCGGGCCCTGCCGGTGGACTTCCGCATCAGGCGGTGTATGCGTTCTTCCTGCGCTGGTCCCGGCGTGGTCTTCCCGAACGGCTCGCCGGGCGGTTACGCGGACGGCTGCGGGTGCTGGCCGGGCGCGGCGAGTTGCCGACGGCGGGGTGCGTCGACTCCCAGACGGTCAAGGCGGCCGAGACCGTCTGGGCCACGGCCTGCGGTTTTGACGGGGGCAAGAAGATCAAGGGGCAAAAGCGGCATATCGCGGTCGACACGCTCGGGCTGCTGTTGTGCGTGATCGTCACCGCCGCGTCGGTCCAGGACCGTGACGGCGCGCACCCGTTGCTGGCCCTGCTGCGGGAGAAGTTCTCCACCGTCGCGCTGGTGTGGGCGGACGGCGGCTACGCTGGACGCCTGCTTACCTGGGCGCGTGAGGTGCTCCACCTGACCGTTACGATCGTCAAGCGCTCTGATGACCTGCGCGGTTTCGTCGTGTTGCCAGCGCAGGTGGGTGGCAGAACGAACATTCGCTTGGCTGACTCGTTACCGGCGACTGGTGCGGATCTACGAACGCAAGCCCGAACACCACGAAGCCATGATCTGGTGGTCCACCGTGCACCAGATGACCCGCCGCCTGACCCGCGAACTGGCAGGACAACCACCCCATGGCCGCTGGAGCGACCCGCCACCGCTGCCAGAGCTGTCCAGCCACGACCGGCGCGGCAACGTCCTGAAACTGCTAGCCGCTCAGCCCTGGCGGGCGTGGAGAGGGAGCGAGTTGGCCGCCATCCTCGGAATCGAGAACGTCAACAGCTTCCGCGTTCAACTGTCTCAGTGGTCCCAGCAGGGCTACATCAACAAGCTTGGGCCAGCCCTCTACGGGCCCATCCCCATGAGCACTTAAGCCTTTGTCAGCAGGCTCTTAGCGGCTCGACCGATGACGTGATTCGAGCTCACGCGGCGATCACCGGTAAGACCGGCAGCTCAGGGACACCATGGCCGACCGGCACCTTCTATCTACTGGTGTTCATAGCCGTGGCGCTAACACTCATGGCCGTAGGAAAAGTCATTTCGGTCTGGTGGCTGCCAGTCGTCATAGTCGGTGGCCTACTCACGCTCGTTGTGGTGAGTGCCGCACAACTGCGTCATGACGGCAAACTCTCGGAAGTACGGTACGTCGCCCTCATCCGTATCGCCCTGGCGAAGCTCCCGAGCGATCTGCTTCGCGCTGTAAGACGAGGCACGCCGACAGCCGACAGCGTCGAAGCCACACCAGAAAACCCGAGCACACCAACTACGTCATAGCGATGGATGCTTCCGCTTACATGCTCACATCAGCGCTCTGACCTGCCACCCCTCGTCCGTCAGACGCTCGAGTAGGCGGGTCTGCTCTTTTCGTTGTCGCAGGTGACGATGACGCCCCAACCTCCGGGCGGACGTCCTCATGGCGTTGCCCAGCTCGGGCAGTTCCTCGGGTCGCTCGTCCGGCCGATGGTCGTTAGCCGCGGCCAGCCGGGTCAGGTCCTGGTCGGTGTAGCCGGTCGCGGCGAGCAGGTCCGGGTCGGCGTCGCGGACGTCGCCAGGACCTCGGCAAGCATCCGCTCCTCCCAGCCGCCCTTCTCGCTGGTGCGGCTGTTCGCGATCAGGTACGCCTCCGCGCCCGCGTCGGAACGACTCGACCGGGACGGCCGAGCCGCTGCCGCTGGAGGGTGAGCTGTACCTGGTGGGTGTCGCCGTCGGCCATCGCGACCCAGCCGAGCACCGGCCTGTCCACCGTCTCGTAGGAGTATCGGGATCTGACCAGGTCGAGGCTGATACGGCCGTGCATCCACCACGGGTCATCTCGCGACCACTCATGCTCACGCGCCCACCGCTGCCAGCGGATCGCCCAGTCGTCGACCTACATGTTGATCGCCCGCGACGTGTAGCCCTCAGGAATGAGACGGCGTTGCAGCCAAGCGCCAAACCCTTCAGTGTGCAGGTACAGCGCACCGAACGGTCACGCCCGCAGGTGCCCGGACAGGGTGTGCTCCGCGCCGACGGCGCCGATGGTGACCTCGGCGGAGAAGACGCCGAAGGTCCGGCCGATGACGAGTTCGCGGCCGAGGGTGCCGGTCGGACGGTCCGGCCACGGCCCGGGGACCTCATGTGGACGCGCCAAGCTCGCGCATCGCCTGGATGAACTCAGGCCGATACCAGGTCGTTGGTGTACGGCTGGCCGAGCTCGAACCGTTTGGGAGGCAGGTTGCCCTGCGGATCGTGGGCGGACGCCGCACCGGTCGCAGGTGACCCAGCGCGCGGCGTTCGCGTCTGGTATGTGCGGGCCGTACCCGTTGACGTGCCCGCGGAGGCGGCACCACAGCATGAGCCGGGACACGTCGTGCCGCCAGAAGCCGCGGTGAGCGAGCATGCCGCGCTGGCGGCCGTCCCGCTTGAGGTAGTCGATCGAAGGCCACCACATGAGGGGATCTCCCAAAGGGCTGAATACCTGTAATCCAGCGTCGGCCGGTGATCCGAGTGCGGCGGTGCCTGCCCGCAGCTCCACGAATCCCCAACAACCAATCCGGACTATCACTAAAGTGATCAAGTCAAAGATCAAGGAGGAAGTGCAATGAACCGAACGAACGCCCTACGGATCGGCCGGTCGGCGCTGGTGGTGGCGCTGGCGGGCGGGCTCGTGCCGGTCGCCGGAGCGCCCGCCGCGTTCGCCGCCCGGAAGGCGACGCTGGGACCGTACGGGTACGGCAGCCTGAAGCTCGGCATGACCGCCGCAAAAGCGAAGGCGACCGGGAGAATCGTCCGCAAATCAGTGGGGGACCACGCCGGATGCACGGGCTGGGACCTGAAGGAGAACCCGTACCCCAACTACCGGGTGGGGATGTACATCTCCAAGAAGTACGGCATGACCATGATCGTCGCGCCCACTGACCTCAAGACGCCCCAGGGCATCGGCATCGGCTCCACCAAGGCGCAACTGAAGGCCGCCTACCCCAACCTGCGGCGCGGCCCGGGCGGCTATCCCACCGCCGACGTACCGGGCAACAAGAAGGCGCTCTACCTCTTCTACATTTCCTACAAGACCAACCAGGTCGCCGGGATGACCCTGACTCTCGCCAAGCACGACTGCCGCAGGTACTAGTGCCCCACACGGCCTCGGCAACGTGACCGTTCCGGCGCTGGTCAAAGGGCACGCGAAAGGCCCTGGACCGAGGAGTATCCAGGGCCTTGCTCGTGATCATGTATCTGAGAGGTGATCGTTTCAGGGGGTACCCGAAAAGTATGGGGGACGTCGCGTTCCCGAAGGAGAGACGCCCTCAGCGCGTCTGAACCGTACACACGATAGGAAATCCGACGTACCTATACGAATCCCAGACTGATCATGAGGGTACACGCAGCCTAGCTGTCCGCGCGCGTCTGTCCTGGTCCACCGCCAGCAGGTCGTGCACCGTCACCAAGGTCCAAATGGTTATTTCATCGGCTTTTCTGCCGACGCGCTCGTCGAGCGGCACTTCCAGCCACGGGTGGAGTCGGCACTCACACGCGGCCTCATGCTGGCCCCACAGCCAGATCCTCGCCGCTCTCTCTATTGGCCCTTAGGCTCACAAGGGCCTGCCATTACCCGCAGGATCAGGCAGGCCGATCGAAGCCATCTGCGCGAGCTAGGAAGGGTTGGCGCAGGTCGCCCTAATAACGTATGTCAGGGAATCTCCTGTGCCGTTAAAAAGAAAGATTCTCCATCCGGTGCCATCAGGAGTCGGTTCGTCTGCCAATATGAATATATCGTCATCTGAAAATCGATCGATTTCGCTCGAAGTAATTCGATAACCTCCTCCGAGAACAACCTTCCCGTTAGGGCAGGGTTGCGTGCGGTCGCTGAAAGAATTCTGTCCGACCGTTATCGGGTCACTGACCACTACTTGGTGATCTCTGAGAGCGTCACCTGCGGTTTGCTGCGCACTCTGTGTGCAGTTGTTGGTCTGGTTGGTGGTTGTCTGGTTGTTGTTTCCCGTGATGGAGGTCGTATTTTGCGCCGTGGGGATGCACACGATTGAAGGTGACACGTTCAGGTTCGGGAGCAGGTGTGAGAGTACGTTCGCGTTCGGAGCGATATCGTCGACGATATCGATGATCGGAGGAGGATCCGCGAATGCCGGCGAGCCTGCCCCACCGATAGCGGCGGTGCCCGACGAAATGGCCAGAATTGCGGCGAGTCTTCCCATTCCGTTCATGCGAACCTCCTGCTTCAGTACGTCCTGTTAGTAGGATGAAACTAGTCGCCAGTGATCAACGCCACTTGATCGACACGCCACCGCAAACGAATTGGCGAGCTTTTTGCACCAAATGAAGAAGTTGCCAATCCAGCGGGGATATCCCGCCATCCCAGCCTCTCCACCATCCGCGCAACATCAGGGATGTGTCAGTACAGGCGGCTCACCAGCGACTCCGTCTTCACGCGGGAGGGGCGCGTCTTGGCCCCTATGTCGGGGGCAACCTACGCCACGCGATCTACAGCGCGGGCCGGACCCCATCGCCGCGGCGACCAGGTCGGACGGGTCACCCTCCAGCCGGTCTCGCGCCTCCAGGTAGATGTCCGTCGTCGCGGAGTTAGCGTGTCCGAGTGCGGCCTGGATCTTCTTCACGCCAACGCCGGACTCCTCTGCCAGCGTCGCGAACGTGTGCCGCAGCTGGTGCGGGTGCAGGCCCTCGATCCCGGCTTGCCGCCCGATGCGCTCGACCAGCTCGTACACGTCTTTGCGGTCTAGCCGCCGCCCCGAGGCGGAGGCGAACCGCGGCCCGTCCAGCTGCTCCACAGTCAGCCCGGCCCGCTCCGCCCGGTCGGCCAGATAGCAGTTGATCGCGTGCGCCACCGCCGGCGAGACCTTGCGCGTCTTCGGCTTGGCGCCCTTGCCGACGATCCACAGGGGGCGATGGCCGCGCTCGTACCCGCCACCGGCGTCTTTCGGTCCGTCATCCCTCGCGTGGGGTACAAGCTCGTGCTTCGATGTTGCCTTGTCCATACATCGCATGAATCGCACCATGAGAGGTCACCATGCCTGATCTCGACGACCCGACCGCCACGTTCCAGGAGTTCGACCGCGACGGGGACGGATACATCACGCGAGAGGAGTTCACGCTCGCCATGAACACGCGCGGCGAGGAGGTCACCGCCACCGAGCTCGACTCCATCTTCAAGATCTCCGACGAGCACGATGGGGACGCGGACGGGCGCATCTCGCTGGCGGAGTTCCTGGTGGCCTGGAACAAGTAACGGCGCACTCGCCTACCGCAAACGATCATACGGCCGCCCCGGTAGGCAGGCACCCGGGCGAGGAATGCTTCCCGGTCGCCGATTCCCCCGCAAATCGCGCAGGTCACCACATGCCCACAACTTGGCGGAAGAGGGGTTCCCGCAGGTTACCGATCAGTAACCAGCGCGTCAAGGGCCGAAAATGCATAGCAATGTGATCAACACCGCAGCGCCCACCACACTGCCTACGATCAAATACCACCGTGACCCGAACCCACCCCACCCAAGCACCGCGAACCCTCCTCGCGCTTTCCTCAGGCATATAACCGGCTTACCGTCCAGGAACACACGGCACAGTTCGACGCCTTCTGCCACAGTGGAACCGGCTCACACGATCGGCTCTGCGAATCAACACGGGCAAACTTGATCTTCCACCCCACCGCTGCGGTGAAGGCGCTTGCAAGAAACCCAGGAGAGCGCCGAACAGCGTCGAGTCGTACCACTCCCCAGCCTGGATCATGAGCGGTTTGTCGCCCGAACCTCATCCCAACCACACCAGGCGCTGGACAAGGAGACGGCAAAGCTACGTCGCCGCTCCAGGCCGTCCCCCGAACCACCCATCTGCCATCGCCGGCCGGCTTCGTTGCCAGGTCAGCATCGTCCGGCCTTGGTTCGTCCTCCAGATCGGGCAATGGATCGCCTTCTGACCAGCGATAAGGGACCATTATCACCACCCTGGACCTAAATTACTCACGGGCAACATGGGGAAACGCCACGCTCAGGCGCAGCGGTCAGGCAAAATATGAACCGCTGATGAGGGTGGGGGCCCATAGGGATGTCCGGAGGGCCCTCGCGTGCACACTCATCTCCGCGAATTTCGCGCGCTCACAGAAGAGTTCATCCTCACCGCCGCCGCGATCGCTGGAGCGCTTACCTTCACAGTCGTGCTGATCTACCTGCTATTCAGCACCGTCATCACTCTCTACCGCCACTACTGCGACCTACGCCCAAGGACCTCCAACCGCGCCCCCGGATTGCATCGCCGCTCGCGCATGTGCCGCTCCACTTGCAGCAGCCGGTCCAAGCGTCCCAAGCGTTTCCCCCGGCTGGTCATCATCGTTGTAGGCCCGACGGCATCCGACCCAAACCATCCCTCGCTCACTCACCGCCTAACTGACCCCGCCGACACCCCACACCGACCCGCAGCCTCAACAAGATCAACCCACACCCCACCAGCATGACCCAAAACCCGACACCAACTCCAGGAGCCCGCGCGGACGCCCTCCGTGGTGAACCCGTGCCGATTAAGCCGCCCGGCCAGCGCGGCGAAGTTCTGATCGGCCACATACGTTTCGTAGCAGCCCGCGAACACCTGGGCCGCGCCGGACTGTACGCCTCCGCCCACTGCTCGCCCGACCGGTCGCTTTCGAAGGCGGCGAGCTCCATCAGCATGCCGCGGGTGAACGTACCGCCCGCCGTGGTGGCGTCCGCCTCCTCCGTGGCCGAGACCAGTTCGCCGCCCGCCGCTTCGAGCCTGGCGAGGTTGAGCTGGTTGCCCATCCGGTTACGGCCTAACCGGCCACACGAGGATCGCTCTGGCCGCGCCCTTCTCCACCTGCGAGATGGCCGCCATGATCGTGCGCTGGAAGGTCCTCCCGGACACGTCGAGATCTTCGATCCAGCCGCCATCCGGCCATGTGCCCGGCGGGGTGTGGTGACCCCGCCGGGCAGCCGGCGCCTCTGTCAGGAGGTCAGGAGGTCGGGGTGAGGACCTTCGCCTCGTGCTTGGGCTCGGCCGGCTTGCGCCGCATCCGCTCCTTCGCCCGCTCCACCATCGTGTACAGCGTCGGGACCAGCACCAGGGTCAGCAGCGTCGAGCTGATCAGACCGCCGATCACCACGATCGCCAGCGGCTGCGAGATGAACCCGCCCGAGCCGGTCACGCCGAGCGCCATCGGCGTCAGCGCGCAGATCGTGGCCACCGCCGTCATCAGGATCGGCCGCAGCCTGCGCCGCCCGCCCTCGATGACCGCCTCCACCACGCCCATGCCCTGCTCGCGATACTGGTTGATCAGGTCGATGAGCACGATGGCGTTGGTCACCACGATGCCGATCAGCATCAGCATGCCGATCAGCGCCGGCACGCCCAGCGCGGTGTCGGTGGCCACCAGCAGCCCGATCGCGCCCGTGGCCGCGAACGGGATCGACACCAGCAGGATCAGCGGCTGGACGAAGCTGCGGAACGTCGCCACCATGATCAGGAAGACGATCGCGATCGCCGCCAGCATCGCCAGCCCCAGATCGGAGAACGCGTCCGACTGCTGGGCCGACACGCCGCCGATCTCGTAGGAGGCCCCCGCGGACAGCGACAGGCCGCTCAGCTTGGTCGTCAGCGTCTGCGTCACGGCGCCCAGGTTGCCGGCGTCGGCCGCCTTGGCCGACACCGTGGCCGAACGCTCGCCGTCGATCCGCGTCACCTGCGTCGGCCCGGCCACCTCCTTGACGTCCGCGACCGTCGACAGCTTCACCATGCCCGCCGCCGTCGGCAGCTTCAGGTCCTTGATCGCCTTGATGTCGTCCGGCGCGTCCGCGCCACGCAGCACCAGGTCACTGGAGCGGCCGTCCAGGGTGATCTGGCCCAGCGGCGCGCCGCGGAAGGCCTGCGCCACCGCCTGCCCCACCTGCGCCTCCGACAGGCCCCGCTCCGCGGCCTCCTGCCGGTCCACCACGACCTCGACCCGCGGCGCGCTGGTCTCCATGTTGGAGGACACCTCGGTGAGCCCCGACACCTCGCCCATCGCGGTCTTCACCGTGTCGGTCGCCGTGCGCAGCGTCTCGGCGTCGGGCGCCTGCACGATCACGTCGATCGTGTCGGAGGAGAACCCGCCCCCGCCGGCGCCGCCCACCGTGACCTCGCCGACGCCCGACAGGCCTTCGACCCGCTCGCGCAGCTGCTGCTGCACCTTGTCGGGGTCGGCGCTGTCCTTGACCGTCACCGAGTACGACGCCCGGTCCGCGCCACCGCCGACCGCGCCGCCCTGCATGGCGTTGCCGCCACCCACATTCACCTGGTACGTCTCCACGCCGTCCAGGTCCTTCAGCACGCCCTCGACCTGCTGGGCGGCCTTGTCCGTGGTCGCCAGGTCCGTACCGACCGGCATCTTCTGCGACAGGGAGATCGTGTTCTGGCCCGAGGAGTCCAGGAAGTTCGTCTGCAACCCGCCGGCCAGGCCCAACGTGCCGATGAACACCGCCACGCCGATCAGGATCGTCACCAGCTTGAACCTGGTCGCGAACCGCAGCACCGGCAGGTAGGCCCGCTGCAGCGGCGAGCGCAGCTCCTTGGCCTCGGCCTCCTCGCGCTGCTTGCGCGCCTGCTCCGGCGTCAGATCCGGCGCCTTCAGGAACCAGTACGCCAGCACCGGCACCACCGTCAGCGACACGACCAGCGAGGCCAGCAGCGCCACCGCCACCGTGATCGCGAACGGGCGGAACAGCTCGCCCACCATGCCGCCCACGATCGCGATCGGCGCGAACACCGCCACCGTCGTCAGCGTCGAGGCCGTCACCGCGCCCGAAACCTCGCGCACCGCCGTCAGGATCGCCTGCAGCTTGGCCTCGCCGTACCCGAGATGTCGCTTGATGTTCTCCAGCACCACGATCGAGTCGTCCACCACCCGGCCCACCGCGATCGTCAGCGCGCCCAGGGTCAGCATGTTCAGCGAATAGTCGCCCGCCCACAACGCGATCAGCGCGATCACCACCGACAGCGGGATCGACACCGCCGTCACCAGCGTCGACCGCACCGACAGCAGGAACACCAGGATGACCAGCACCGCGAACGCCAGACCCAGCAGACCCTCGGTGGTCAGGCTCCGGATCGACTCCTCCACGTACGGCGCCTGGTCGAACACCACCGACACCGCCGTGTCCGAGCTGTCGCCCAGCGACCTGGTCAGCTCGGGCAGCTTCTCGCGGATGGCGTGCGAGATCGACACCGCGTTGCCGTCGGGCACCATCGTCACCGACACGCCCAGGCTCGTCCCGCCGTCCGTACGGGTGATCGTCGTCGCGTCCGCGAGCCCCAGCTTGATCTCGGCGACCTCGCCCAGCTTGACCGGCTTGAGCGGCTTGGGCTTGGCCACCTGCTGCTGCGCGAGCGCCGCCTGGGCCTGGCTCGGCTGCCCGGTCTGCGGGCGGGCCTGGGCCTGGGCCTGGCTCGGCTGCTGCTGCGGGGTGGCCGCCGGCTGGGTCGGGGTCAGGTACAGGTCCTTCAGCTTGGCCACCGAGTCGACCCGCGTACCCACCTGCACCGTGAGCGACTTGCCGTCAGCGGTCAGCGTGCCCGCCGGGATCGGCGTGCCGTTCGCCTTCAGCACGTCGGGGATCTGCGAGGCCGACACCCCGGCCTTCGCCATCTTCTTGGTGTCCGGCTCGATCGTCACGACCTCGTCGCGCGTGCCCGTGACCGACGCCTCCCGTACGCCCTCAACGCTCTGCAGCTCCGGCACCATGATCCGCCGCAGCTTGTCGGCCATCGCCCGCTCGTCGCCGCCGTCGCCGACCGCGAGCACGACCACCGGGATGTCATCGGTGTTGCCCGCCACGACCTGCGGATCCACCCCGTCCGGGAGAGAAACCCGGCTGATGGCCTGCTGCATCTTGTTCAGCGAGGACTCGACGTCCGTGCCGTACTCGAAGGCCACCTGGATCTGCGCCAGGCCCTCCTTCGACGTCGAGGTCATCTGCTCCATCCCGGCCAGGCCCTGGAACGAGTCCTCGATCGGCTTCGTCACCTGGTCCTCGACGATCTCGGGCGAGGCACCCGGGAACGCCGCGACCACGAACGCGCCAGGGAAGCTCAAAGATGGCAGCAACTGCTGCTTCAACTGCGGAATCGTGAACGCGCCGAACGCGCTGAGCACGACCGCCACCAATATCACAAGGCTGCGATTGACCAGGCTCAACCGAGCGAATGCGGTCATAGGCGTCCCCTCCAAGAGTTCGCCCCAGACTAACACTTCGCCTTGAACGAATATTTAGACAGATTGAGCTTTCCTGATAACCTTCTCAGGAAGCGAGAGGTGAGTGTGAGCGACGAACGCGAAGACCTGATCCGTCGAATCAGCGAAACACAGCGTGGCATGGGGAGACTGTTCGCCCAGCATCAGTCCCCGCTGTTCACCTCCAACCTGACCATGCGACAACTCCATGTCGTCATGCTCCTGGCCTTCAACGGCTCGGCCTCCGGCCAGGAGCTCGCCCACCACCTCGGCGTCAGCCTCGGCACCGTCACCGGCCTCGTCGACCGACTCGTGGCCCACGGCCTCGTCACCCGCCACGAGGACCCCCACGACCGCCGGGTCCGCCGCGCCGAGCTCTCCCCCGCCGGCGCCGCCCTGATCGAGGAGATCCACAACTCCGGGCTCGAGCACTACCGCCGCATTCTGGACCACCTCGACACCGAGACCCTCCGCTCGCTCGACCACATCACGCGCACCATCCGCGCGGTGGCCGACAAGCTGTACAACGAGTGACCGGCCCCCCATGGCACGACGCCGGCGCCTTTACGTTGTAGATTCAGAAGTCAGCCCGGACAACACCTCCGGCAGCTCCCCCTCGTACACCACCGTCAGCCTCCGGGTGGCCCGCGTCACCGCCACGTACAGGTCCTGACCCCCCATCGGCGACTGCCCCATGATCCCCGCCGGATCCACCACCACGACCGCGTCGAACTCCAGCCCCTTGGCCTGCCCCACCGTCAGCACCACCACCGGCGCGTCGAGGTCGCCCTCGGGGAACAGCCGGGCCACCTCCGCGTGCCGCGCGTCCGAGGTCACCACGCCCACCCGGCCCTCGCCGATCGAGGCCATTTCCCCGTCCACCAGCCCCGGCAGCCCGGCCACCGGCAGGCGCACCGCGCGCGGCCGCGAGCCGCCCTCGCGCACCGACTCGGGCGGCTCCTGCTCGGGCGCGAACGCCCGCAGCACGTCCGCCGCCACCTCCATGATCTCCACCGGCGTGCGGTAGTTGACCAGCAGCCGCTCCTCGCGCCAGCGCCCTTCGAGGTACGGGTCCAGCACCTCCCCCCACGACCGCGCCCCGGCCGCCGACCCCGTCTGCGCCAGGTCGCCCACGACGGTCAGCGACTTCGCCGGCACCCGACGCATGATCATCCGCCAGGCCATCGCCGACAGCTCCTGCGCCTCGTCCACGATCACGTGCCCGTACGCCCACGTCCGGTCCGCCACCGCCCGGTCGGCCGTCGTCAGCCCGAGCCCGTCGTCGGCGTGCCGCTCGGCCAGTACGTCGGCCCGGTCGAAGATGCCCTCCTCCAGCACCCCCGTGGTCTGCAGCACCTCCAGCGCGTACAGCTCCTCCGACGCCAGCTCCTCGGACACCCGCCTGGCCGCCACCCGGCGTTCCGAGTCGTCCTCGCCCAGCAGCTCGGCCGCCTCGTCCAGCAGCGGCACGTCCCCGGCCGTCCACGGCGCGTCCACCGGCCGGAGCAGCTCCTGCCAGTCCAGCCCCGACGGCGCCACCGACCACAGCGTCTCCGGCGAGGCCAGCAGCTCCGAGACCAACCGCTGCGGCGTCAGCTCCGGCCACAGGTCGTCCACCGCCCGCCGCACCTCCGGCTCGCCCCACAGCCGCCCCGAGGCCAGCTCCAGATCCAGCTCGTCCAGGTCGCCTTCCAGGTCGAGCGGCTGCGTCAGCTCCGGTTCGCCCTCGATGACCAGTTCCTCGATGTGCAGCGACTCCTCCAGCGCCCGCGCCTCGGCCTTGGCCAGCTCCTTGAGCAGCTCGGTGACGTACAGCTTGCGGGCCATGTTGTGCGGCAGCCGCACCGCCCGCGCCCGGTCGCGCAGCCGTACGCACGTCTCGTGCGGCACCCGCAGGTTGAGCCCGTCCAGCTCGACCACCAGGTCGCCCTCGGGCGCGCGCTGGCGCAGCTCCAGCGCGCGGGCCACCACCTCGGCCATCCGCGGGTCGCCCTTGACCACCGCCGTCGCCGGCGCGTCGGCCGCGCTCGCCCGCACCCCCGGGAACATCTCCCCGACCGTGGTCATCACCACCTGCGTCTCCCCCAGCGCCGGCAGCACCTGGCTGATGTAGCGCAGGAACATCGAGTTGGGGCCCACCACCAGCACGCCGCGCCGCTCCAGCGTGTCGCGGTGGGTGTAGAGCAGGTACGCCGCCCGGTGCAGCGCCGCCACGGTCTTGCCGGTGCCCGGGCCGCCCTGCACCACCAGCGCGCCCTGCAGCGCGGCGCGGATCACCCGGTCCTGCTCGATCTGGATGGTGGCCACCACGTCACCCATCCGGCCCGTCCTGCCCCGGCGCAGCGCCGCCAGCAGCGCCGCCTCGCCGACGAGCGTGCGCCGGTCGCCGTCGCTCATCCCCTCCAGGTCGAACACCTCGTCGTCGATGCCGACCACCGTGCGGTCCTTCAGGTGCAGGTGCCTACGGCGCACCAGCCCGCCCGGGTCGGTGGCCGTGGCCACGTAGAACGGCCGCGCGGCCGGCGCCCGCCAGTCGATGAGGACCGACTCGTGCTCCTCGTCGCGCAGGCCGATCCTGCCGACGTACGTGCTCTGCCCCGCGCCGTCGTCGATGCGGCCGAAGCACAGGCCCCGCTCGACCGCGTTCAGCTGGGCCAGCCTCCTGGACTGCTCCGAGGCCATCGCCTCGCGTTCGACCATCGCCTGGCGGGTGCCGCCGGCCCTGGCGTACACGTCACGCAGCGCCGTCTGGGCCCGCTCCCTGGCGACGTCGAGCCTGCCGTACAGCCACGACACAGTACGCTGTTCGCTGTCAAGGGCTTCCGCAAGACCATCTTGACGATTAGCCATTCGCTGGTATACTCCTAACCGGAGGATTGTGGAGCCTTTGTCGAAATTGGGCAATCGAGCTTAACGCCGCGCGTGCGTGCGCGCAATCTCCTCATGGCGTCATTCGGGCAGCGTGCCCAAAGGCGCAGGGATCGCCGGGAACGGGTTGTCCGGCAGCAGGATCACCCGCCGTCCCCGCCCCGCCGCCTCCAGATGCAGCAGCGCCGCGCCGATGCCCGCCGCGCCTGCCATGTACCCGGTGTCCGCGCTCACCACGCCGGGACGTACCCGCTCGAAGGCCTGGTACCACCGCAGACCCCCGCCGTCGCCGCTCGCCCTGCCCGCCAGGTGCGCGCCCAGCGTCCGGGCGAAGGTCAGGTACGCCTCCCGCCCCGTCACCGCCCACAACCCGACGAACAGCTCCACCAGCCCCGCCAGCCCGCAGCACTGGCAGGCCGTGTCCCACAGCCCGGGCACCCGCCGGCCCGGCACGCCGCTCGTCACGATCCCCGTGGCCAGCCGCTCGGCCCACTCCAGGTCGGCCGGATCGCCCCCGGCGCGGTACAGCTCGACGAACATCCGCGCCACCCCGGCGGAGCCCGAGCAGAACCCCAGGTAGTGCAGCCCCCGCCCCTGCGGCAGGTGGTGCGGCACCAGCGCGCGCCGGCCGCTCACCGCGCTGACCGCGCGCACGAAATCCGCGCCCCTGCGCGCCGCCTCCAGGAACCGGGCGTCCCCGCTCACCCCGTACAGGCGGGCCAGCAGGAACGCCGTGCCCGCCGTACCGGCCAGGAACCCCGGCGTGACCGCGTCCGCGGGCAGGCCCTCGCAGTCGCCGAAGCGGTGCCCCGGCACCGCCAGCCCCGCCGCCCGCAGCCCCGCCTCGGCCGCCAGCTCCGCGTACGACGACACCCCCAGCATCGCGGCGCCGTGCAGCAGCGCCAGCACGACGCCGCCGTCGCCCCGCTGCGCCGGATCGCCCGACCAGCCGGGACCGCCGTCCATCGGCCGCGCCACCCGCGCCACCCGGTCCAGCGCCGCCACGGCCGCCTCCTCGGCCACGCCGTCGCCCAGCACCCACCCGGCCTCGCACAACGCGACCGCGATCCCGCCCAGCCCGTGGTGGAACGTCACGTCGCCGACCCCGGGCCCGGCTTCGACCAGGTAACGCACGCCCGCCCGGGCGTCCTCCAGGTACTCCTCCCGCCCGGTCGCGGCGGCCAGCTCCAGGAAGAACAGCACGATGCCGGCCGCGCCGCCGTACAGGGAGGCGGGCTCAGGCGTCAGCGCGGAGCGGCCCCGCGGGTCGGGGTTGGCCACCCAGTGCCGCGCCCGCGCGTCACCCGCGGCCGCCGTCCTGATCCACCGCGCGGCCCCCATCGCGGCACTCAGCGGACCGCCGGACGGGCGGGTCGGATCCAGGCTCATGACGCACCCGAGGGCTCTTCCCGGTCAGTGAACGACCTCATTTTCCCCCATCCCGCCCCGCCCGCCAATCGGCGGAGTCAGACGGGGTCGCGCTGGATGGGGCAGGTCATGCAGTGCGCGCCGCCGCGCCCCTTGCCCAGCTCGAACCCCTCGATCTCGATCACCTCGACACCGTGCCCGCGCAGCTGCCGGTTGGTGTACTGGTTCTTGTGGTACCCCACCACGACCCCGGGCTCCAGGGCGAAGAAGTTGTTGCCCGAGTCCCACTGCTCGCGGGCCTGTTGATACTCGTCCCCGCCGGTGGGGATCAGCTCCAGCCGCCCGATCCCCAGCGCCTCCTCCACGGCCGGCACGAACCCCGCGTCCCTGCGCACGTCCAGCGTCCCGGGTTTGTCGCCCGGGCGCAGCGAGTAGGTGGCGGCGGTCTCCAGGAACGGCGGGTAGACCGCGGCCTTGTCGGCGTCGAGGAAGGTGAAGACGGTGTCCAGGTGCATGTAGGAGCGGCGCCGGGGGATCTCCACGGCGATGACCCGGTCGGCGGCGCCCACGGCGAACAGCGACAGCGCCACGTTCTCCACCGTGCGGGCGCCGGTGCGCTCGCTCAGGCCGATCACCACGCTCCTGTTGCCGATCGGCATCATGTCGCCGCCCTCCATCGCGGCGGTCCCGTAGTCCTCCTCGTCGAACCGGCTGTCATCGCCCCCGTACGGATACCAGAAGGCGAACTCCTCGCCCGCGAACATCGGGTGGTAGTGGTAGATCGTGCTCTGGTTCATGGTCTCCAGCAGCCGGGCGTGGAAGAACATCGGGTTGAGCGACACCCCGCCGTACAGCCAGGCCGCCGGATCGCGCTGGTAGAGGGAGTTGGGCAGCGGCGGCAGCACGAACTGGCCGGCCCGCGCCGAGGCGGCCACCAGCGAGCGCGACTCCATCCCGGCGACGCCGTACTCCTGCTTGGTCAGCCCGCCGACGAGGTGCGCGGCCAGCTTCTCGCCACTCCAGCCGGCCAGCGTCTCACGCACCCCCTCCACCAGGGCCGGGCCGACGGTCAGATGGGTGACGGCCGCCTCCACGGCGTGCTGCCTGGCCTCGAGCCCGGTGTCCAGCGCCTGCGCCAGCAGCTCCTGGTGGTAGAAGACCTCCACGCCGCGCTCACGCAGGAGGGTCACGAACACGTCGTGCTCCCGCTGGGCGTGCTCGACCCAGAGGATGTCGTCGAAGAGCAGTTGCTCGCGGTTGCCGGGGGTGAGCCGCCGCAGGCTCAGCTCGGGCCGGTGCACGATGACCTTCCGCAGCCGGCCGACCTCCGAGTGCACACCGAACATGCCCGTCCCCCTTCAGATGGTGATGCGGCCGGTCACCAGGCCGGCCACGCCCAGCACGCCCGCGACCACGGCGACGACGAACAGGACCAGCTCGGACCGGGAGAACACGCGCCTGCCGCGCTCGCGCCGCGTGATGACGAACAGCACCGTGCCCAGCGCGTAGATGATGAACGACAGCAGCAGCAGGTTCAGGCCCGCCGCGAAGATCAGGAAGGCGGTGTAGAGCGTCGCCAGCGCCGCCACGACGACGTCCCGGCGCCCGCCCCCTTCACGCACGGCCAGCATCAGCGCGTAGCCCGCGGCCAGCAGGTACGGCACCAGCGACAGCGAGCTGCACAGCTTGAGCGTGAAGGTGAAGGCGTCCTGCGAGAACAGCGTCGTCAGCAGCACCGCCGTGACCAGCAAGGCCGTCGCCGTCAGCGCGGCCGACGGCGCGCCCTGGGCGTTCTCCCGCTTGAGGAAGGCCGGCATGTCCTCGTCCTTGGCGGCCACGTACAGCACCTCGGCCGCCATCAGGGTCCAGGCCAGGTACGCGCCCAGGACCGACACCACGAGACCGACCGCGATCAGCGCCGCTCCCCAGCGTCCCACCGCCGCCTCCAGCACCCCCGCCATCGACGGCTGGCGCAACTCGGCCAGCTCCCGCCGGGGCAGGACCCCGTACGAGAGCAGGGTGACCGACGCGAACAGTGCCAGCACGCCGAGGAAGCCGAGCACCGTGGCCCGGCCCACGTCCTGGCGCCGGCGCGCGTACCGGGAGTAGACGCTGGCGCCCTCCACGCCGAGAAAGACGAAGACCGTCACCAGCATCGTGGCCCTGACCTGGTCGAACAGCGGCCCGTCACCCCAGAGGCCGGCCGCGAACACCTCTCCGCGCAGGGCGACGGCCACGATCACCACGAACAGCAGCAGCGGCACGAGCTTGGCAACCGTGACGACCCGGTTGATCGCCGCCGCCTCCTTGACGCCGCCCAGGATCAGCAGGTGGAAGGCCCACACGCCCACCACCGACACGGCCACCGCGGGCAGCGTGCCGCCCTCGCCGAACGCCGGCACGACCGCGCCCAGCGTGGACTTGATCAACACCCAGTACGACGCGTTGCCCACACACGCGCTCGCCCAGTAGCCGAAGGCGGAGAAGAAGCCCGGGAACTCCCCGAACCCGGCCTTGGCGTAGGCGTACACGCCGGCGTTGAGGTCCGGCTTGCGCACCGCCAGGGTCTGGAACACGAACGCCAGCATGAGCATCCCCGTGCCGGCCACAGCCCACGCGACCACCGCCCCGGCCACGCCCGTGGCCTGCCCGAAGTTGCGCGGCAACGAGAAGACCCCGGCGCCGACCATCGAGCCGACGACCATGGCCGTCAGCATCGTCAGCGGGAGCCGCCTGGTCGCGGGCGCGTCGGTGGTTGTCATGGCCGCACGGTCATTCCGCGTGGGAGCCGCCCGGAACCGTCCCCGCGCGATCCTTTGCCGAACGATGTGCCGGCATCCGCCGAGCGGATTGTCGGCAGATGGTCAATCCCTCCCCATTGATGATTACTTAGGGTTATTAGTCGCATACTTACGGATATAGATGCGTGGTGCGCCGCTGACAGGAAGGGGGCGGTTGCCGATGTCCGAGGGCCCCGGTGCGCGGCGGTACGATCCGCCGGGCAGGCTGCCCGACTTCAAGCACATTGAGGGGCAGTTGCAACAGTGGAGCGATGCGGTCTCCGGCTGGTTCGACGAGTGCATCGGCTATCAGGAAGCCCACAACCTGCACCAAGGCGACAAGTGCCAGTACTACAACTGGCTGACCACGAGTGTGCCCGGGCCGGAGATGCTCCAGTCGATCGTGTGGAACGCATTGCCGAACACGCTGGTACGCCGGTTCGGATATGCCGAGGCGGTGGAGTCGGCGGACAAGATGTTCCCGCTGACCAGGCGGACCGACGGCGCGGGCGGCTACTTCGAGGGCAAGGTCTGGGAGGGCGTGTTCTATCGCCCGCAGGACGAGTACTGCGAATGGCGGCCGATCAGGAACGGCTCGAACAAGATCACCAAGATCGTTTTCACGTCCGAACCCCCGGAGTACTGGCAGGCCCTGCACGGTGACACCCTGCCAGGGGCGAGTGCGGATTCAACGGCCACGTACCCCTTCCGGGGTGACCGCGCGCTGATGCTGGAGCTGTATCGCACCTACGTGGACAAGAACGTCCAGCTGAAGGACCTGCAGGCGCAGGAGGATCTGATCGACGAGGCCACCAAGCGCGTGGTGATCCCGGCCGGTGCGTACAACCCGTGGAACAAATGGAACACCACCCACGGAGTGATGCATCTGTGCCAGCCGGACAACACGCTGGTCGCCGAGATCGCCCTCGGCGCTGACGCCACCGTCCTGCGTCAGCGGGGTGGCCGGCCGGTCGACGACCCCGATGCGCTCGTGTGCTGCTCACGCTACGGCGGGCCGATGCGCAACAGCGATCCGACGATCGGGGCCGGCGTCAATTCCCTGGCCCGGATGGGCTGCTGGATCACCCTGCGCAACCCGGTCGGGCTCTACATCAACCACATCGACCTGGCGGGGATCACCCGGCCCGACGGTACACCGCACGGCAAGCCGATCACGCCTGAGTACTTCCGGGTCGAACGGGGCTCGCTGACCGAGCACTTGATCGCACGGGCGGTGTTCGAGGTCCCGCCCTCCGAACAGCCTGCCTACGGCGAACCGCTCACCGTCAGCGACCTGCGGATCGCCGGCGTTCCGATTCAGTACGGCGCTCAAATCGCCGAACGCATCACCGTCGCGCTGACGGGCGTGGCCGCCGGACCCGGATCATTTCGCAACACGCTCGTGGGTTGCGTCGGCCGCTGCTGCCAAGGACAGGAGAACCCGAAATTCCTGCGGTTGGTGAGCCGCGACGCCGCGTGCCCGGACGGGACGCGTCCGGCCTTCGACTATCCCGGCGCTCAGAACGCCGCGCCCGAAGCCCGCCTGGACGCCGACACCGCGCCGCGTCTGCGACGCCGAGCCTAGGAGAGGACCACCATGACCACTCTGGACGAGGAGCCCCTGCTGGATGGTGACGAGATCCAGGGCAACATCGTCCCCGGATTCCTCAAACCCCACATGGCGGTGCTCGCGCTGGGCCTCGACCGTGACCGGATCCCCCTGATGAGGCGGTGGTGTCACGCGATCGCCTCGGAGGTCACCGCCCTGTCCACGGTGATGAGGACCAGGGAGCACGTACGGGCACTCGAACACCAGCGTGCTGAGGCGAAACTGTCCGCCCTGCGCGGCCCGACCGTGGGCGCCGCCCTGGCACTCAGTGACGTTCTGGGCGATGTCCGCGATGTGTGGCTCAGCGTCGCGTTCAGCCGGCCCGCGTTGCAGGCACTGCTGCCCGATGGTCAGAGCGACAGCATCGCCGCGTTCACCGACCCCGCGTTCCAACTGGGTATGACCGCGCGATCGACGTCCCTGGGCGATCCGGCCGACCCCACCGCCGAGGGCCACCACAGCACGTGGAAGGTGCGCGACCCGGACATCCTGCTGGTCATCGGCGCCGATGACGAAGGTGATCTGGGCGACTACCTCGGCGAGCTGCGGCCGGAGCTGGCCCGCCACGGGTTCGGCGTGGTCTACGAGGAGCTGGGGCACAAGCTCGACGCCATCGGCTCGGAGCATTTCGGCTTCCAGGACGGAGTGTCCCAGCCCGGTGTCCGCGGCCGATACGGGCAGAACGCGGACTTCCTCACTCCCCGGTACGTGGCCGACATAGCGGGCCAGCGGCCTGAGTGCTGGCTGTACGGACTGCCCGGCCAGCACCTGGTGTGGCCGGGCGAGTTCGTGTTCGGCTACCCCGGCCAGGGCAGCGACCCGCTGTTGCGCGGCGACGAGCGGCTGCCCGGCCCCCACTGGAGCCGCAACGGCTCCTACCTCGCTTTCCGCCGGTTGCGGCAGGACGTGCCCGCGTTCCGCGCGTTCCTGGAGGAATCCGCACGCCGTCTGCTTCCCTGGGAGATCACCGCCCAGAAGATCGGCGCCGATGTCGTCGGCCGCTGGCCCAGCGGCGCGCCGGTCGCACGCACCCCCGGCAAGGACATCCCTGAACTCGGCGTGGACCGGCTGCGCAACGACTACTTCGAGTTCGGTTCCGACGCCCGTGCGCTTGTCCTCACCAACGGCGAGACCACCGACCGCGACCACCCGGACGCCGACGCCGACCCGATCGGCCTGATCTGCCCGCAGTTCGCGCACATCCGCAAGGTCAATCCCCGTACTGCCGCCAGCGACGTGGGCGGCCGTATGGCCTCCTTCACCCGCCGGATCCTGCGCCGCGGGCTCCCCTACGGGCCGGTCTACGACCAAGATCCGGACGCCGACCGCGGGCTGTTGTTCTTGTCCTACCAAACGTCAATCGTCGACCAGTTCGAGTTTCTCAACCGTCAGTGGATGGGCGACTACGCCAACCCTCGCAGCCCCGGGGACCACGACATGCTCGTCGGCCAGAACGGGCAGCCCGGTCAGCACCGGCTCCGCCAATGTGCCGTCCCCACCGCGGGCGGAACCACTCTGGCCGCAGTACGCGACTTCGTCATCCCCACCGGCGGCGGTTACTTCTTCACCCCGTCCATCACCGCACTGCGCGAGGTCCTGGGCGCACCCGACGCCGGCGCCCCTTGACACCGCGGCCGGCAAACGGTGTGCATGCTGGGCAAGGAGCGGACCGCGTTCGAGGTGAACGTGCCGAGCCCACGCTCAGCAGCTGCCCAGGCCTCCTCGACGGCCGCAGTGCCCCTCGGGCGATGGGCCGCCTGCCCCGGGGTGCTAGCTTGTCCGATCATGTCTGACTATCTGCGGGAACTGTTCTCCCTCGACGGCCGGCGCGCCCTGGTGACCGGCGGCAGTTCCGGCATCGGGTATGCCATCGCCGAGGCGATCGGCCGCGCCGGGGCCGAGGTCGTGCTGGTCGCCCGCAGGGAGAGCGAGCTCGACAAGGCCGTCACCCGCCTGCGCGAGCACGGCGTCACCGCCTCCTGGATCGGCGCCGACCTCGCCGACCGCGATGACGTCCGGCGCGTGTGCGCCACGGCGGGCGACGTCGACATCCTCGTCAACGACGCCGGCAACAACATCCGCAAACCCATGGCCGACCTCACCGTCGAGGACTACGAGCGCACCATCGCCGTCAACCTCACCGCCCCCTATCTCCTCGGCCAGCACTTCGGCCCGAGGATGGCCGCCCGCGGCTGGGGCCGCATCATCAACCTCGGCTCCCAGCAGTCCATCAGCGCCTTCGGCGACAGCGGCGCGTACGGCACGGCCAAGGCCGCCATCGCCGGCCTGACCCGCTCCCAGGCGGAGGCGTGGTCGGCCCGCGGGGTGTGCGTCAACACGATCATCCCGGGTTTCGTGCTGACCCCGCTGACCGAACCCGCCCAGGCCATCCCGGGCCGCGTCGAAGCGCTCGCCGCCCGCCACATGGTCGGCCGCAACGGCGTGCCCGCGGACTTCGCGGGCGCGGCCGTCTTCCTGGCCGGGGACACCTCCGCGTTCGTCACCGGGCAGATGCTCTTCGTGGACGGCGGCTTCTCCGTCCACTAGCCGGACCCGGAAGGCTAGTGGCGGCGGATCCGGTGCAGCCGACCCGGAGGGCTACTTGCGGCGGATCTGGCGCAGCCCCACCCCTTCGCGCCAGGCGTCCATGACGATCTCGTCGCCCTCCACCCGCGTCCACACCACCTCCGTCAGCTCGATCCGGAACAGGTGCGACTCCTCGCTCGGCAGCCCGAACGAGGCCAGCACCTCCCGATCGGTGATCTCCACGGCCCGCCCGGCCAGCTTCAGGTCGCCCTCCCACGACGACGGATCGTCCCCCTCGGGGGCGCGGGAGGTGACGTGGATCGCCATCCGCGGGTCGCGGCGCAGGTCGGACGCCTTGACTGCCCTCGGCATCGACCCCGTCCACAGCTCGCCGTCCCGGAAGCTGGTCTCGACGCCGCTGACCCGGGGCGAGCCGTCCTGGCGCAACGTGGCCAGCACCTTGTGCCGGTACGCCTCCATCAGCCGCCGCGCCACCCCGCCCAGCTCCGGCGCCTGGTGCTCGAACTCCTGCCATGAAGCCATGGCGGCCATCATGCCCGTCGCCACCGACAGAATCAGGTCCCGTGGTCAGGCGCGGCGGCGGGCGCGGTAGGCGCTGGCCTTGGCACGGTTCTGGCAGGACAGGCCGCAGAACCTGCGCGAGGCGTTCCTGGTGACGTCGAAGAAGACCAGCTCGCACCCGCCCGCCTCGCAGGTCCGCAGCCGCCGGCCCTGGCCGACGCCGATCACCATGGCCAGGGCCGTGCCGGCGTCGGCGGCCCAGGCGTCCACCAGGTCCGCATCGGGACGGTGGAAGGCCAGGACGGGCGGGTCGCCGTGCAGGTTGGGCACGGCCGCGTGGCGCACCAGGGCGGCGTTGAGCGTGGCGACGTCGCCGGTGAAGGCCGGATGGAGCTCGGCGGCCACGTCCGCGAGCCGGTCGGCGTCCGCGCCGGTCAGCGCGCGGCTGGGGGGCCGGCCCTGCCGGCCGAACGCCGCCTCCAGCGCGGCCCGGCGGTCGGCGGGCGGGTCCACGGGACGGCCGCGGGCCTGGGTGACGGCCAGCTCGTTCACCAGCAGGACGGCCAGCTCCGCCCACCTCCCGACATAACTGTCTATTTGCGATTGACCAGTGATGCGCCAAGCCTCTATCGTCACTGGCATAGCTTATCTAGACAGTGAGGGATTGTGATGAGCGCATCGTCCGGACTTGCCCGCCGCATGTGGCACCAGCTCGAGCCGATCCACGCGGTGCTGTACTTCTCGCCTCAAGCGTTCGAGGAGGCGGCGGCGCTCGGCTACGACGTGGAGTCGCGCTGGCCGAGCTATTTCGCCTACCGCACGGCCCCGCTCGGCCGGGCCGGCAGCCGGCTGGCCACCGCCGCGTACTACAGCTTCAGCCCGCGGACGATCGCCGAGCATGTGCCCGCCGCGTGGGAGGTCGCCTCGCCCGAGCAGGTGCTTGAAGCCCGGATGACCGCCGTCGACCGCACGTACCGCGATCTGCTGGGCGACAAGGTGACGGCGGGCGAGGCGGCGGAGGCCGCGGAGCTGGCCAGGCGGGCCGCCGAGAGCGTGAGCGTGGCCGGGCGGCCGTTCGCCGCGGCCAACCTGGACCTGCCCTGGCCCGACGAGCCGCACCTGGTGCTCTGGCAGGCCGCCACCGTGCTGCGCGAGCACCGCGGTGACGGCCACCTGGCGGCGCTGCAGGCCGCGGAGCTGGACGGTTGCGAGGCGCTGGTGTCGTTCGCCGCGATCGGCGCCGCCCCTGTCGCGAACTTCGCCGGGCGCGGCTGGAGCGAGCAGGAGTGGGACGCCGCCCGGGAGCGGCTGGCCGCCCGCGGGCTGGTCGGCCCCGACGGGCAGGACACCGAGCGGGGACGTGCGCTGCGCGACCAGGTCGAGCGGATGACCGACCAGCTGGCCGCGCAGCCGTGGCGGCTGCTCGGGGAGGAGCGCGCCGAGCGGCTGGCCCGGCTGGCCACACCGTTCCTGGGCGCGGTCTTCGAGGCCGGGCTGCTGCCGATGACCAGCACCCTCGGCATCGCCACCGTCAAGGCCCCGGAGTAGAGAACACGGCCTAGTCGAACCCGGGGGCGGGCTGCCAGAGGCTGATCTCCGTGCCCTGGTCGTCGGTGCACGTGCAGCCGCGCCCCGACTTGCTGTCGTACATCTCGCCGGTGTCGCCGCCCAGCTCCCGCACCCGCTTGACGGCCGCGTCGATGTCGGCGACGTGGTAGTAGAGGTTCGGCTGCGAGGAGGGCCCGCGCGCGACGAACCCCATCGGCACGGCCGTGTTCGTGACGTGCAGGTACGTCTCGTGCTCGCGCCTGAACTCCCAGCCGAACAGCGCCCCGTAGAAGGCGGCCGCCCGCTCCAGGTCCGCGACGGACAGCGTGTAGTAACCCAGCTCGACACTCATGTACGCACCTCCGCAATAATTACCGCTAGCGTTAAGGATTAACAGCCTAACGGAAGCAGGCAATAATTAACAGCAACGTTAACGAACTCGACGCCACGCTGGCCGCGCTCGCCGATCCCACCCGGCGCAAGGTCATCGACCTGCTGCGCGAAGGACCGCGACCGGCCGGCGAGCTGGCGCAGGCCGTCCAGATGAGCGCCCCCGCCCTCAGCAGGCACCTGCGCGTGCTGCGGGCGGGCGGGCTCGTACAGGCCGAGGCGGGCGGCGCCGACGCCCGCCTGCGCCTCTACACGCTGCGCCAGGAGCCGTTCGCGGCGCTGCAGGCCTGGCTGGACCAGGTGCAGGCGTTCTGGACCGAGCAGCTCGGCTCGTTCAAGGACCACGTGGAGCGCGGCCGGTGAATTCCGTCCAGGCCAGCGTCACCGTCCCCGTCGACCCGGCGACCGCGTTCCGGATCTTCACCGACGAGATCGACAGCTGGTACGTACGCGGCCGCCACAGCTGGGTCGACCCGGCCCGCGCGGTCGGCATCCGCTTCGAGGACGGCTTCCTGCGCGAGCTGTGGTCCGACGGCGGCCACGTCGACACCGGCAGGGTCCTCGCCTGGGAGCCGCCGCGCCGCCTCGTCTGGGCCGACCTGCTCAACGAGAGCGGCCGGATGGAGATCGAGGTGGCCTTCAGCCCGGTCGAGGGCGGCACGGAGGTGCTGCTGGAGCACCGCGGCCTGGACACCCTGCCCCCGGACGTTGCCGGGCGCATCCGGCGCGGCTACTCCTGGAACATCGCGCTGCGCTGGTTCGCCGACAGGTGGACGGGCTAGCGGCGGCCGTACTTCTTGTGCACGGCCTGCTTGCTCACCCCGATCGCGTCGGCGATCTGCGCCCAGGCCAGCCCCGCCACCCTGGCCCGCCGCACCTGGACCGCCTCCAGACGCTCGATCTCGCGGCGCAGGGCGGTCGTGGCGTGCAGTGCCAGCAGCGGGTCGTCGTCCTGCGCCTGCCGAAGGAGGGTCGCCAGGTCGTTCGTCATGCCCTAAAGGTAGTCCAGGAGCAGCCGGTTGATCTCCTCGGGACGTTCGAGGGCGGGCAGGTGCCCGGCCCACTCCAGCTCGACCAGCCGCGCCCGGGGCAGCTCGCCGGCCAGGTGGCGGGCGCTGTCCTGGAAGTACGGCAGGTCGTGCGCGCCGGCCACGACCAGCGCCGGCACGTCGATCTGCGCGGCCTTGAACTCCTTCTCGACCTGCGACGGCTCCGGATCTGCGGCCAACTGCACCTCGAACGCGTGCCGCTGCATCTCCACCACGCGCCCGAACGCCTCCCGCGACGCCTCGGGCCCGAGCAGGGTGCGCGCGTTCAGCTCCGCCGCCCCCTGGACGTCGCCCGCCTCCAGCAGGCGCCCCTCCTCGTCCCAGTACGCCCGCAGGTCCGGCGTGGGCGGCAGGTCGGAGATGGGATTGAGCAGCACCAGCCGGCCGGCCAGCCCGGCCGCCGCCAGCTCCAGCGCGACCCGGCCCCCGCCCGACGAGCCGACCAGCGCCGCCCGGCTCACCTCCAGCGCGGCCAGCAGCCGCGCCACGTCGTCGGCGTCGCTGTAAGGGCCGTCCGATCGGTAGGGGCTGCGCCCGTACCCCCGGAAGTCCACCGTGATCACCCGGAAGCGCTCGGACAGGGCCTCCACCTGCGCGTCCCACATGCCCGAGTCGGCCGCCGTCGAATGCAGCAGCACAACGGGCTCGCCCGCGCCCCGCTCCGCGTGCCAGATCGTCATCGCGACTCCACCGCCAGCCGCACGCCCAGCCCGATCAGCACCACGCCGGAGATCTGCTCCAGCCGCCGGCGCACCGCGGGCCGCCCCAGCACCGCCTTGGCCTTGGCCACCGTCCAGATCAGCAGCCCGTACCAGGCCAGGTCGACCAGCACCCACACGACGGCCAGCGTCGCGAGCGTGACCGGCACATTCTGCCCCGGCGCGACGAACTGCGGCAGGAACGACATCGCGAACACCGCCGCCTTCGGGTTGGCCAGGCACGTCCCGAGACCCGCCAGGTACGGCCCGCGCAGGCCCGGCACCACCGCCCCCTCGGCCTCCGCGCCGGCCGCCGGGGCACCCTTGCGGGCCTGCCACAGCGCCTGCGCGCCCATCACGACCAGCACCACGGCGCCGACCACGCGCATCACGTCATAGGCGAGCTGCGAGGCCACCAGCAGCGCCGACAGGCCGAAGGCGGCCGCCAGCCCCCACAGCAGGATGCCGGTCTCGTTGCCCAGCGTGGCGGCCATGCCGGAGCCGCGGCCCGCGCGCAGCGTCTGGCGCAGGATGATGGCCGTGCTGACCCCGGGCGCCATGGCCACCAGGACGCACGCGCCAACGAAAGCGAGAAGATACATGCGCGGCATGTTCCCAGAACCGCGCCGGGAAGTCGCCTGATTATCGCCCTACTCGTACAGCTTGCGCAGCTCGGCGACCGCCTCGCACATCAGCGCCCGCAGCTCCGGCGGCCCCAGCACCTCGACGTCCGCCCCCATCCGCAGCAGCAGCCAGCGCGCGTGCGTGATCGACTCGATCGGCACCGTCAGCGTCAGCCAGCCCTCCGGATCGGGCTCGCCGGCCGCGGCCAGCGCCGCGCCCACCACGTCGGCGCCCATCGTGTACGCCAGCAGATCACCCCGGCCGGGGGCCAGCCTGATGACGGCCTCGGCGGTGTACATCCGCTCGCGGAACTCCTTGGCGTAGCCCTGCCAGAACTCGCCCAGCTCGAACCCCTCGGGCGAGGGGAAGCGGCCGGGCAGCGTCTCCACGGTCAGGATCCGCGCCACCCGGTAGGTGCGGGGGCTGCCGCCCGGCGGCGCGGCCACCATGTACCAGGAGCCGCCCTTGAGCACCAGCCCGTACGGATGGATCACCCGGTCGACCTCCTGCTGCCCCCAGCGCCGGTAGGTCATGTGCAGCGGCCGCTGGTCCCACACCGCGTCGGCCACCTCGCTCAGATGCGGCACGTCGTCGGCCGAGCGATACCAGCTCGGCACGTCGAGCAGGAACCGCTCGCGCATCCGTGAGGCGTGCGAGCGCGGCTCGGGCGGCAGCGCGGCCAGCAGCTTCAGCTCGGCGGTGGCGGCCACCTCGGCCAGCCCCAGCTCGGCCGCCGGGCCGGGCAGCCCCGCCAGGAACAGCGAGGAGGCCTCCTCGGCGGTCAGCCCGTTGAGCCTGGTGCGGTAGCCGTCGAGCAGCTGGTAGCCGCCCGCGGGCCCTCGGTCGGCGTAGACCGGCACGCCGGCCGCCGACAGCGCCTCCACGTCGCGGTAGACCGTGCGGACCGACACCTCCAGCTCCTCGGCCAGCTCCGGCGCGGTCATGCGGCCGCGCGACTGCAGGAGCAGGAGCAGCGAGAGCAGGCGGCTGGCACGCATGGCCCCATTGTAGGAAAGCGGCCTGCGGGAAAGCGGCCGTTCAGCGGGCGGCGTACTCCTCCCGGGAGGTCACCACCTGGGGCATGCTCTCCTCCACCCACTCCAGCAGGGGGATGAGGCGCTCGGCGGCCTCCCGGCCCAGCTCGGTGAGGCTGTACTCGACCTTGGGCGGGATCGAGGGCTCGGCCACGCGCAGCACCATGCCGTCGCGTTCGAGCGCGTGGAGGGTCTGGGACAACATCTTCTCGCTCACCCCGTCGACCCGGCGGCGCAGCGCGTTGAAGCGGTAGGTCCCCTCGTACAGGGCCACCAGCGCCAGGATCGCCCAGCGGCCGGTGATCGTCTCCAGCACCGAGCGCGAGGTGCACCGGCGCGAGAAGACATCGGCCACCAGCTCTTCGAACTCCTCCATGGAAACCAGCGTACGCGTTCGCAGGTACTTTCTGATAGAAAGTACTAACCAAATCGCGGGTACTGAATGGGAGTAATCATGATCGTGGTGACCGGAGCCACCGGACAGCTGGGCCGGCTGGTGATCGAGGAGCTCAAGAATCGCGTCCCCGCCGAGCAGATCGTCGCCGCTGCCCGCACCCCGGAGAAGGGCGCCGACCTCGGCGTCGAGGTGCGCCAGGCCGACTATGACCGGCCCGAGACCGTCCGGAGCGCGCTGCGGGGCGCCACCAAGGTGCTGCTCATCTCCGGCCTGGACCCCAACCGCCTGCAGCAGCACTCCACCGTCGTGGACGCCACCAAGGAGGCCGGGGCCACGCTCGTCTACACCAGCGCGCCCGGCGCCGACACCACCGAGGCCCTCCTGGCCGCCGACCACCGGGCGACCGAGGAGTACATCAAGGCGTCCGGAGTGACGTACACGATCCTGCGCAACAACTGGTACAACGAGGTCTACGCGCCGTCGATCACGGCCGCCCCGCAGCTCGGCGCCGTGCACGGCGCCGCCGGCGACGGCCGGGTGGCCTCCGCCTCCCGCGCCGACTACGCCGCCGCCGCGGCCGCCGTGCTGACGGGCGAGGGCCACGACGGCAAGGTGTACGAGCTGTCCGGCGACACGACCTGGACCCGGGCCGACCTGGCCGCCGAGATCGCCGCGGTCACCGGCAAGGAGATCGTCTACCAGGACCTGCCGAAGGACGAGTACGCGGGCGTGCTGGCCGGTGCCGGCCTGCCGGCGCCGTTCGCGGAGATGATGGCGGACGTGGACGTCAACATCGCCCGCGGCTGGCTCTCCCACACCCCCGGCACGCTGCGCGACCTCATCGGCCGCCCCACCCAGCCGATCGGCGAGTACGTCCGCTCCCTCCTCGCCTAGCCCCCGCGGCGCGCCGTCAGGCGGCGAACTGCTGCCACGCCAGCCTGGCCACCAGGGCCACCACCACGCACAGCAGCACGATCCGCACGAAGCCGGTGCCCCGCTTGAGCGCCATCCGCGCGCCGAGCTGGGCGCCGGCCACGTTGCACACGGCCATCCCGAGCCCGAGCCCCCAGTTCAGGTGCCCCTGGACCCCGAAGACCACCAGCGCCCCGAGGTTCGTCCCCACGTTGATGATCTTGGCGGACGCGGAGGCCGAGACGAAGTCCAGCCCGAGGATGGTGGTGAAGGCGATGATGAGGAACGTCCCCGTGCCCGGCCCCATGATGCCGTCGTAGAAGGCGATCCCCACCCCGGCCACCGCCACCGCGGCCAGCACCCGGCCGTTGGTCCGCAGATGCGGCACCGGCACGGCACCGAGCGTGGGCCTCAGCGTCACGAACGCGGCCACCCCGAGCAGCACCACCATGACGACGGGCCGCAGCACCTCGGCCGAGATCGCCGCCGCCGCCGACGCCCCGAGCCCGGCGCTCAGCACGGCCAGCCCCGCGCCGGGGAGGGCCACCTGCCGGTCGATCTTGGTGGAGCGGGCGTACGCGACGGCCGCGGAGGTGGTGCCGAAGACCGACGACAGCTTGTTGGTGGCCATCGCCTCGACCGTGGGCAGCCCCGTCATCAAGATCGCGGGGAGCTGCACCAGCCCGCCCCCGCCCACGACGGCGTCGACCCATCCCGCCCCTGCCGCCGCGACCAGCAACACCAGGACCTGCTCCAGCGGCACGCCACTCCCCCGATTTCCCCCAAGAAACCCCAAGAGTGTACAAGTCGTACAGTGACCGGCCTTGGGGCAGGGGTGACGTCAGGGGATCCGGGAGCCGAACAGCACCGCCGCACCCGCCACCAGCAGCCCCGCCAGGATCGCGGCCACGATGAACCACTGGGTGATCTCCTGGTTGACCAGCTTGTAGCCGAGCGAGGTGCCGATCTGCTCGTAGACCTCGCGCAGCTCGCTGCCGGACTCGGCGCTGTAGGCCCGCCCGCTGGTCCCGTCGGACAACGACTGCAGGGTCTGCTTGTTGACCGGCACGTTCACCGGCCGGCCGTCGATGTTGACGGTGCCCTCCTGGGTGCCGTACGCGATCGTGGAGACCGGCACGCGGGCCTGCTGGGCGGCGTCGATGGCCTCGTTCACCGACCTGCCCGAGGTGTTGTCGCCGTCGGACAGCAGCACGATCGCGGCCGGCGGCGGGTCGGTGGCGGCCTGCTGGTCGAACGAGCGCAGCGAGTCGAGCGCGTTGAAGACGGCCTCGCCGATCGCGGTGCCCGGGCGGGTGGTGAGGGTGCCGACGGCGGTGACCACGGCCTGGTGGTCGGTGGTGGGCGAGATGACGACGTTGGCGGAGCGGGCGAAGGACACCACACCGACGTTGAAGCGGTCCGGCAGCTCCCTGACGAACGCCTGCGCCGCGGCCTTGGCCGCGTTGATCCGGTTGGGCTGGACGTCGTCGGCGTCCATGGACAGCGACACGTCCAGCGCGATCATGATGGTGGCGCGGTCGCGCGGCACGCGTACCTGGTCGGCGGGTTTGGCGGCGCCGACGACCAGGAGCGCCATCATGAGGAGGAACAGCGCGGGGGCGACGTGGCGGCGCCAGCCGGGGCCGGCGGGGGCGACGAGGTCGAGCAGGGCCAGGTTCGTGAAGCGCACGGTGTAGCGGCGCCGGGCGAACATCGAGGCGATGTACCCGGCCACCAGCAGCCCCACCAGCAGGAACAGCCAAAGCCAGCCGGGGGCCAGAAAAGTCACAAGGCCTCCTTCGTCGGCCTTGCGACCAAAGTGCTGCGTCTAATTGTTCCCTCGCTTCGCTCGGTCACGTAGGTCTCCTGTGGGCGAGGTGGCTCATGCGGCGCTGGCGGAGGACGAACTGCGCGATGTCGAACACCCAGTCGCGGTCGGTACGCAGCACGAGGTGGGCGATGCCGGCGCGGCGCAGCGCCACGCGGGTGCCCTCGCGCTGCAGGGCGGCCGCCTCCGCGTACGCTTGCCGAACCTTGGGTGAAAGATGCACTTCGCGTACTTTCCCGCTCTCGGGGTCGGTGAACGCGACTCGGCCCACGTCGGGCAACTCCAGCTCGCGCGGGTCGATCACCTCCACCGCCAGCACCTGATGACGGGCGGCCAGCCGCCTGATGGGGCGCTCCCAGGGGCGTTCGGCGTCGGGGTCGAGGCTGGGGCGGGCGTCGAGGAAGTCGGAGACGATCAGCCGCACGCCGCGCCGCCTGCGGCTGGCCGACAGCACCTCGATGCCCTCGGCCAGATCGGGCGCGTCGGGCACGATCCGGCCGCGCGGGGCGTCCATGAGCGAGTGCAGCAGCCCGTACAGGGCCGGGCGGCCGGTGCGCGCGGGCATGCGGTGCACGTACTCATCGTGCAGCACCAGCGCGCCGAACCTGTCGCCCATCCTGCTCGACAGGAACCCGATCGCGCCGACCGCCGCCACCACCAGGTCGCGTTTGTCGGTGTCGGCGGTGCCGAAGTCCATGCTGGGCGACAGGTCGGCCAGCGCCCAGGTCTCCAGTTCGCGGTCGGCGATCAGGTCGCGTACGTGCGGGACGGTCGTACGCGCGGTGACCGCCCAGTCCATGCGGCGCACGTCGTCCTCGCCGGGCACGTACACGCGGCTGTCGCCGGCCTCGCTGCCCGGCCCCGGCAGCAGCCCCTGGTGGGCGCCGTGCAGCAGCCCGTCCAGCCGCCGGGTGACCGTCAGCTCCAGCCGTCTGAGCGCCTGTTCGGCCGTGTTCACAGGCCGCTCACCGGTTCTGGTTCCAGACGACGAGGGGCGGGGGCACGGCTTGCAGGATCTGCTTGACGACCTGCTCCGGGTCGACGCCGTCGGCCAGGGCGTCGAACGTGAGCATGAGCCGGTGCGACATGACGTCCACCGCCACGTCGCGTACGTCGTCGGGCAGCAGGTAGTCGCGGCCGCGCAGCAGGGCGAGGGCCCGCCCGGCCGAGACCAGGCCCAGCGTGGCCCGGGGGCTGACGCCGATCTCGATGGTGTCGATGAGGTCGGGCAGGCCGTAATCGGCGGGGCTGCGGGTGGACATGACCAGCCGCACCACGTAGTCGGCGACGAGCTGGTGCACCGAGACCTGCTCGGCCGCCTCCTGCAGGGCCAGCAGCTTGTCGGGGTCGAGCACCCGCTCGGGGACCGGCGGCCTGACGCTCATCCGGTGGAGGATCTCCAGCTCCTCGTGCGCGCTGGGGTGCGGCACCCTTACCCGGAACAGGAACCGGTCGCGCTGCACCTCCGGCAGCGGATAGACGCCCTCGGACTCGATCGGGTTCTGGGTGGCGAGCACGATGAACGGTTTGGGCAGCGGGTGGGTGACGCCGGCGAGGGTGACCTGCCGCTCGGCCATCACCTCCAGCAGCGCGGACTGGACCTTGGCGGGGGCGCGGTTGATCTCGTCGGCCAGCAGGAAGTTCACGAACACGGGGCCGAGCTCGACATCGAACTTCTCGTTGGAGGGGTGGAAGACGCGGGTGCCGATGATGTCGCTCGGCACGAGGTCGGGGGTGAACTGGATCCGGGCGAACGTGCCGCCCACGACAGTGGCCAGGGTGGAGGCGGCGAGGGTCTTGGCGACGCCTGGGACTCCTTCGAGCAGGCAGTGCCCGCGGGCCAGCAGGGCCACGATGAGCCTTTCGACCATGTGGTCCTGGCCGACGATGACACGCCGGACCTCGTCGAGACTTTGACGCAGCAGTGCCGCGTCGTTTCCGCCTGGCAACTCTTCGGCGACGCTCATGACGCCATTCCACCAAACGCGCCGCAAACGTGCACGACGCCACGTCTGTGCTTTCATGGCAAACGTGGCAAGTCCCCTGCAGTACGGCGATCCACCCCGGCTGGGGCCTTACGTGGTCCAGGCCCGCCTCCACACTGCCCCGGCCGGCTTCGTGTACCTCGGCCAGGGACCCGACGGGCGCGCGGTGTCCGTCGCCGTGCTCACCCGAGGGGCCGCGCTCGACGCCGCCGCCCGCGACCGGTTCGTGACCGCGGTCAGGGAGGCCAGGGGCGAACGGTCCGGATTGCGCGGCTGGCTCGGCCGTTCCGGGCGGTCGCGGGGCGCGGTACTGGACGACACGCCCGACGTGCTCGCCTTCGACGGCGGGCACGCGCCCTGGGTGGCGGTCCCGTACGTGCCCGGCCGGCCCGGGGCCGAGCGCTTCCTCGATCCCGTCATGGTGGGCGGGACGTTCATCGGCGAGGCGCACGGGCCCGACTTCGTGCCGTACTGGCTGACCGACCGCGCGCCGGCGCTGCCCGGGCCGACGCGGCAGCGCAGGCCGCTCACCGAGACCCGCAAGCGGGTCCTGATGGCCGCGCTGGCGCTGGTGCTGCTGCTGTTGCTGGTGACGGCGATCCTGCTGCTGCTGTTGCTGGGCCGGCGCGACAGCGAGCCGCAGCCCCGGCAACTGCCGCCGACGGTGTTCGTGCCGACGCCGCCGCCGACGCCGGCCACCCCCGAACCGCGGCCCTCGCCGTCGCCCTCGCCCTCCCCGTCGGAGAGCGGGCAGGTCACGCCCGGGCAGACACCCGGCGACGAGATGGGCGACGAGTCCCCGCTCTTCAATTAGCTTGAGCCTGACGTAACAGGAGGCTTTAGCTTCCCCGGCATGGAATTCATCGTTCACGACACCCTCACGGCGATGGCCGCCCTGCTGCGCGAGCCGCTCGAAGGGCGGCCCGACGCCCTGCGGGACGTCCTGGCGCCGATGCGCTCGGCCATTCCGATGCCCGGCGACATCGTCGACCTCCACCACCAGGCCGGCGGCTTCCGCGTCGACGCCGACGACCCGCGCTACCTGCCCGCCGTGCAGCGCATGATCGACGCCGACGTGCTCGGGCAGGTGCGGCGGGAGCTGGAGCGCGCCTCCGACCGGCTGCGCGACGCCAAGCAGCGGGAGTCGGTGCAGGTCATGTTCGTGATGGGGAATCCGGACAACGAGCACCTGATGAAGTTGAGCGGCGGTTACTACGGTATGGGCGGCTCGCCCGAGTGGCTCTACCTGCTGGCCTGGCCGTCGGACGAGGTGATCGGCCGGATCGGGCACCTGGCGGTGCACGAGTTCCACCACAACGTCCGCTACACCAACGTCGAGTGGAACCCGATGACGGTGACCGTGGGCGAGCACGTGGTGGCCGAGGGGCTGGCCGAGGCGTTCGTACGGGAGCTGTCGGGGGCCGAGGCCATGGGGCCGTGGTCGTCCATGGTGAGGGGGGAGGCGTTCGAGCGGGCGTACGAGCGGATCATGGCTGACTTCTCGCTGGCCGGGATGCAGAACACGCCGGCGTACGTGCTGGGGGACAGCGTGGCGCGTGCCTTCGGGCAGGAACCGCGCGGCCTCCCCGACATGGCGGGGTACGCGGTGGGCCTGCACCTGGTCGACCAAGTCCTGACCGCCACCGGCCTCACGGCCACGGAGGCGACCCTGCTGCCCGCATCCGAGCTCCTACGCCGCGCCGCCATCCACCCCTGACCCGCCTTGCCCGCTGGCGGGAAACCACTCCCCTCCCCGTCACCCCGAAGGACCCAGGTCCCGAACGGCGGGAGAGCCCCCAACCCACCCACACCCCCTTCATCCCAAAGAGCCCCAGCCCCGCACGGCGGGAGAGCCATCAACCCACCCCACACCCCCTCACCCCAAAGAGCCCCAGCCCCGCACGGCGGGAGAGCCATCAACCCACCGGCCGGGGCTCGGGGCCCTTCGGGTGACGCCATCTCAGCGCGGTGAGACGAAGCCCGACTCGTAGGCGGCGATCACGGCCTGGGTCCGATCCCGAGCACCCAGCTTGGCCAGCACGTTCCCCACATGCGTCTTGACCGTCTCCTGGCTGACCACCAGCTCGGCCGCGATCTCGTTGTTGGACAGCCCCTTGGTCATCAGACGCAGCACATCACCCTCACGGCCGGTCAGCCGGTCGATCCCGGCCACCAGCCCCGGCCCATGGGGCCGCCGCCCGGCCAGCGCCCGGATCGCGGCCGGGAACAGCAACGACTCCCCCGCCGCGACCAGCTTGACCGCCTTGATCAGATCGTCCGGCCTGGTGCGCTTGAGCAGGAACCCGCTGGCCCCGGCCCGCAGCGCATCGTAGACGTAGTCGTCGTTCTCGAACGTGGTCACCACCAGCACCTTCGGCGGCGCGTCCAGAGCCAGCAGGCGCTCGGTGGCCTGGATGCCGTCGAGCGCGGGCATGCGTACGTCCATGAGGACGACGTCGGGCCGCTCACGGCGGACCAGGGGCAGGACGGCGGCACCGTCCGCGGCCTCGCCGACCACGGTCAGGTCCGGCTCGGCCTCGATGATGATCCGCAGTCCGGCGCGGATGAGGTCCTCGTCGTCGGCGATCACCACTCTGAGCGTCATGGGCTCGACCGTAGCGGCAGCCGTACCGTGACCTTCCATCCGGCCTCCGTGGGCCCCGCGTCCAGTTCGCCGCGCAGCAGCCGGACACGCTCGCGCATCCCCGTCACGCCCCTGCCTCCAGGACCGCCGCCGCCGTCCCCCCGTCCCGGGTTCGTGACCTCTAGCCTCAGGTCGTCGTCCTGTACGGCGGCGGCCAGGCGCACAGGACCGTGGCCGTGCTTGATGGCGTTGGTGAGCGCCTCCTGGAGGATCCGGTACGCCTCCCGGGAGACCACGGCGGGCACGGCGGACAGGTCGCCCACCTCCTGCCGCACCTGAGCGCCCGAGGCGGCGACGAGCTCGTCGAGGTCGGCCAGCGTGGCCTGCGGCGCCCTGACCCGCCCACCCGGATCGAAGCCCCTCCCACCAGACGTCCCTTCGGAACGGGACCGACGGGGCGCCACCCCCGAGATCCGGCCGGACGGCACGACACCGGCACGATCACCATCACCCTGGCGACCATCGAGAGAGACGCCGGGGCGATCGATACCACTCCAAGAGCCATCGACCCGGTCCTCAGCTCGGCCGTCCCCAGCTCGGCCGTCCTCAGCTCGGCCGTCTTCGCGGAGCACGCCCAGGACGTGGTCGAGATCCTCCAGGGCGGTGCGGGCCGACTGCTCGATGGCGGCCAGGGCCTTCCTGGCGGTCTCCGGGTCGCGGTCGAGGACCCGCCCCGCGGCGGCGGCCTGCAGGGTGACGACGCTGAGCGCGTGCCCGACCGAGTCGTGCAGCTCGCGGGCCAGCCGGTTGCGTTCGGCGAGCGTACGGGCATGCTCTTCGGCGGCGGCCAGGCGTTCGGCCGGGGTGGGGCCGAGCAGGACGGGAGCCAGCCTGGCCAGCAGCTCGCCCGCGCCCGCCGCGGTCGCCACCAGCGCCCCCAGCAGCGCCAGCCCGCCCAGCAGCCACAACACCGCGGGCCATCCCGGCTCCACCATGACGCCGATGATCGGGGTCGCCCGCCCGGCGAACGGCAGCGCGAGCGTGACCAGCGTGAACGGCACGATGGCCAGCGTGGAACCGCTGACCAGCCCGCCGATCGCCAGGTGCAGGGTGAACCAGGCGGCGGTCCGGCGCCGCTCCTGCCAGGTGCGGCCCGCCTGCCTGGGCGGCGTCTCGACGTGCGCCCCGAGCAGCCCCTGCGCCGCGTTCACCTCCAGCGCCCGGATCGGCAGGAACAGGCCGGTAACGGCCACCACCGGCAGCACCGCCACGAACACGCCGATCTGGATGGGCAGCAGCAGGTTGGCGTTCTGGCCCTGCCACTGGGCCGCGATCAGGACGCCGGCCATCATGTACGGCATCAGCAGCGCGCCGCCCAGGATGAGGCACGCCCATCGGCGGGGCAGGTTCCTTCTCACATCCGCGATTGTATGTCGATGGTTATTCGCTGTCGGTGGAATGCGCCCTTAGAGAAATGCGCCCCCAGCGAAATAATTCCAGAATTCACGCCCGCCGGGTCTAGCGTTTTTCTCGGAATATCCAGCACAGAAAGGCGACCGGTCATGACGGAGACCCAGCGTGCAGCCTGGCCAGACCAGCTCAGCCAGCGCCTGCTGAAAGAGCGGATCGTCGTCCTCGGCCAGGAGGTCGACGACGAGATTTGCAACCGGCTCTGCGGGGAGCTCCTATTGCTGGCGGCCGAAGACCCACACCGCGACATAACGCTTTACATCAATTCGCCGGGCGGGTCCGTGACCGCCGGGATGGCGCTCTACGACATGATCCAGTTCATTCCGTGCGATGTGGCGACGGTGGCGATGGGGTTCGCCGCGTCCATGGGGCAGGTCCTGCTGACGGCGGGCGCCAAGGGCAAGCGCTACGCCCTGCCCAACTCCCGCATCGTCATGCACCAGCCGCTCGGCGGCATCGGCGGCTCGGCCAGCGACATCCAGATCCAGGCCGACAACATGCTCTACACCAAGCGCCGGATGGCCGAGATCATCGCCCACCACACAGGCCAGCCGCTGGAGCGCATCCAGGCCGACTCCGACCGCGACCGCTGGTTCACCGCCCAGGAGGCGCTGGACTACGGCATCGTCGACCACATCGCAGAAGGGATGAACTGATATGAGCGGCCGCTATGTGCTGCCCTCGTTCACGGAGCGCACGTCGTACGGCATCAAGGAGATGAACCCGTACAACAAGCTCTTCGAGGACCGGATCGTCTTCATCGGCGCCCCCATCGACGACACCGTGGCCAACGACGTGATGGCGCAGTTGCTCACGCTCGAGTCGCTCGACCCCGACCAGGACGTCAGCATCTACATCAACTCCCCTGGCGGCTCGTTCACCGCCATGACGGCCATCTACGACACCATGCAGTTCATCCGGCCGGAGATCCACACCGTCTGCATCGGCGAGGCGGCCTCGGCCGCGGCGGTCCTGCTGGCGGCGGGCACGCCCGGCAAACGCGCCGCCCTGCCCCACGCCCGCGTCCTGCTCCACCAGCCCCACGCGGAGGGCGGCCGCGGACAGGGCAGCGACCTGGAGATCCACGCCAGGGAGATCCTGCGGATGCGCGACCAGCAGGAGGAGATCCTTTCCCGGCACACGGGGCGAGGGCTCCTGGAGATCAGGAAGGACATCGAGCGGGACCGGATCTTCACGGCAGAGCAGGCACGCACGTACAGGCTGGTGGACGACATCTACGCCTCCAGAAAACGCACCCTAACCCCCACCCACTGACCCCCCGGCCCCACCTAAAAGCGGGGCCTGGAGCTGGGACTGGCCCGGGGCTGGGACTGGCCCGGGGCTGGGACTGGGCCGGCGCTGGGGCACGGCGGCCCGGCTGGAGGCCAGGGGTCAGGGCCGGTGCTGGGGCGGAACCCGGCCACCAGGGCTGGGATTGAGACCCGGGACTGGGGACCGGGACGAGGCAACGGCGGCCGAGCTCGAGCCCAGAGAGGGCAAGGCCGGCACTGGAGCGAAGCCCGGCCATCAGGGCTGGGTTTGAGGGCCGGGGCCGAGAGCCGGGGCTGAGGGCCGAGAGCCGGGGCCGAGAGCCGGGGCCGAGAGCCGGGGCCGAGAGCCGGGGCTGAGGGCCGGGGCAGGACGCCCGAGGGGCTGGCGCCAGCGGCGCACGTGAGGCCAGGGCCGGAGGCTGAGGCCGGGAGCCGCGGTGATGCAACGCGAGTGGGCCGTAAGCCGAAGCCGCCGTGTCTAGGAATCCGCACGCCGACCACGCTGACCCGCCACCACGCCCCCGCGGTCAGGGCCACGCACCGCAACCGCCTGCCAGGGACCGAGAACCACATACCTGAACCAGTGGTCCAGCCCAGCACGACGGATCCGCGTCCCGAGGGCGACAGCGCCACGCCTGAGCGCCACGCACCCAAGAACCGCAACCCCAGACGCCGCGCCTAAACACCCCGCACCCAGGACGGCGCCAGAGCCGTCACTGGCCCAGCACCCCGCGCCCAGGTCCGCGCGCCACAACCGGCTGCCAGGGGCCGCACCGCACGCCTGGACCGTGGGCCAGAGAAGCACGACGGGCCGCATGCCTGGACCGTGGGCCAGCGCAGCACGATGGGCCGCGCGCCTCAACCGGAGGGCGAGCGCAGCAGGACGGGACCGCATGCCGAGGACGACAGCGCCACGCCAAGCGGCTCCCACCAAGGACCGCAACCCGAGATGCCGCGTCCAAGCACCCCGTGCTCAGGGCCGCCCCGAACGTCACCGGGCCCAGCATCCCGCGCTCAGGGGCTCCCGCCGTCTCCCGCCGCCCCGTTGGCCCCACCAGCACCCAGCCCGCCATTTCCCAGGCCTCAGAAGTTGACATCACTTCCCCTGCCTCATCCAGGCCCCTGCACTTCCCCAGCCTCACCAGTGCCCACAACTCCCTAGCTTCACCACTCCCGAGCCCACCTGCCCGCCTCCCCCACCTGCCCGCCTGCCTCACCGCCCGCCTCCACCATCTGCTCCACCTGCCCCGAGCGGTGGGTCTGTGAGCGTTTCGTGACGCCGCGAGACCCCGGCCCCGGTTGGTCGCGTGCGTCGGGGATCCGGGCCGGTCCGGTAACGTTTTGCGACGTGGCCCACTACTTCTCCGAACAGCCGAAGGCAGCGAGCAAGCCAGGCTCCGTCGACCTGGTCCTGCCCGATCTGCACCTGCGGCTGGAGACCGACAGCGGCGTGTTCTCGCCGGAACGGGTCGACGTGGGCACGCGCATCCTGCTAGAGACCGTCCCGCCGCCGCCGCAGGAGGGCGATCTGCTCGACCTGGGCTGCGGGTACGGGCCGATCGCGCTGACCATGGCCTCCCGGGCGCCCGAGGCGACCGTGTGGGCCGTCGATGTGAACCGGCGGAGCCTGGAGCTGACCGCCAGGAATGCCGAGGCCGCGGGCCTTTACAAAGTACGGTCAGTACATGTCGACGAAGTGCCAGATGACGTGAAATTTCGGGCAATCTGGTCTAACCCTGCGATCCGTATTGGGAAGCAGGCCCTGCACGAAATGCTCACCAGGTGGCTGACCCGGCTCACGCCCGACGGCGTCGCCTACCTGGTCGTCCAGAAACACCTCGGCTCGGACTCCCTGCAGCGCTGGCTCGGCGAGCAGGGCTGGCAGGCCTCCCGCGAGGCCAGCCGGGCCGCCTACCGGATCCTGAAGGTGACCCGATGAGAAGGCAACTGCGCCCCACCGACGTCAAGCGGCTCAACCGCACCTGGCGCAGGAACACCCAGAACCGCCTCGCCATGATCATCGAGTCGGTCACCGGCCCGTTCAACATCGGCTCGATCTTCCGCAGCGCCGCCGCGTTCGGCGTGGACGAGATCTGGCTCGCCGGCAACGCCACCCCGCCGACCAACCCCAAGGCCGGCAAGACCGCGCTCGGCACCGAACGCCTGGTCACCTGGCACGAGCCGATCCTGGCCACCGAGGCGGTCAAGGCCGCCAAGGCGGGGGGCTACACCGTGCACGCCATCGAGCTGACCGCCGAGGCCGTGCCGCTGCACCGCGCCGACCTGGGCCGCGACGTGTGCCTGGTCGTCGGCAGCGAGGACCACGGCTGTTCCCCTGCGCTGCTCGACGCCGTGGACGGCGTCTGCTACATCCCGCAGGTCGGGCGGGTCGGGTCGTTCAACGTGGCGGTGGCCGCCGCTATCGCGCTGGCCGAGGCCCGCCGCCAAGAGTGGGAGAATCTCCTCGAACCGTAACCGAACCGTTCACCCACGGAAGGCATACTCAGGACGTGCTGAGCCGTCGATTCGCCTTTCTCGACCATCCGGGCCCGCTGGCCTTCGCGCACCGCGGAGGCGCCGCCGAGGGCGCGGAAAACTCCATTGCGGCCTTCGAGCGGGCGGTCGGGCTCGGCTACACCTACCTGGAGACCGACGCGCACGCCACCTCCGACGGCGTGCTGCTCGCCTTCCACGACCACACGCTCGACCGGGTGACCGACCAGCGGGGCCGCATCTCGGAGCTGCCCTACCGGGCGGTGAGGCAGGCCCGCATCGGCGGGGTTCACGAGATCCCGCTGCTGGAGGATCTGCTGGGCACCTGGCCCGAGATCCGCTTCAACATCGACGTCAAGGAGGCCGCCGCCATCGCGCCGCTGGCCGAGGCGATCCGGCGTACCAACTCCTATGACCGCGTCTGCCTGACCTCCTTCTCCGACGAGCGGCTGGCGCTGGCCAGGGCGGCGATGGGCAGGGAGGTGTGCTCGGCGCTCGGCCCGCGCGGCGTCGCCGCGCTGCGCGCGGCCGCGTCCACCTCCGGCTACGGCCGCCTGCTGGCCCGCCTGTCGCGCGCCGGCGTCCCGTGCGCGCAGGTGCCGGTGGGCTTCCGCGGGCTGCGGGTGACCACCCGGAGTCTGGTACGTACGGCGCACGCCATCGGCATGCAGGTCCACGTGTGGACCGTCAACGACCCCATACGCATGGAACACCTGCTCGACCTGGGCGTGGACGGCCTCATGACCGACAACGTCTCCGGTCTGCGGACCGTGCTGGAGCGCCGCGGCCAATGGCATCCCGGCAGCCTGGCCGCGTAACTCGACAGGACGGCCCGGGCCCCGCAGCACGAGCAAGCATCGAGAGCACGGCGTACCAGCCCAAAAAAGCCAAGAAAGCCCCATAAGCCTGCAGGCCGGGCCGCCCGGCCGCATAGGAGCGACTCGACACCATGCCCGTACCCGCACCCCCCGCGGCCCTCGACGACTCCCCCGCAGCCCGCAGGCGTGAGCAGCGCGGCTGGTACTTCTACGACTGGGCCAACTCCGCCTTCTACACCACGATCATCTCGGTCTTCCTCGGCCCGTACCTCATCCCGGTCGCCAAGACCGCGGCCTGTGCCAAGGACTTCCCGAACATCGCCTCCGACACGTGCGTCGCGGGCTTCGACAACCTGGTCAAGACCAACCCGGGTCTCGGCTACGTCGACGTGCTCGGCGCCGACATCAGGCCAGCCGCGTTCTTCGGGCTGACGCTGACGATCGCGGTGTTCCTGCAGATCGTGGTGCTGCCCGTGGTGGGCGCGCTGGCCGACCATACCGGGCGCAAGCGGGAGATGCTCGGCGGCTTCGCCTACGTCGGTGCGCTGGCCACGATGGCGCTGTACTTCGTCGAGGGCGACCGCTACATGCTGGGCGGGGTGCTGTTCATCCTGGCCAACCTCGCCTACGGCTCCTCGGTCGTGGTCTACGACTCGTTCCTGCCGCAGATCTCCACCCCCGCCGAGCGCGACGGGGTGTCCTCGCGCGGCTGGGCCATCGGCTATCTGGGCGGCGGCCTGCTGCTGGCCCTCAACCTCGTCCTCTACACGCAGCATGAGGGCCTGGGGGTCGCCGAGGGCATGGCGGTGCGCATCAGCATGATGTCGGCCGGTCTGTGGTGGGCGATCTTCACGATCATCCCGCTGCTGCGGCTGCGCAACCGTCCCGTCCCCGTCCACGAGACCACGGCGCTGCGCTCGGTCGGCGGCAGCTTCCGCCAGCTCGGCCGCACCCTGGCCGAGCTGCGCCGCTATCCGCTGACGCTGCTGTTCCTGGTGGCGTACCTGGTCTACAACGACGGCGTGCAGACAGTGATCGGCAACAGCGCGGCCTTCGCCTCCGAGGCCCTCAAGCTGGACAAGACGGTGCAGATCACGGCCATCCTGATGGTGCAGTTCGTGGCGTTCTTCGGCGCGCTGCTGCTGGGCCGGCTGGCCCGCAGCATCGGCACCAAGCGCACGGTGCTGGCCAGCCTGGTGCTGTGGACGGCGATCGTGGTGGCGGCGCTGTTCGTCGGGGAGGGGCAGGCGCTGCAGTTCTACCTGATGGCGTTCGCTATCGCGATCGTGCTGGGGGGTACGCAGGCGCTGTCGCGCTCGCTGTTCTCGCAGGTGATCCCGAGGGGGCGGGAGGCCGAGTATTTCAGCCTGCTGCAGATCAGCGACAAGGGCTCGGCGTTCATCGGCTCCCTGACGGTCACGATCGCGCTCCAGCTGAGCAACAGCTACCGGATCGCCATCGTCTCCATGATCGTCTTCTTCATCGTCGGCTTCGTCCTGCTTGCCTTGACCAACCTTCCCAGGGCGATCCGCGAAGCCGGCAACCAGGTCCCCGACCGCATCTGACCCCCGTCACCGGGCGACCTCTCGCGGCTGTCCGCTGGAAAGCGGCCGCACGAGGCGTCATCACACGTGGACGCGCGCCGGGCCAGCCTGCGCCCTCCTGCCTCCATGGGCGACCGGGCTCCGTTCCCCTGCACCACCCGGCGCCCCACAGGCGGGTGGTCCCTGGCGTTCGTCGGCTCTACTCCCAGCACGGTCACGTTATTGGACGAGCAGCCAGGCGGCTCGCCTGGACGCTCGTGCCAAGAGGAGCAGCCCGGTGGCTCGTCTTTGCGCTCGTGCCGAAACGAGCAGCCCTACGGCCCATCCGCGCTCATGCCGAAACGAGCAGCCAACCGCCCATCCACGCGCTCATGCCGGGACGAGGAGCCAGGTGGCCCTTCTTTGCGCTCATGCCGAAGCGAGGAGCCAGGCGGCTCATCCAGACTCTTGCGCCAGGACGAGCAGTCACGCCGCCCGTCCACGCGCTCGCGCCGAAACGAGCGGATAGACGGCCCCGCCAAGCGCTCGTGCCGATCGCAGCTGCTCGCCGCGGGCGTGCAGCGGGCGTGTAGCGGGCGGGCGGGCAGGAGGGTTCAGTCGTTCGGGCCATGTGGAGGATCGGGGCTGGAGTCAGGCAGGGGTTCAGAACTCGGGTCGGCCGGAGGGTCGGGGCGCGGGCCGAGCTTGTGGGCGATCCAGAACGCCGTCCCTGCGAGGGCGGCCGTGCCCACGATGGCGAACAGCACCCACCACCCTCGATGGCCGTTCCCGTACGAGTCGCCGGTGGTGCGCCCGGCCTCGGGACCCGGCGTACCCGTGCGGCCCGGCGGGGATCCGCCCGGGGTTGGCGAGCCTCCGTTGCCAGGTGAGTCTGGCGAGCCGCCTGCATCGGGCTGAGCGGACGAGCCGTCGTCGCAGGGGCGAGCCGCCGCGTCGTCAACGTCGTGCGAGGGCGGCCATCCCTCGGCGCCCTCGGGAGACGGCCAGCTTCCACGCCCCTCAAGCGACCCCCAGCCCCCAGTGTCTGACGGCCAGTTCCCGCCGTCAGGCGACCAGCCCACCCCGCCAGGCGGGGAGCTTGCACCATCAGCCGACCAGCCCACGCTTCCAGGCAGCGAGCCACCCCCACCAGGCGACCGGCCCACTCCGCAAGGTGACGAACCGGCACCACCAGGCGACCGGTCCACGTCTCCAGGCGGCATGTCTCCCCCGCGAGCCGACCGGCCCACCCCGCCAGGCAGCGAGCCACCCCCACCAGGCGATCGGCCCACTCCGCAAGGTGACGAACCGGCACCACCAGGCGACCGGTCCACGTCTCCAGGCGGCATGTCTCCCCCGCGAGCCGACCGGCCCACCCCGCCAGGCAGCGAGCCACCCCCACCAGGCGATCGGCCCACTCCGCAAGGTGACGAACCGGCACTACCAGGCGTCCAGCTCGCGGCGCCAGGCGGTGGACCGGCGCCACAAGGCGACCGGCCCATGGTGTCGGGCGGCGAGCCTGTGCCATCAGGCGGTGTGGTCGAGCCGTCGGGATGGCCGGGCCCTCGGGAAAGCGTGGCACCGTCTCGAGGCTGTGACGCCACTCCAGAGGGCGGAACCTCGTTGGGCGGCGTCTGTCCGGCGCCGCGTGGCGCTTGTCCGCTCTCGCCGTTCCGGCCCGGTGGGGCGGCGCCGCCCGACGCCTGTGAATCTGGTCCGCCTCGGTTATGTAAATCCGGCCTGCCTGGCGCCGGTGAGCCTCCGTCGCGTGTCTGCGCCTCCCCGCCAGTACGCGGTATGGGTGGGCCTGCGGCGCCATGGGAGGTGCGTGTCCCGTCACTGGCGCCCGCAGACCCGGGGCCGTGCGAAGC